>NZ_DASZGI010000184.1:0-23156 GCF_035938995.1 Actinocrinis sp.
CGTTCGAGGACGCCTTGCGCGGCGAGGGTGTCCAGATCGCGCCGGATGGTCATCTCCGAGGCGCCGGTCAGCTCGGCGAGGTGCGGGACCGTGGCACTGCCCGAGTCCTTCACGGCCTGGGCGATCAGTCGGTGCCGGTCCGCATTGCTCATGCCGCGATTGAACACCACTTGAAACGAACACTCAAGCTGTTCTTAAGGCGATCTTTCAAACACTATGATTGTTCGTTACGGTGGTCGCATGGAACGTTCACTGCGCGCCGCACGCGTGGCGACCTTCGTCTACTTCGTCCTCGACGGCACCTTGATGGGCATGTGGCTGGTGCAGATCCCCGCCGTCGAGAAACGCGTGGGCATCAGCCATGCGACGCTGGGAAGCCTGCTGGTGCTCCTCGGCCTCGGCGCCTTCATCGGCATGCAGGTCGCCGGCCGGTTGGCCGACCGATTCGGCACACGCATGGTGGTCCCCGCCTCCGGCGTGCTGTGTGGTGCGTCGCTCGTCTTGCCGGGCCTTGCCCGGGAGCCTTGGGCGCTGGCCGGCGCGCTGCTGGTGTTCGGCTTCGGCAACGGCTGCCTGGATGTGAGCATGAACGCCCACGCCGTGCACGTGGAGAAGGCCTACAACCGACCCATCATGTCCGCCTTCCACGCCACCTTCTCCGTCGGCGGGGTCATCGCTGCGCTCGTCGGGGCACGGGCGACCAGCGCGGGTATGACTCCCGCCGCGACCCTCGGCGTCGCGGGAGTCGTGGGCATTGTCATCGCCCTGCTTCCGGCCCGCAGCCTGCTGGCGACCGCACCGACGTCCCCGGCAACCGAATCCGCGGCCGCGCGACGCCCGAGGCAACCGGCGGCGAAGCGGCGTACCGTTCCCGCACGCATCTGGATCCTCGCCGCGCTGGCGTTGATGTGCATGCTGTGCGAGGGCGTTGCCAACGACTGGAGTGCTCTGGAGGCAAAGAACGTCCTCGGCGCCCCGGCTGCCACCGCCTCGTTCGCCTACGGCACCTACGCGGCGACCATGACCATCGGCCGGCTGCTGGCCGATCGCGTCTCCCGGCGATTCGGGTCGGCGGCCGTCCTGCGCTACGGCGCGGCCACCGGCGCCGTCGGTCTGACGGTCGTGGCCTTCTCGCCGTGGATCTGGACGGCACTGACGGGCTGGGCGATCTTCGGCCTGGGCCTGTCCGGCTGCGTCCCGCAGCTGTTCAGCGCGGCCGGGCACGCCGATCCCGCCGCCGCGGGCGCCAATGTCTCCCGGGTCGCCGGCCTCGGCTACCTCGGGATGCTCGCCGGTCCCGCGCTGATCGGCTGGATGACCCGTCTCATGGCGCTCAACCACACGTTCCTGCTCCCGGCGCTGCTGTTGGTGCTCGCCGCCGTGGCCGCCGGGATCCTGCGTACCGGATCCGAGCGCGAGTCCCAACCCGATCCCGAACCCGAGTCCGAGCTGGCGCAGCGCGCTTGAACACGTTCGTCGCCACAGCGGGAAGGAATCCCCATGTCCGCCAGCCAGCGGATCGTGCTGAGCGACCGTCCGCCACACATGCTTTCTGCGATCCGTCACGCTCGCGCCGTCGAACTCGGCCATTTACCGGATCTCACCAGCGCGGATGAGGTTCTCAGCGAGGGTAGGGTCGCGGTGAGCGGTGGCCCCGGCGATACTTGCCGCATGGAGAACGCGCAACGTTATCGCTGGTCATACGGTTCGGTGCCGCTCAATGACGACGAATGGCACGTGGTGGAGATGGAGGGCGACGGCAACGAGCGGCAGACCCTGTGCGGCTTCCCGATCGACCTTGAGAAGCAGGGCGCCCGTTGGGGCTCCCCAGACACCTTCCCACGGCACGACGAGTGCACCGACATTTACAACTCAGTGCACCCCGACGATCCCCTGGCGACGCGGCTGGCTTAACCCCGGCCCCGCGCTCAGGGCCACCCGGTGACCATCGGTCGTGCCGTCAAGCCTGGCGGCTGAACACCGCCAAGTATCCGTCGTCGACGATGGGGGCGGAGATGAGTTCGGGCACCGGCGCGAGCAGTTCCGCCAGGAAGTCGATCTTCTCCCGGTCGGCCGACAGAGCGCGCTGAACTGCGCCCAGCCGGTGGACGGCGAAATCGGCTACCAGATCGTCCATGATCTGTTGCGGCACCTGCGGGTCGAAGTCGTGCTCATCCATGATGAGGCCGAGCATGCGGGCGTGAACGAGCGTGACCGCCTCATCGTGGGTGAACGAGCCGTCCGGCCGCCCCCGCCATAGCTCGCTCAGATCGTGCTCGATCCGCTCAGCCAGTGTTCGGGCAGGACGCGCGAGCGCGGGTGAGCGCGGCATTGCGTGCGACTTGATAGGCCATCACGGAGTTGTCGCCCGCGAAGGTCACGTTGACCTCAAGATCGGTCCGAAGTGTGACGATCTGATTGTGGCCATGGAATCCTTGCGACCCACACATTTCACGACATGCGGATAGGACGTCCAGGGCCAGCCAGGAAGCACATTTGCCGGTCGCGGTGAGAAGGTGCATGCGTTTGCGGCCGGGATCGGTGTGCCAGCCGCGCTCGACACCCCCGACGACAGCACGCTCGAGCAAGCGCAGTGCGAGGCAGCGCAGCAGCACCGGATACAACCGGTCGCGGAACAGCGGTTCGTCGAGAAGAACCCTTCGGGACGGCGATCGGCGGATCTCGCGGTGTCCGGCGAACCGCCACGTGAGATAGGCGGCGAGTTCGGCGCCCCGTGCTCCGGCGCTGAGTGTTAAAACCCGCTCCTGGATGAAGGTCTCGATGGACTTCACGAAGCGGGCGTCGGCGTCCGGGAGGGTGCTGGAGAAACACCCGTCCGCGTCGATCCGCGAGTACCGCGCCATCAGTGCTTCGCGCGGGAGCCGGACCCCGGTGAAGCGGGCACCACCGACCTGGTTGGCCCGGATGCCGCCTTTCGGGTCGGCCGAGAGAATCGTGATGCCCGGAAGCGGCGGTCCGTTCTCCTCAGCGCGCAGCGGCACCCGGAACCAGTGGTGGCCTTGCTCTTCGCCGTCGATGACGAGGCGGGCCAGAACCATCGCGACGGTTGCGGCGTGCTTGATGTTGCCGATCCAGAACTTGCAGGCGGCATCGGTGGGAGTGTCGAGCGTGAAGCAGTGTTCCGACCGGTTCCAGGAAACCGTCGTCCCGATCTCGCGGAGATTGGTCCCGCCGCCGAGTTCCGTGCAGCAGAACGCGTAGACCTGGTGCATCCGGGTTATCTCGTCGTGGTAGCGGGCGACCTGTTCGGGGTCGCCGTGGTTGAACAGCGCGCTGCCCGCGATGAGATGGTCTGTGATGGACGACGCGAGGGCGAAATCGAAGGCGCCGGTCAGACCCATCACCTCGCACATGGACCTGAAAGCACGCTCGTTGGACTGGCCCATCCACATGTCGTTGTCGACGAGCCCCTCCCGGAAGATCACTTTCATTCTGTCGATGGTCAGATCCATGTAATCCCGCAGGGATAGCCCGTACCGTCGTCGTGGATCGAACAAATCCTCCCGCAGCAGGCGTTGTACCCCTGCCCGGTACCAGTCGACGTCTTGTTTCGCGTCGGGAACGACATCGGTCATCGGAATCTCCTCAAGCTGCCGGGGCCCAGCAACGGGTGTTATGGGCTCGACAGGAAATGATCACGCTGAGTCGCGGTGTAATACCTAAATTAGGATTTTGATATATGATACCTCGCACTCTGCTTGACTTCGAAGAGCGGTCTTACCTCGCCCATCATCGTGCACTGATAGTCATAAGCTACCGGCGGTGAATTGCCTGCTGGGTTCAGCGGAGCGGTCCTGCCCGAGCGGCCACCTCCGCATGTCTTTTTCGGCCAGCCGCAGGATGCTCGGCAGATCGTTCCTTTACCCGCGGCCTGAGACAGGACCACGTCGCGGTCACGGCCGGACTGGCCATGCCGTTCAGCTCCGGAGTCGCAGAAGGCGACGTCAGCCACATCAAGATGCTGAAAATGCAGATGTTCGGACGAGCCGACTTCGACCTGCTCCGGCTCCGCGTCCGCTGCGCCGCATGATCATCGAGGTTGCCCGCAAGATCTGCGACAGAGTCGTTTGCCGTGTCCACTGACGCCCAGGAACGAACATTGGCCCGACATCAGCCCTGGCCAGGATGCACCTGCCACGAGGTCCCGGCGACTACTACCGGGGCTGGGCGGCATGGGCCAGCGCCATCGCCATCGGCGTCAACATCGTTGGCCTCGTGCTCAACATCACCGGCTTGATCACCGGACCATGACGCCGGCCCTCGGCAGACCGGCACACTGTCGGCCGCCGGCGTCGAGCCCGCACCGTGGCGTGGCGAGCACGTGGGCGCAATTCCAGCGCTCCCAGACCGAGGCCGGTTTGCCCTTTATCGGTGCGCCTTTCTAACGTTGTAATGATCACATGAGCCACCGCTCGTGGAACTTGTCAACGCTGGCCGGTCGTCTGAAGGCTGACGCGCGGCGGCGCCGGAGCGAGGCATTGAGGCCGGAGCGTCGAGCCCGGCGCTCAGTTCTCCGTGATCTAGTGCCCTACTCATGCCCTTTGAAGTGCGCAGATTTGGAGATGTGACACAGTACTGGAAGATCAGTCGACTGTCGCCTGCCTCGAGAGCACCGCAAGACTCGGCAAGCGGCCCTTGACGCTCGGTGGGCCTGGTGCGTTAATTGGGCGTTACAACGTTGTAGCAGTGCCCACGACTCCCGCGTACCACCCAATCCGCGCCCGTGAGCGCCCCGCGCCAATCCTCGTCCGGTCCGATATCCCACCTCGGAACCACCTCTTACCCACGTCCCGACTAGGCCGCGACTTCAGCGCTTCGCCCTCGACCTGAGAAACCGTTCCGGCCCACGGCCGGACCACACCGACGGCGGAGGACGACCGCGCTACGGCACGCGATCACCACCCCGCACAGCGCGGCGAGCCGACGCCGTCGGCATCCCACTCGCCCGCGCTCAAGGTCGCGTCCCAGCACGAAACGTGGCCTCTCGAGCTTGCCCGCCGCGCGGAGCGTCACGCGACGCGGCTTGATCACCGCTGCTCGCCCTGCTCCGACGGCGGTCCCATCCAGGTCCGGCGCCACGCCGGATCGCTACGCCATGCCCTCGAGTCACGCGCCGACCGTTCGGCCGACTCCGAACGCTTCGCGCGCGGCTGCCGCGCGCCCGGACCGGCTCGCACCCGTCTCGTGGCGGCGCGCCGTCCTGCCGTCCGTGCGGCTGCGCAGGCGTGCCCCACGCACCCTTCTCGGAGGAACGCATTGTCTCAATCGATCGACGCGACAGGCCAGGCCGCCGACCCGGGCGAGCCCGACGGCGCGACGGGGCTCAGCCGCCGCCGGCTCTTCCGGGGCACCGGCGCGGTCGGCCTCGGCACCGCGGGCGTCGCCCTGCTGCCCGGCCTGGTGCGGCCCGCCGAGGCCGCCGCCGTCACAGCCGCCGCTGCTACCACCCCGGCCGCGGGTGCGGCCTCGACCGCCCAGCCGCCCTCCTTCGACCCGATCCGCCCGCCGTCCGTGCCGCTCGCCGTGCGCTCGCCGTATCTGAGCACGTGGATGCCCGCGGACAATCTCGCCGGGACCTGGCCGAGCTTCTGGACCGGCCGCACGACCGCCATGACCGGTATGGCCTGGATCGACGGCGTCGAGTTCCTGTTCCTGGGCGCGCCGAACGTGCCCGGCCGGCCGCTGCCGCGCGGGATGGTCCAGCGCTCGCTGACGCTCACCGCCACCGCGTCGCAGTACGTCCTGGCCGCCGCCGGAGTGGAGCTCACGCTCACCTTCCTGTCCCCGATCGAGCCCGGCGACCTGCGCCGCCAGTCGATCCCGATGTCCTACGTCCGTGCGAGCGTCCGGAGCACCGACGGCGCCTCCCACGACGTGCGCCTCTACCTCGACATCTCCGGCGAGTGGGCCTACGGCGACTCGGGCGCGTCGATCGGCTGGTCGCAGCAGCAGGTGGCGGGTTCCGGCGGACCGTCGCTCACCTCGCTGTCCTTCGCACCCAGCAGCCCGCAAGTGCTCGCCGAGAACGGCGACATGGCCGCCTGGGGCACCGTCGTGTGGAGCGCCGCGAACCAGACCGGCCTGACCTGGCAGATCGGCAGCGACGTCACCGTTCGCGCAGCCTTCCTGGCCAACGGCGTGCTCGGCGACACCGCCGACAGCAACCAACCCCGCCCGATCAGCGACAACTGGCCCGTGTTCGCCTTCTGCTTCGACCTCGGCACGGCACACGATTCCACCCGGTCCGCGGTGCTGTCTCTTGGCCACGTCAGGCAGCCGGCCGTGAGTTACCTCGGCACTCAACTGCCCCCGCTCTGGCTGTCGTACTGGCCCACCTGGCAGCAGATGGCAGCCTTCTTCCACGCCGATGCTGACACGGCCCAGAACCGCTGCGCCTCGCTCGACGACAAGGTGCAGCGTGACGCTACATCCGCGGGCGGCTATAGGTACGCCGCTCTGTGTGCGTTGGCACTGCGGCAGGCGTACGGCGGCACGGAACTGGTCAGCCGCAACGGCCAGCCCTGGGCTTTCCTCAAGGAGATATCCAGCGATGGCAACGTCTCCACGGTCGACGTCACCTACCCGGCGATGCCGGCGTTCCTATACCTGGACCCCGGGTACCTGGGCCTGCTGTTGGCTCCGCTCCTCGACTATGCGGAGAACGGCGGATGGCCCGAGCAGTTCGCGCAGCACGACCTCGGCGCGCACTACCCGAACGCGATCGGCGGAATCGTCAACGGACAGGACGTCCAGGAGGACATGCCCGTCGAGGAGTCCGCGAACATGCTCATCATGAGCGCCGCCTACCTCGCGCGCGTGGACGTGCCCACCGCGAGAGCGTTCGCGACGCAGCACTACACGATCCTCAAGAAGTGGGCCGACTATCTCGTCGCCAACGCGCTCGATCCCGGTTACCAGAACCAGACCGACGACTTCACAGGCTTCATCGCGCACAGCGTGAACCTCGCGCTCAAGGGCATCATCGGCATCGGCGCGATGAGTCAGGTCGCGACGGCTGCCGGCAACAGCGCCGACGCCTCGAGCTATCGGGGCACCGCTGCCGGCTACATCGCCCAGTGGGTGCAAAAGGCACAGGACACCTCGTCCCAGCACCTGAAGCTCGCCTACGACCAGCCCGGTACGTGGAGCCTGAAGTACAACGGCTACCCGGACGCGCTGCTCGGCCTTGGCCTCGTGCCCAAGTCGGTCGCCGTCGAGGAGGCCGACTGGTATATGACGCAGACCAACCAGTACGGCGTGCCGCTGGACCCGCGGCACTCCTACACGAAGGGCGACTGGGAGATGTGGACCGCCGCCTGGCTGCGCGATCAGCCGGCCTCGGGCTTCCTGATCTCAGCCGTGTACGACTTCGCCAACGGCTCTCCCTCACGCGTGCCGTTCAGCGACCTCTACGACACCGTGTCGAGCAACCAGGTCGGCTTCCAGGCCAGGCCCGTCGTCGGCGGCATCTTCGCGCTCCTGAGTCTCGGTCCGTGACCCGGCGAAAGCCCGTGCAGCGCCCGCGACGGGAAACCGTGTATTCCATCACTGAGATGGCTGCGCCCGGTCCGCCATGTCCCGACCAAATCAGTCTTCTTCGTAAACCGCTGAGCGGAGCCGCACGGTTCAAGCGACCGTGGTCTTCGGAGGAGAAGCAGAACCCGATGACCTCAGGGGCTCTTGCGGTGTGGCGGGCTAACGGATAGAACTCTGACTTGGATGTTGACAACGTTGTCATACGGAGGTTCGGCCATGTTCTTGCGCCCTGGAAGCGGTGGACGGCTGCGGGCCGCGGTGGTCGCCGTCGCCGTCGCCTGCGCCGGGCTCATCGTGTCGGGCGGCGGCTCCGTCCTGGCCGCGACCCCGGCAGGCGGCGGCGCGGGCGACGCGCTCGTCGACAACCCCGCCTCGCTGGTCGATCCCATGATCGGCACCGGCTCGGGCGGCGCGAGCGTCGGCCAGGTGGACACCTTTCCCGGCGCCACGGCCCCTTTCGGCATGCTGAGTTTCAGCCCCGACACCCCGTCCCGGCCGGACGGCGGCGGCTACAACTACGACGACTCCTCCATCCTGGGCTTCAGCCTCACCCACATGTCAGGCCCCGGATGCAGTGCGTACGGCGACTTCCCGATCCTGCCCACCGTCGGCGCGATCGGCTCCGACCCGGTCGACACCACCGCGGCCTTCAGCCACAACAGCGAGCACGCCGCCCCGGGTTCCTACTCGGTCACCCTGAACCCCTCGACCCCGGCGGCCGTCCAGTCCGACCTCGCCGCCACCGCGCGCACCGGCGTCGCCCAGTTCACCTATCCCGCCGGGACGTCGTCGAACGTGCTGTTCAAGATGGGCGACGCCCAGTCGGGCAACGTTGCCGCGAACATCCAGGTACTGAATGACCACCAGGTCGCCGGAACCGAGACGGCGGGCCAGTTCTGCGGCTCGGCGGGCACCTACCCGGTGTACTTCGCCGCCAGCTTCGCCCGGCCGTTCTCCTCCTACGGGACCTGGCACACCGCCCCGACCGGGCCCAACGTCTTCACCCAGCCGACCGGCGACCTGCCGTGGAGCTACCACGAGATCAACAGCGGCGGCAGCCAGCCGACCGTCGCGCCCGCGACGACCCCGGACGGACAGAGCGCCGTCTCCTGGCAGCAGACCACCGCGCTGTCCAACACCTGGATCCAGGCCACACCGCCCACCCTCACCCAGGGCGACAGCTACGAGGCGAGCGTCACCGTGCAGGGCAGCGGCGACGTGTTCCTCGACTTCTACAACGGGCAGCAGGACGTAGACGGTCAGGCGGTCAACCTGACCTCGACCCCTGTGACGCTGACCGTGGACGCCCAGATCCCGACCGGTTCGATCGGCGCCCCGCAGGTCCAGGTGCGCACCGCGTCGACCGGCCCGGTCAACCTGCTGGCGTCCGCGGTCTCGCTGCGCTCGGAATCCGTGGTCACCACGCCGGGCTCCACGAAGGCCGGTGAGAAGGGCAAGTCGGCGCCGCGCATGCCCGCCGGGCCCAACGGCGCGCCGGCCGCCACCACCGGGACCCTCGTCGCGCCTCCGGGCGTCGAGGCGAAGGGCTCTGAGTCGCGCACCCAGGTCGCCGGCACCCAGGGCCTCCAGTCGGGAGCATGGGTCACCTTCGACACCACATCCCGCCAGGACGTGATGATGAAGGTCGCCCTCTCCTACACCAGCCAGGCCGACGCGTGGGCGAACCTCGCAAGCGAACAACCCGGATGGAGCGTCGGGCGCGTCAGCTCCGACACCTACGCGCAGTGGAATCAACTGCTGAGCCGCATCCGGATCGGCGGCGGCACCCCGGCGCAGAGCACCGAGTTCTACACAGCGCTCTACCACTCGCTGCTCGAACCGAGCATTTTCTCCGACGTCAACGGCGACTACCTCGGCTACGACAACCAGATCCACCAGACGCCGCCCGGCCAGATCCAGTACGCGAACTTCTCCGGCTGGGACGTCTACCGCTCCGAGATACCTCTGCTGGCCACCCTCGCCCCAGAGGAAACCAGCCAGATGATGACCTCGCTGCTCAATGACGAGGCACAGGGCGGCTGGCTGCCCAAGTGGGGCTTCGCGAACGACTACACCCAGGTGATGAACGGCGACGCCGCCGACGCGATCCTGGCCGAGGCGTACGCCTTCGGGGCCAGGGACTTCGACGCGCACGCCGCGCTGGCCGCGATGGTCAAGGGCGCCTCCACCGTGCCGACGCCCGGCCAGCTCGGTCAGGGCACGTACGTCGAGCGGCCGCAGCTGTCGGACTACCTGTCCCTGGGATACGTGCCGAACACCACCCAGAGCGACCTGTCACCCGAGCCCAACGGGGCCTCGGAAACCCTCGAATACGCGAGCGCCGACTTCGGCATCGCCGAGCTGGCCGCCGCAGTCGGAGACACCTCGACCTCGACGACGTACCTGCAGCGCTCGCAGAACTGGACGAACCTTTTCAACGTCGATACCGGCTACATCCAGCCGCGCGACGGCTCGGGCCAGTTCCCCGAGTTCGGCCCGACGACGGACGGCATGGGCAGCTTCGGGCAGTCCGGCTTCCAGGAGGGCAACGCGGCGCAGTACACGTGGATGATCCCGCAGAATCTCCAGGGCCTGATCACGGGCATGGGCGGCGACGCGGCCACGATCGCCCGCCTGGACACCTTCTTCCAGACCCTCAACGCCGGCCCGAACCAGCCGTACGAATGGGCTGGAAACGAACCCTCCCTCGGCATCCCGTGGATCTACGACTACGCCGGCGCGCCGTATAAGACCGAGGCGATCGTGCACGAGTTGCTGTCCACCGTCTACACCGACTCCCCGGGCGGCGAACCCGGAAACGACGACTTGGGCTCGATGAGCTCTTGGTACGTGTGGGCCGCCCTCGGCATGTACCCGGAGACCCCGGGCGTGCCGGTCCTCACCCTGGGCGCGCCGATCTTCCCGCAGGCGCTGATCAACCTGCCCAACGGGCACAGGGTCCTGATGAACGCCCCCGGCGCGTCAGCGAGCACGTACGTACATGCCCTGACAGTCGACGACCAGTCCTGGGCTCCGGTCTGGCTGTCGTCGCCGCTGATCACCGGCCCGGCCACGACCGCCGGGCAGGGCGCGGAGCAGTCGTCCACGACCCGCCTCGACTACACCATGACCGGCACGGCGGACCAGTCGTGGGGAGCTACGGCCGCCGACGCGCCGCCCTCCTACCCGGCCGGACCGCTCCAGTTCCCGCCCGGCCGCCAGCCCGAGGTCCTCGTGCCGACCGGCCCCGACCTGCTCGGCACCGCGCCCACCGGACAGTTGAACTGGCAGGGCCCGGTGGAGAACGGCGTGGGCTCGATACCGGGCGCGGTGGCCGCCGCGACCACCCCGCAGGGCGCCAGCGCCGTGCACTGGACCGAAACCGACGCCGCCCCCAACTCCTGGATCTGGGTCGATCCGGCGGCCCCGCTGCCCGCCGGCCAGTCCTACCAGGCCTCGATCACACTCCAGGGAACCGGCACGGTGTACCTGGACTTCTGGAACGGCCAGCAGGATCTGACCAGCGCGACGATTCAGCTGACCGGCATACCGCAGACGCTGACCCTGCAAGGAGCCGTCCCCTCGGCGGGCGGCACACACTTGCAGGTGCGCACCGGGGATTCCGGACCGGTGGACCTCTACGCTAGTGCCGCGAACCTCCAGCAGCTGACGGCTCAACCGGCGGGCTGAGCCGCTGAAGGTGTGCGCGCCCGGCCGATGTCGGGCGCGCACAGGTTGGTCACTTCCGTGCGCTGTGCGAAAGCCAAAGGGTCGGCTATGGACAAGAGCGGGCAAGAAGGTATGTCAGACGTCTCAATCGCGAAAGGGCTTGCAGAGCATCAGCCTGGCGGCGATCCAGACGCAGACCTCACGCCCGCCGCGCACGCGGCCGTGGCTGCCGATGCGGTTACCGCCGGTGCGGCCGATGGCGAGGTCGTGCCCGTGGCCGAGAGTGAGTCGGCGCCTGGCATCGACACGGTAGCCGGCGGTGTCGAAGCGGGGCTTGCCCGGCTCGTCCGGCTCCCGTGGTTGGGTTGGTTGAGCCGGCTGAGCCGCGGCGACCGGGCCGCGATCGGCGTCACGATCGGGGCACACGCGGCGCTCGTGATCATCACCTACTACTCGTCCTGGATCCAGGGCGGGAACCATAGCCTTGAGCCACTGACCGGTTCTGGCGCCTTCCAGTTCTGGGACGCGAAACGCTACGTCAACTACGCACAGCACGGCCTGTTCTCAGGGGCGTCCACTCCGAACAACGCCGCCTTGTTGCCCGGCTACCCACTTCTGCTCGCCTTCGTACACCTGCTCGTGCGCAACTGGCTCGCCTCCGTGCTGCTGCTCTCCCTGCTGGCGGGATGCGCCGCAGCCGTGCTGCTCAACCGGATGGCCGGCAGCACCCGGGCCGGACTGTTCCTGTTCACCGCCCCGGCCGCGGTGTTCCTGACCGTCGGCTACAGCGAGCCGGTCTTCCTCGCCTTCGCCGCGGCAGCCTGGTATGCCGCGCAGCGCGGGGAGTGGTCCGTCGCCTCGCTGTTCGCCGGCCTGGCGGGCCTCACGAGGATCGACGGGCTGGCCCTGATCCCCGCCCTGGTCCTGTTCGCCCTGACCCGACCCGGCGCTGCGCGCCGTCTGAGCGCCGCATCCGGCGCCGCAGCCGCGGCCGTCGGTCCGTTCCTCTACGTGCTCTACCTGCGCCGGACCACCGGCAGTTGGAGCGCCTGGCAGCAGGCCAGCCGGGCCGGTTGGAATCTTCGGATCGACTGGCCCTGGATCGCGATCCGCGACAGCTGGCGTAACGCCTACGAAGACCACTGGAGCTCGGCATACTACCCATGGTCGTGGTCGTTCGAGTTGGAGCTCGTGTGCACCATCGCGGCCGCTCTCCTGGTCATCGCGCTCCTTGCGCGACACGAGTGGCCTGAGGCGTGCTACTGCGCGTTGGTGCTCGCCAGCATGGTGTGTGTCAATTACCAGATGGGCGCCGACCGGGGCCTGCTCGTCTGTTTCCCGCTCTACCTGCTGCTGGCCCGCGCCGCAGACCGGCGGCCGTGGATCGGGAGCGCGTATGTCTGGGTCAGCGCACCGATCGCCCTCCTCCTGGCGGGTCTGTACACCACGGGCAACTGGGCGAACTGATTGGCGCACGGGTGTCGAAGTCCTGCACGCGGGACTGTGGAACTTGCAGGATCCTGCTGGCAAATTCGTTGCCGCAGCGTCGTGATCGCATGTCCGCAGCCGCGTACTCGAAAGTGGTGTCAAGAACCTGCGAACTCTATTTCTGAACGCAGCACTGTCTGAACACGGTGAACCGAGCGGCTGTCACCGGCGACGCAGCTCGTCAGCGAACTGCTGCCACGTCAGCGAGAGGCTTTCGGCGAGTTTCACGATCATGGCAGCGCGGTGCGCCGGAACGGCGTCGACCAGAGCCGCCCATTCATCCGGCGCGATCGCGTGCAGCGTCAGCAACCGCAGCAGCTCTCTGCCTCGCTCGGAGTGCCTAACGGTGGGATCGGCGGCGAGCGCTTTGACGACGGTGACCGGGATCCTGGCTCCCACGCGCCTCGGTTTCACGGTCTTGTACCGGTCCGAGATCGCCGACGATGCCGCAGAGACTGATGTCGGCCCGAGTTCCAGTTCGTCGGCTTCCACCGCAGACTCCCTACATCGTCCCGGTCTCGCACGCATTGCGCCGCGCCGCCTCCACGATGCGCGATGCCCGCGGGAGTCCCGCTTGGCTACGACGGTCCGATTCGGACTGCTCGGCGAATCGTTTCGAGGATCGACAAAGCTCTGGGGCTGAGTGGAACCGTCCTGGTGGGGTGCCGAATCGAAGCCGTCGTAGCCACCCACCTCAGTGATAGAGCCCAGGCTGTTGTTTGGCAGCAGGCCAGGTTGTTCGGCGAACAATGCCGAACAAGCCGCCCGGCCGATTTCGAACGCTGTTAGATGTCGATCAGGCGGCCGTCGCGCAAGGTCAGCACCCGGTCGGCCAGCTCGACCATCGCGGCGTCGTGGGTGGCCACCAGCGCGGTGACGCCTTCTGCGGCGATCACCGCGCGCAGCAGCCGCATCACCGAGCGGCCGGTTTCCCGGTCCAGCTGGCCGGTCGGTTCGTCCGCGATGAGGAGACGTGGCGTGTTCGCGAGCGCCCGGGCGATGGCGACCCGCTGCTGCTGCCCGCCGGACAACTCCGCCGGGCGCTGCTTACCGTGCGCAGCGAGGCCCACCAGGTCCAGTAGGAGCCTGACCCGCTCCTCGCGCCGCGCGACCGGCATCCGGCGCAGCCGCAGCGGCATCGCGATGTTCTCGGCCGCCGTCAGCACGGGCAGCAGGGCGAAGGACTGGAACACGAACCCGAGAGTGTTCCGCCGCAGCGCCGCCAGTTCGCCGTCGCCGGTGCGCACGCCCTCGCCGAACACCGGGCGGCCGTCGATCGCCAGCTCTCCGGAGTGCGGCCGGTCCAGCCCGCCGACCAGGTTGAGCAGCGAGGTCTTGCCGGAGCCGGACCGCCCGACCACCACGCACAGCTCGCCGCGCGCCGCCTCGAACGACACCCCGTCGACCGCGCGCACCGCCCGCGACCCGTTGCCGAAGGTGCGGCGCAGCTCGTGGGCCACGATCATCGGCCCAGTTCCGGCGGCCTCTCCCGCCACGACTGCCGAGCGGCCCTCGGGCCCGGTCACCGACTGGCTTCCTTCATTGCGCACCCGTTCGCTCCGGTCCCGTTCACTGAGCCCCCTCCGCCTCGCGGCCCTGCCCCGGCCACACGCCGATGTGATCAGACTCCAGGCCGAGCAGCACTCGCTCGCGCAGGCTCAGCGCGTCGATGTATTCACGCGGCAGTTGGACTCGCCCCGCCCGGTCCAGCACCGCGTAGGACTGCGCAGCCACCACAGTCTCGCCGTCCGCGACGTCCGCGCCGGGCCGCACCGTTTCGGTGCTGATGCGGCCGTCGCGGATCTCGATGGTCCGGCCGACCCGCTCGGATACCGCCGCGTCGTGCGTGACCACGACCACCGTCACACCCAGCTCCCGGTTCGCCTCGCGCATCGCGGCGAACACGTCCGCGCTGGTCGCCGAGTCCAGCTCGCCGGTCGGTTCGTCCGCGAACAGCACCTCGGGGGCGTTGGCCAGCGCGGTCGCGATCGCGGCGCGCTGCTGCTGCCCGCCCGAGAGCTGCGCCGGTCTGCGGTCCGCGACGTCCGCGACCCCGAGCAGGTCCAGGAGTTCCCCGGCCCGCGCGGCCCGCTGTCGCCGCCGCGTCCCGGCGAACGACATCGGCAGCATGACGTTCTCCCGGGCCGTCAGATAAGGCAGCAGGTTGCGGGCGGTCTGCTGCCAGATGAAGCCGACCGCCCGGCGCCGGTAGTCGAGCCGGTCGCGTGCCTTAAGGGCCATCAGATCGCGTCCGGCGACCCGCACGGCCCCGGCCGTCGGCTTGTCCAGCCCGGACAGGATGTTGAGGAGGGTCGACTTCCCGCTGCCCGACGCTCCCACCACCGCGACGATCTCACCGCGGCCCACCAGCAGATCGAGCCCTTGCAGCGCCTGCACCTCGACATCGCCGGTCTGATAGATGCGCACCAGGTTGTCGCACACGATCTGGGCATCGGTGCCGTACGCGGCGCGGGGCCGTCCCGCGGCCTTCTCAATCTCGCGCAGGCTGGTCCGTCCCTCTTCCTGGGACTCCGACCTCTCCGTCATCGCGCCTCCTTCCCCTTGCCGCGCACTGTCTCGCTGCTCATCGGGCACCATCATGCGGCGCGCTCGTCTCGTAGGAATGACAGCCGGGTGCGGTGGTCTGCGACCGCCCGCACGGCCGCGAGCAAAAGACCGACAGCGGGCACCGCCACGACAGCCCACACGGCGGCGGGCGGCGCGGTGACGTCCGACAGCGGCAGCCCGTTCGGCGAGCCCACCGCCAGCTGCCCGACCAACGGCGCGAGCACGCCGAGCGCACAGAGCGCCGCGACCGCCGCGACCACCGCGATCATCAGGAAGGCCGGCAGCGTCTCGAGCACCGAGGCCAGCACTCCGGTCGCGCGCCGCGCGCCTAAGGTGACCAGGAACGCCTTACCGGCAGCCCGTGTCGGGGCCGTGAGGGCGCCCGCGAGCAACAGGCACACGGCGGCGAGGACGAGGTCGAATGCGACCGCCGCACCCGAGGTCCAGCGGGCGACGGCGCCGACCGGTCCGGTGTCCAGCCCGGCCGCGAGCTGGGCCCGGTCGGTCACGGTGGCCAGCGGGACCGCTTCCGCCCTGCTGAATGCCTGCGCGCTCGCGGTGCCCGAAGCCAGGTCGAACCAGGACGCGGTCAACGGCGGGGCGACCCCGTTGGCCTGCTTCTCCAGCACGGCCTGGGACAGCACGACGAAGACGCTTGCTCCGCCGGCCGCCGGGAACGAGGCGGCTTGAGCGACGGGGGCGATCGGCACCGTGTCGCCCGGCAGGCCGAGCTGGTCGCGGCCCGGGGCGAAGTAGCCGGCCAGGTTCGACGAGATCAGCGCTGGAAGATCGCCCGCCGCGTTCGGACCGGCGCTCGCCGCGAGGGCCCGCAGCGCCGCGTCCACGCCCGAACCGTCGAGCGGGGTTCCGGCGAGCAATCGGTCGTACTGGGCCGGATCCACCACGACGACGGTGGCCGACACCTGGCCCTGGGGGGTGACCAGCGGCAGGTTCGCGAACACGGTGCCGGTGGCCGAGGCGCGCACCCCGGGGGCGGCCGTGACCCTCGCGAGCGCCGCCGGGTCGAGCCCGGTGCCGACGTCGCCCTGGACCTGGATCCGCAGGTCGGCGCCGGTGCGGCGCCAGGCGTCGAGCTGCCGGGCCGCATCCAGGGACGCGGTGAAACAGGATGCGAACACGGCTGAGGATGTGGCGACCAGCAGAGCCACGGAGGCGGCGGTGGGCAACGCGGGACGCCGGGCGGCGTGGGCGGCGGCAAGGAACGGCGCGGCGGACCGGGTGTGGCCGGAGGCGAGGCGGACGGCCGGGCGCACCAGCAGGGTGACCAACGAGGTGACGGCGAGGGCGCCGACTGCGGCGGCCAGTGTCGGCAGGCTCGCGCTGAGCAGGTCGGGCGAGGCCGAGGCGGCGAGCTGGGTGCGCACCATGGTCGCGGCGCCGACGAGGAACAGCAGGAGCAGGACGACACCCGTGCGTCGCAATGCTCTGCGTCGTATCGCCGACCGCCGGGACGGTGGCGCCTGGTCGGATAAGCCTGCTGATGAGACCCCCGGCGACGAGGACGACGAGCGCAGCGCGGTGATCGCAGCAGCCGCCGGGACGCCGACGACCACCGCGCTCGCGACGCCGATGATGAATCCGTCGTCACCGCCGGGTATCGCCGACAACGACGCGGCGATGGCTATCGCGGCGGCCGGAATCGTGCATCCTGCCGCCTGAACCGCCGCGCGGCGTGCGGCAGCGACGGGGGCGAGACCTCGCGCCCGACGCAGCGACAGATCGCGTGCCTGCCGGTCGGACAGGACACGCAGCGCAAGCAGGATCGTGGCGATCCCCACCGCGCCTGCCGCGACCAGGACGAACAGGCCGAGCGCGTGGGCGGCCCCGGCGTCCGCCTCGAAGCCGGAGACCAGGTCGGGCACGCCGCTCACGACGGCGGCGGTGGAGAAAACCGGTCCCTGCGCCGCACGCCCGGAAGTGCTGTCCTGCGGAGTCGCGATCGGTACCCCGGACGCGATCAGGGCCTTGATCCCGGTGGCGAACGGTACCGCGCGATCCGCGGTCAGCCCGGTCGGGACGAGGGCGTAGTCCCATGTCACGGTCGCCGCCTGCCAGCCGGTCAGTGCGCCGACTGCGTCTGGGGCGGCCAGCGCCTGCGCGGTCCACTGGATCCACGGCACCGGCCCTACGGCGGCGAAGGTGTTGACCTTCTGCTGTACGAAGGGGTTCAACAGGCCGCTGAGCAGGTCCCCGGACGGACCGGCGGCGGTCGTGCCAGAGCCGCGGAACACACCGCTGATTCCGACGTAGAGGTCGGCGCCGCTCTTGGCCGACAGCGCGTATGTCTGCCCGACCGACAGGCGCAGCTCTTGCGCGGTCAGCTCCGAAACTGCGATGGGCACCGGATGCGCGGCGTCAGTGCCCGTGCACGTGTCCCGGCAAGCGGGTGCCCTACCCGCCGTGTAGCGCAGTTCTCGCTCAACACCTGAGGCTGTCTCCAGCGTGAGCAGCGACGCCGCCTGGTGCACGGCGGTGCTGGTCTCGGGCGACTCGTGCGGCAACCACATCGGCAGGTCGCCGGTCACCTGGGGTTCGGCGAAGGACCATCCGGACAGCGCGAACGCACTGCTCGGCGCGGGCAGCCTCGCCGCGATGTCGCCGGTCGCCTCTGGCACGGCCGCGGAAGTCCCCTCAGTCATCGTGGACGTGGCGACAAGCCGTCCCCCGGAGCCGTGCTGTTCCACGTAGTCCTGGAACGCGCCGGTCGTCCGGGCCGAGAGCTCGCGTTGGCCGCCTACCAGCCCGGCGCACACGACGAGCGTGATCAGCGCCGTGATCAGCAGTGGCCCCGCATAAGCCCGCGTCGCCGCCATCGTCGCCCTGCCGCGCCGGTATCCGCCCGTCATCCTGCTCCCCCCGTGCGCAGCAGCGCCGCGACCCGCAGCCGGGGTACCCGGAAGGCGATCCAGCAGATCACCGCGGCGACGACGGCAAGCACCGCGGCGCCGCTGAGCCCCACCGCCGTCCAGTCCGGGCCGACCAGAACAGAGGGCTGCGGCGCGCTTCCGTCCCTGGCGAGCACCACCGAGGGGACGATCAGCTGGGACAGCCCGAGCCCGGCCGCGGCGCCCGCCACCACTCCGACGACGGCGACCAGCGCCTGCTCGACGCCGAATGCCAGGCCGATGTCGGCGGCGCCGAACCCGAGGGCCCGCACGGCGGCGAGCTGCGCGATCCGTTCGCGGACGATCGCGGCGACATGTGCGCCATAGCCGAACAGCGCGAACAGCACGGCCGCGAAGGCGGCGATGGTCAGCGCCCCCACCGGCCCGTCACGCACCGGATCGTCCATGAGCTGCGCGGCGGCCGAGAACCGGTCCTGGACCTCGAGCGCCTCTCCGGAAGAGATCAGCGCGGCCGAGGCCTTCGCGGCGGCGCCCGGCTGTGCGCGCGCCCACAGCTCGGTGTCTCCGGAGAGAGCGAAGTCGTGTCCGGCTGCGTACGCATTCAGGGTGTTCTGGTCGATCAGGACGGCGTTGTCCGAGGGCTGCGTCGTCGGCAGCGCCTTCGCGGTGCTCACGATCAGCAGCGGTACGACGTTCGCGCCGACGGCCACTTCAACTGTCGCACCGGGACCGGGAGATCCGGCTGCCGCCAGGAATCCTGCGGTGACCACCGCCGGCACCGCCGCGGGAGCTGGAAGCGCGAGAACGGCGCTGTACGCGGACTGCCCCTGCGTTGCGACGCCGGCAGGGATCGATCCGGGGTCGAAGGTGCCGTGGAGCAGGACGGAGGCACCGCCCGCAGCACCCACGCCGACTGCTGTCGCCGCGTGTGCCGGGTTCAGCTCGGCCAGCACGTTCGGATCGCTGGTCGGGGCGGTCAGGTCGGCGGTCGGCTTCCAGCTCTGACCGGCGGCCGCGGCGACCGGACCGGCGTCCGTGGAGAGGGAGAGCACGTCGAACCCGAGCGCCCCGGGATCGCTCGCCGGCGCCGTCATGAGCACGCCGATCCGGGTGACGCGCAGCGGCCAGGCGACCGTGGAACCGTCGCCGATCGCCGGGGTGAGGTCGATCGCGACCGGTTGCGCGGCCCCGGTCGAGGCGAGCGGCGCGTCGAGGGTCGCGCCGCCACCGGAGACTCCGGCCACGGACAGGTCGAGTCGAGCACCGATCGGATACGGGCCGGTCAGCCGGACGGTGAGCCTCAGTCGGCTAGGGCGGCCGGGCAGCGGCAGCCCGGGCGGGGCCGTGCTGTGCGCGGTCAGCGGCGCGAGCAGTGCGGAGGCTCCGGCCGGCGTTAGGTCCGAACGGATGCGGGCGACCTGCTCCCATCGCGCCGGGTCGGTCGCGAGCAGCGTCGCCTGCCCTCCGGTGCCCGAGCGACCGATGGACGCGGAGATCCGTTGGACTCGGGCGACGGCGGCGATTCCCGGCAGCGTCTCGGCCAGGCCGCCGGAGCGTACCTGGTCCACGCCCAACCCGGTCGCGCGCACGTCCGCGCCGACCGCAAAGTCTGCCTGGTCCACTGCGGACCGGTCGGTGGCGGCCCGATCGGCCCCGCTGAGCACGACGAGCGCGGTCGCGGTCGCGATCAGGACGACCGCGGCGGTGTGCGTGCGCATCAGCCGGGCCGCGTGCCAGCTGCCGAACGCGCCGGGCCAGCCGCGGCGCCTCCCCGCGATCCGCTGGGCGATCCGGCCGGCCAGCGAGACCAGACGGGTGGAGACCAGCGCGAAGGCGAGCACGGCCAGGGTCGGTGCGCAGACCGTCACCGGGTCGAGCGTCCCGGTCGCCGCCTGCGCCGACACGCCGCGACGCAGCTCCCAGACCCCGGCCGCGGCCAGCGCGAGCGCGGCGAGGTCGATCCCGGCGGCGGCGACTCCCGGGGGGATCCGTCCGGCGCGCGCCACCGAGTCCTCGCGCGCGGCCACCCCGCCGACCAGGACGAGCAGTCCGGTGAACACCAGACCGCCCGCGGCGGCGGCAATCCAGACGGCGGCATCCGGCAGCGACCACACGCCCGCGCCGTCGCCTCCGCCTGCCGTGAGTGCGGCGAGCCGGGCGCCGATCCAGGGGGCGAGGGCGGCCGCGGGCACGGTGATCGCGAGGGTTTCGATCAGGTCGTACCGCAGCAGGTGCCACACGGAAGCACCGCGCGAGCGCATCAGGGCGGCCTCGGGGCGGCGGCCGCGGGCGAGCAGGCGGGCGGTCACGGCGATCGCGCAGCAGGCCACCGCGACCGCCTCGAGGATCGGGACCGCGATCGCGGGGCGGGCCACCACCAGGGCGCGGGACGTCTGGTCGAGCAGGGCCTGCGCGTCCGCAGACGCCTGCCCCGGAGCCGCGGTGATCGACGGGTCGTTGGCGAGGACGTCGGACAGCCGGGCGAGTTGGGCGCGCACCGTGTCGAGCCCCGCCTCGGACAGCCGGGAGTAGTCGAGCCCGACGACGATGTAGGACACGGCGGACGACACCCGATGCTGGTCGAATGCGGCGGGTGCGGCGTACAGCGGCTCGGTGCCGACGCCGGTCGATTCGGGGATGGTCCACAGCGGATCCGCGGCCGAGGCGGGCCGGTAGATTCCCGTCACCACCGCGACGGACCCGGCGCGCGGCGAGACGGTCGCCGCGCCGAGCGGGATCAGGCTGCCGACGGTGAGCCGGTAGTGGCTCGCCTCGGTGGTAGACACGGCGACCGGGACAGCGTCGGCCGAGCCGGGGGAGTCGTCGGCGTCAGGCCAGGTCCCAGCGGTGAGCGAGGCCGACTGGCCCAGCTGTGGCGAGGTCCACAGCACAGGCGTGTCGCCGCCTGCCGACGTGGCGAGGGCCGGGGCCTGCACACCGGTGACGAGGCGCGACGGCAGGGCGGTGAAGTTCTGCGAGATGTCCGCCGCGGCGGCGCTCCGGATGGCCGCCTCGCTGCCCGCGACGGTGTAGGTGACCACCAGACGGCGCTGTTCAGGGGTGGCGCGCTGGCCGATTTGGGCGACCGCGCGGGTGGCCGCGTCGGAGGCGAAAGCGGCGACGGCGGCGAGCGCGACGGTGGCGCCGAGGGCGAGGAAGAAGGCGGCGAACACGACGCGCGCCTGGACACGGGCGCGGCGCGCGGTCAGCCCGCCGGTCGTCCCGCCCCCGATAGACACTGCGACCGATCCTCCCCGAGCCCCGAACGGTTCATCGCGCGGATAGTACTGGCGGACCGGCGACCCCATAACCGCCCACCACCGGAAATATAGCCGCCCGAGCAGCGACTGCGCCGTGGCGGTGTCCCACCCGGCCCGACGCGGCGATGTCACGAAACTCTAGTACTCGGAAACTCGATTTCGCTGTGACCAGCAGCGTTGCCTGCTGACGCGTCTGCCAGTCTGCTCCAGCCTTCTCAAGGGCTTGCAGTTTCGAGGGGCTGAGGCGTGTGGGTCTTCAGGAGAGCTGTCGAGGTGGTCGCGTCGTGCGGGTGCTTGATCGGATCACGGACCCGTCGCTTGCGCGTTGAGCGCTACCCGGTCGCGCCCAATTGGATCATGGCGAACGTCTTCGGGGTTGCCGGGCCTACCTCGTAGCTGGTGGGGCCGGTCTGGTAGCCGAGGTTCCAGAAGATGGCTCCTGCGGCGTGGAGGGAGTGGAGCATCGCGTACGTGGCGGCGAAGTCCGCGGCGCGCTGATCGTCGCCGACCTGCTGTTGCCAGCCGAACTCCTCGTCGATGAGGGGTTTGCCGAGGGAGGCGCAGTACGCGGCAGCGGTCGGCGCCCACGCCTGCATGCCGCCGTAGGTCTTGATGGCGCACGTGGCGTTGCCCGGCAGCGCGAAGATCGTGCGCCAGTCGATGCCGGAGTGGGTCTCGTTGAGGTAGCCGAGACCGCCGGTGTCGATCAGCACCGCGGGGTGCCGGGTTTGCCAGACGGCGATCGCCTGGCGATAGAAGGCGGTCAGGTCCCCGGTCGAGTACGTCAGGGTGCACGGTCGGCCGGTGGCACTCGCGTTGAATGCGTAGGGCTTGTTCGCCGGTTCCGGTTCGCCCGCGATTGAGACCAGGGCGAGTGTCGGATCGTCCCGGTACACCGAACCATCCACCGTGTTGACCCTGTCGGCGACGAAGGAGAGGAAGCTGCTCCAGTCCGCCGTGTACGGATCGATGCAGTTGTTCCACAGCATGGCGCGATAATCGGCGAGGCCGAGGTCCACGTGCATGCCGGCCGACCGGGCTGCGGCGATCACGCCGTCCACGAGACGCCATCTGGCGGGGTCGTACGGCGCGGTGCTCGGCGAACCGTTGACGTCGAGGAAGTCGGTGATCCGGATCGTGTTGAGGTGCGCATCACGGGCGAGGGCGATCGTGTCGGCGGGATCCTTGAGCCCGGAGCGGTACGGCACGACGCCGGGGTTGTAGATCGTCGCCCCGTACATGTGCCACGGAGCGCCTCCGGTACACAGCGCGGTGCCGCAGGCGCTGACTGCTCCCGTGCCCGAAGGCCCGGGGCTCGATGGCCCGGCGTGCGGGACGGGGCTGGGCGACGCGGGGCTCGACGGCCCGGGATCGGGGTTCAGCGGCACGGGACTGTGCGACACAGGATTGTGCGGCCCGGTTCCGCTGGCGCCGGACGACCCGGAGGGCGAAGCCACGGACAATATGGCCGCGCACACCCCGACCGCAGCGAGCGTCGCCAGCGCTGCCAGCAGCCACCGAGTCCGCAACCTCATCCCAGCCCCCTCGCACGAATCGACTCTCCCGGCCCGCGCCGCCCGAATCTATAGCATGCGGCGGCGCGGGCCACCGGCTCACGGCCGCTCTTCGAAGTTAGCCGCCCGCGGGCCTCGTCTTTCGCAGTTTCGGATGATCATGTTTCGGCTGCGGCCCCGACTGCAAGCAGAAGGGAAGGGGCAGGAGCCTCGCTGGCATTCCCTCGCAAAAA
>NZ_DASZGI010000185.1:0-8451 GCF_035938995.1 Actinocrinis sp.
CCGGCGCAGCCGGTCGAGGAGGAGGACTGCACCACCCCCACCTTGATCACCGGCAGGCCGAGCACCCCGATCGTGGCGTCCTGCACGGACGCCGACGCGGCCGCACTGCCCGGGTCCACCGCGGTGACGACCTTCGCGCACAACGTGTCCGCACTGATCAGACCACTGATACTGACCAGGCACGGCGGCGCGAACGTGCCCGCGGACGCGCTCTGCACCGCCCCGGTGTCCGGCGTCGCCGAGATCGAGACCAGGCCGCTGGACTCCAACCCGAACGCCCGCCCGGTCAGGTACTGGAACTTCACCGTCGCCGAGGCTTCGGCCGGCCGGTAGTAGCCGTCCCCGGCGAACACCGCCGTCACCGGCACCGCGGTGCTGGACGCCGGCTGGTTGACCGAGGAGATGGTGCAGGACGCGGACCCGGAGGCGCCCGTGGTCCCCGCGCAGGACTGCCCCGTCGCCCCGGACCCGAGGGTGAAGGTGACCGTGCGCCCGGCGATCGGGGTGGCGCCGTCCTCGGTCAGCGTGCCCGACAGGGTCAGCGGCGCCCCGTTGGCGGCCTTGGCCGGCCCGGTGTAGACCAGCGCGCTCTCCTCGTGGGTGACCGTGTACGTGCTGGACGCCGAGGAGCCCAGATCACCGGTGTCACCCGCGAAACTCGCGGTCAGCGGGTAACTGCCCGCGGCCTCCCCCGGAGTAATCGCGCACGACGCCGTGCCGGACGCATCCGTGATCCCCGTGCACGACTCGCTGCCGTTAAGGGTGAACACCACCGGCTGACCCACGATCGGCCCGGCACCGTCACTCAACACCGCCGACACCGTACCCGGATCATGAAAATCACTCGCCGGCGCGCCGCCAGTGAAGGCCAGACTGGACTGACGTTGCTGCCAGACAACGGTCGCCGTGTTCGACGTGATCTTGCCGGCCGGGTTCGTGGCCGAGGCGACGTCGGTGTCGGTGCCCGTGACAGAACTCGTATAGCTGAATGTCGCGACGCCGTTCGCATCCGTCGTCGCGCTCTGCGTCAGCCCCGCGTTCGGCCCCGTCTGCACGGTGAAGTCGACGGTGGCTCCCTGCAGACCGGTGCCACACGAGTTGGCGAGCGTCGCCCGCAGCGTCGCCGGGCTGCCGAGCGTCTGCGTCTGAGAGGCCGGGGCGAGCGAGAGGGTGGCACTCGGGCAGTTGGTCCCGATCAACGACCACTGATGCGACTCGTTGGGGCCGCCCGGGCAGGCAGCCAGGTCGATCCCGCCGGTGTTGAGCACCTGCTTCGAATCGAGCAGCGCGTTCGTCACGCCGCCGATCGTCGCGTCGACCTCGGGAATCACGCCGTCCGGCGTGCAGGTCGTCCCCGCGCCGTTGACGCCGATGTCCGAGGTGTCGAACGCTCCGCTGGTCCCGCCGCACACCGCCGCCGCGGTGACCGCGGTCTGGGTGACGATCAGCTGCTGGCCGGGCGCCAGCACGGTGTTGTGCGGCCAGATGTCGAAGACGCAGGTGCTGATCTTCACCACGACCGAGTCGACGGTCTGCGGGATGTTCGTGTTGTTGACGATGCGCACCGCACCCGCGTCGAAGGTGCAGTTGGGCGTGCAGCCGGCGAACGTCACCCCGGATGCGCCCGCCCACGGGGTCGGGAAGTTGGTCGGATTGGCGCGCAGGTTGTCGGCGTAACCGACGTACACGTCGACGCTCGACGCGGCGGAGGCCGGGGCGGCGGTAACGGCTGCGACGCCGGTGAATGCGAGCGCGGCCGTCACGAGAACGGCGAACCACCTGGGCACGGCAGCGCGGAATATACGCATGGTTTTGTGCATGGAAAAACCCCCTGCGCGGCGGCGGAAACCGCCGCCCCAATGGCCGAAAGGCCTCATCAGCCGACCTCGGAGCCGAGGCCGGGTACGTTGATGAGAGTAAGGAAACGCCGATGGAACAGCCAGGCGGGAAAGGGGCGCAGAAGAGTCCCGCGGCATCGGTGCGCCGATATTGCGCGCTCGAAACGCATATTCGAGCAATCCCGGAAAAGTTCTTTCGAGAATCAGCGCGCAGAGTGCGGCTGGCGGCACCGGCGGTTCGGTCTCGAGGGGGCGACCGAATCGCGGTGCCGCCAGCGCGTCACCAAGGCAGCGGAAAATGACGCGGATGCACGAACCAGCGACTCAGAATCCCGCCGGTTCGAGCGAACCGCGGTGCCCGCCGCTGTCCGTCGGGCACCTGATCTCAGGTGAACGGATCGCCTCTGGAATCACGCCGTTACGCGCGCTTGGCGTAGTCCGCGAAGCCCTGCCAGTCGACCACGACACACGGCTCGTCACTGGTGATCCACGCGTCGTGGCCGGGCGGGATGTGCGCGTACTCGCCGGGACCGAAGTCGAACTCCTCGCCGTCGTCCATCCGCACGCGCATCCGGCCCGAGACGCAGTAGCCGGTGTGCTCGGCCTGGCAGCTGTCGGTGCCCGCGATCGGCTTGACGTGCTCCGACCACCTCCAGCCGGGCTCGAAGGTCGCCAGACCCACCGGGCCCGCGCTGGTGTTGACCAGCTCCAGGCGTCCCATGCCGGCCTCGAACAACCGAACCTCGTCCGCCTTGTCGAAATTCTTGTGCTCGACGCCCGACATTCCCTTTCTCCCTCCTTGCGATCGGCACGGCGGCCGCCGGCGACGCCGCACGCCCCGGCGCACCCGCCACCTCAACTCAAGCGCTGGAGCCGAGCCGCGTCACTACGGCATTCAGGGCATAGCGCAGACCGCTTCGCGGCGGCCATGATCGCTTCGGCGAAGCCGCGGCGAGCGCCGGACTAGCGATTGTTCTGGTGGTGGCAGGCGGCCATGGTCTCGGCGAGCTGGCCGACGACTTCGACCGGTATGGACTCGATCGGCCCGCCCAGCTGCTGCGCGCTCACCAGGACCCGGACCGGTGGGGCAGGCGGGCCGCTGAGTGGAAGCGGGACGAAGCACGTACCGGGTATGGGCACGTAGACGTTGACTTCCGCTCCTGGCGGCACCGTTTCGGGTGCGATGTACAGCGGCGGCGCGGCCGACGTACGTGAGAAGGCCGCGTCGGTCACCTCAACCGGTGTCGTGCCGTCGTTGCGCAGGAGTATCAGCACGCCGCCGGCGCCCGGAGTCTGGTCGAAGGTGGCCATGGGATCGCCCTCGGTCGCCTGGCGCAAAAGGATCTGCGTCGGCGGCTGCGTGTGCATGACCTGATATGCGCCCGTCGCGCCGACTGCGAAGCCGACGATGGCTGACGCGGTGGCGACGGTCCCGCCGCGGCGGCGGATGAAGCCCATCACGTCAGGCATCAGCCACCGCCCAATGCCGCACCGTTGGCGACGCAGTACGCCAGGATCACATTCAGGTCGGCGATCGCGGCCGTCTGATCGATCATCCGCGCCTGCGGGGCGCCTGGGGCGTCGCGCGCGTCGCTGAAGGTCAGCGTGTCGTATGCGTAGCCGTTCGAGGCGGCTTCCTGTGCCGCCGGACAGTCGTCGACTGACACCGAGATCGCAATGGCGCCGGTACCGTGCGGCGGGATGACGGTGTCAGCCGAGGCCGAGAGGTCCAGCCCGCCGCCGCTGGTCCATGACTGCGCAGCGGATGGCGACAGGGCCATGCGCAGCGGGAAGAGCGCGCGGTTGATGGCGGTGATCTCCACGACGTACGTGCCCGACGCGCGCGACGGCGCGAACGTCGTCGACTGCACCACCTGCGGGGTGGGCATCTGCGCGCAGACTGCCCGCTCCGCGATCTGGCTGTAGTGGTCCACCACCAGCGTTTCCTGGCGGATCGCTCCGTCCGCGGTCCGCACGCGTATCTGCGCGACCGTTGCGATGCGGTCCGGCGAGTAGTCCCCGCACACGAAATGGGCCCGGCCTCGCAGGAGGCTGACACCGCCCGACGCGGTCGGCGCCGGGCTCGCGGGGGTCAGCCAGGTGGCCTGGAACTCCAGGGCGCTGAGCGTCGCGCCGAGCACGGTGACCGGATCGGGACCGTCGTTGATCACGGAGAGGGACACGTCCTGGTCGAAAGTGTTCGTCCAGGGCGTCGCCAGCACCTGCTCAACGCTCTGACTCTGGCCCTGGGTCTGACTTTGCGTCGGCGGCGTGGGCAGCGGCTGCACCACGAACGGATTGACCGGTGCGAGGTGCAGGAGGGAGACGGTGCGATCGCTCACCGCCGTCCTGCCGTGGAGGAAACCGGCCATGGACGCGGCGCCGAGCACGACCGCGGCAAGCGCTATGCCGAGGTGGACGATCAAGGGATTGCCGACAGACGGTCCTGCTGTCCGGCGCCGCTTCAGCCACGCGCGCAGCGGACCGGCGTCACGCACCGGGGACCACGCGCCGTCCTGGGTGTCATCGTATTCGAATTCGATCTCGAGGCCCATTGGCGCCCCCTCCCCGGCGGCCGGACCGAACCGAACTGCCTTCTGTCGGCGCGATCGAACAGTGTCTCGCTCACGGCCGGAGCGATCAACCCCGCCCCGCGTTCGCGCCGCCGTCTGCGGCGGGCGGTCCGTTTCCGCGCTTAAAGTTGCGCTGTGATGGCACGAGGCGACGCGGTCCGGGCGGCACCGTTGCGGGTCCTGGTCGTGGAGGACGACGACGGGATCGCCCGGTCGATGGCGCGCGGACTGCAGCGCGCGGGCTACGTCGCGCAGGTCGTGGGCACCGGCGAGGCGGCGCTCGCAGCGGCGCCCGCGGACGTGGTGCTGCTCGATCTCGGCCTTCCGGACATGGACGGGGTCGAGGTGTGCCGGCGGCTCCGCATGCGCAGCGACGCGGTGATCATCGTGGTGACCGCGCGCGGTGAGGAGGGCGATCGGGTGGTCGCGCTGGACGAGGGCGCCGACGACTACCTGGTCAAGCCGTTCGGGCTGGCCGAGTTGCTCGCCCGGATCCGGGCGGTGTTGCGGCGGGTGACCCCGAGCGGGTCGGTCGTCTTCGCCCACGGTCCGGTCTCGGTGGATCCGCGCACCCGCCGGGTGACCGTGAACGGGGCCGAGATCGCGTTGACGCCGAAGGAGTTCGACATCCTCGAGTGCCTCGCCGCCGACCCCGGCCGGGTGGTCACGCGCCAGGAGCTGCTGGAGCGAGTCTGGGACGCGAACTGGTACGGGCCGACGAAGGTGCTGGACGTGCACATCGCCGCGCTGCGCCGCAAGCTCGGCGTGGACGGGCTCGTGGAGACCGTGTACGGGCGCGGATTCCGGCTCGGCGACCTCGCGGCGGGCGGCCCACAGCCCGGCGCAGCAGGCTGAGCAACCATGTCCCGCCGCATCGCCCTCGCCTTCACCGCGCTGATCGCGGCGCTGCTCGTGCTGGCCGTGGTACCGCTCGGGGTGTCGATGACCAACAACGAGCGCACGTCCTTCCGCTATGGCACGCAGTCGTCCGCGAACCAGGTCGCGTCCTCCGCCGAGGAGTACTTGGCGGATCATCACGGTACGACGGCGATGTACGCCGCGCTGGCCGCCGCCTCCGCTCGCGGCGACTGCGCGGCCGTGTTCGGGTCCGACGGCGTGGTCGTCGCGTCGACCCCCTGCGGCGCCGCCACGGAGGCGACCGCACGGCGCCTCGTCACTCAGGCGCTCGCCGCGCGGTCCGACACCGCCGCTCAGGACGGTGCGTGGCTGCGGGTGGCGGTGCCGATCAGCGACGCCGACAAGACCGCCGGGGCGGTGCTGCTAGCCCGGTCCGCAGATCCGGTCAACGACCGGATCTCTGTGATGTGGGGGTGGTTGATCCTCATCGGCGTTGGGTGCCTGCTTGTCGGTGTGGTGCTGTCCGTGTGGCTGGCCCGGTGGGTGGCGCGGCCTCTGGGGACGCTCGGCCAGGCGGCGGCGCGCCTGGGCGATGGGACGCTGGACGTGCGCGCCCCGGTAGACAGCGGTCCCGCCGAGGTCAGGGCGCTCGCGCTGACCTTCAACCGGATGGCGGAGCGCACCCGGATGCTTGTGGACGCCCACCAGGTCTGGGTCGCGGACGTGTCGCACCAGCTGCGTACTCCGCTGACCGCGCTGCGCCTCCGCCTAGATCTGCTGGCCGACGACGTGGACGACGAGGCCGCTGCGGAACTGGCCGGGGCGCAGGAGGAGATCGCCCGGCTCTCGCGCCTGGTGGACGGGCTGCTGGCAGTCGCGCGCGCCGAGAGCAGCGTGCCGCAGCCGCAGCCGGTGCGGGCCGACGCGGTGGCGGCTGAGCGGGTCGCGGCCTGGGAGCCGGTGGCCCGCGAACGCCGGATCGGTCTGACAGCGGACCCGGGCGAGCAGGCCACGGCGTATCTGGGTCCCGGGGACCTGGCGCAGATGCTCGACAACGTGCTGGCCAACGCCCTGGAAGCGGTGCCCGACGGTGGCCGGGTGCGCATCGAGGTGGCCAACGGCGCCGGGCGGGTCTCACTGAGGGTCGTCGATGACGGTCCGGGGATGAGCGAGCAGGCCAAGCAGGCGGCCTTCCGGCGGTTCGGCAATCCCGCGGCCCGCGGCAACGGGCTCGGCCTGGCGATCGTGTACCGCCTGGCGACCGCGAACGGGGGCGCGGTCAACTTGTCCGACACGCCGGGCGGAGGGCTGACCGTCGAGCTGGACCTCCCCGCCGAACGGCGCAAGGGCGCCGGGCGCGACGAGTCGGGAGCGTGATCTTAACCAGTTCTGAGGAAGTTCTGAACGGTTCGCGCGGAGGCGGGGCGCGACCCTGGAGGGACAGCTCTCTCCCGGGAGACGCTGATTTTTCTCGCAGGGGACACTGATTCGCGCCGAGAGGATCGCCGTGTACCGCACCGCCGACGCTCCCCGCCGCACGGCGTCCACGCGCGGGCGCGGCGGCGCCGACGGCAACGAGCGCCTGACCGCGATCACCGGCGTCGTCCTGCTGGTGCTGTTCGCCGCCGAGGGTGTCACCCTCCTCCAGCTGCGGGGCCTGCTGTACTGGCACTACTTCATCGGCCTGCTGCTGATCGGTCCGGTGTGCGTGAAGATCGCTTCGACGGCGTACCGCTTCACCCGCTACTACACGCGCCATCCCGAGTACGTCCGCAAGGGACCGCCCGCGCCGCTGCTGAGGCTGCTCGGCCCGTTCGTGATCCTCACCAGCGTCGGCGTCCTCGGCACCGGGGTGGCTCTCGGATTGGCCGGGACACGCACCTACGCCGGCGTTCCGATACTCCTGCTGCACAAGGCGAGTTTCGTGCTTTGGGCCGCAGTCATGACGGCGCACGTCTTGGCCTACGTGTGGCGCCTGCCTGCGCTTGTGGGGGCGGATCTGCGGTCCTCGCGCGGGCGGCGTGCCATGGGCGCGATCGGCGGACGCGGACTGCGCTGGTCGATCACGGCGGTGGGCCTCGGCGGCGGACTCGTGGCGGCTATGGCGGGCGCGCATCTGGCCGCACACTGGAGCTGGTTCCGGTGAGCGCAGAGACGGCGACATCAGAGACGGCGGAGTCCGGGATTGTCCGCAGATTCAGCCGACTCTCAGCAGATTCACAAGATTGCCGCTCACAGTGCGAGGGAGAGCGGGTTCCGGACCGCGGACCGTCCGGCACGGTTCCCGCGGCGCTCCCCACAGGCCGGGCTCAAGGGAGTTGAGGATGGACTCGAGGACACGCAAAGCCGTGTTGGCCCGCGACGCCGGAGTGCTGCGCGTCAAGAAGACCACCCGGCTGATCGGGACCTTCGCGGTGGCTGGCGGGCTGGTCATGGCCGCGGGCTTCGCCCATCTCCTGCCCACCCACCTGCCGCAGGTCAACGTTGGCCGCGACGGCGGCGGGAACGGCGGCTCCTCGAACGGGTCCGGCGGTCTGCAGGGTCCGAACAGCGCGCCGGGCGGAGGATCGGGGTCATCGCAGGTGACCTCCGGCGGATCGTGAGGGCGCCGAGCGCCGCTCCGGCGCGGGCCGAGCTGCCCGCATTCGGCGGCGCGGCGGTCGTGCTGACCGCCGATCCGGGGGCGCTCGACGAGGCGCTCGCGGTCGTCCGCAGGCACATCGAGGCGATGGACCTGGCGTGCAGCAGATTCCGGCCGGACTCCGAGCTGTCGTGGGTGAACGCGGCTGCCGGCCAGCCGGTCGTGGTGGGTGATTTGTTCGCCACGGCGCTGGAAACCGCACTGCGCGCCGCCGAGCTCACCGCCGGGGACGTCGATCCGACCTGCGGGGCCGCCCTGGTGGCCGCCGGGTACGACCGTGATTTCGAACAGCTGCGGGAGGCCGGAGTCGCGGTGACCGTGACCGGGCCGCGCCCGAGCCCGGGCTGGCGGACGGTCCGCTGGGACGCGGCGAACCGCCGGGTCACGGTTGAACGCGGAACCCTCCTCGACTTCGGCGCGACCGCCAAGGCCCTGGCCGCCGACCTCGCCGCGCGCGAGGCACACGACCGGACGGGCGGCGGCGTGCTGGTCAGTTTCAGCGGCGACATATCAGCGTTCGGCGTCCCTCCGGAAGGCGGCT
>NZ_DASZGI010000186.1:0-25158 GCF_035938995.1 Actinocrinis sp.
GTGGTGTAGCCCTCGCTCTTGTTCGCCGCGATCGCGAAGTCGTTCGTGAACGTCGTGCTGAGGTTCACCGACGAGGTCGCCGAGCCGATCAGCTCCTCCATCTTGAGCACCGTCTGCGGGCCGCCGGCCGGCATGATGCCGTCGGACAGGAACTGGCCCTTGTCCTGCGTCAGCGCCGTGATGTAGTCCTGCTTCGAGACCAGGCTGTTCTGCACGTAGGCCTGCGGCAGCTTGTTCGCGACGTCCGCCGCGGTGTGCGTGCTGATCCAGTGCATCGTGTCCACGAGTGCGTCGACCACCTTCTGCACGGTCGCCTTGTTCGCGTTCACCCAGTCGGCACGGGCCAACACGCCCGCCGCGGGCCAGACGCCGCCGAGCGCGGCCTGGGTTCCGGTGGTGGTGGCCAGGTCGACCGCGGAGTAGGCGATGCCCTTCTGCTCCATCGCGGTGACCGTCGGCTGGGTGGTCATGACGCACTGGGCCGAGCCGCCGGTGATCGCGGCGATCGCGGTCGAGCCCGCGCCGACCGCCAGGCGGTGGATGTCCGAGATCTTGACGCCCTTCTGCACGGCCATGAACTTCGTCAGCGAGTCGGTGCCGGAGCCCAGGTCGGTGACGCCGAGGGTCTTGCCGGAGAAGTCGGCGGCCGAGTGCACGCCGCTGTTGGTGGCGCACATCTCCCGCTCGCCGGGCGCGCCGGACAGGTTGACCACGTCCTCGACGGCCTTGCCCTTGACCTGGAACTCGATGGTGTGGTTGTACCAGGCCCCGGCCATGTCCACCTGGCCGGACGCCATCGCGTCCTCGGCGCCCACGCCGCCGTCCACCTCGGTGCTCAACCGGACGTTGACGCCGTATTTCGCGTAGTAGCCCAGCTGCTGGGCCAGCTCGTAGGGCAGGTAGATCTGCTTGTCGATGCCGCCGACCATGAGGGTCACGGTGGGCACGCTGCCTCCGCCTGCACCGGCCGAGGCGTTGTTGTTGCCGCTGGAGCACGCGGCGGCCGCGCCGAACGCAAGCGCGCCCACGATCGACGCTGTGAGGGTCCGCTTGAACATGGCGATGCACGATCCTTTCGAGGGGGTGAGGGTGGACCGAATCAGGGTGAGGGTGGTGGGGCTGACCGGGGTGTGGGACGGGGCTTTGGGGGTGGGGGGCTAGATGGCGACGGCCTCGGAGGGCGCCGGGGGGCGCCAGGACAGCAGCCGCTTTTCCAGCAGGGTGAGCAGGAACTCGGCGACCAGCGTGATCACGGCGATGACGAGCATCCCGGCGAAGACCCCGTCCGGGTCGAGGTTGCCCTGCGCGGTGCGGATGACCAGGCCGACGCCGTGCTCCGCGCCGAGCACCTCGCCGACCAGCGCGCCGACGATGGCGAATCCGAAGGCGGTGTGCAGGCTGGCGATGATCCAGGTCAGCGCGGACGGCAGGGTGACGTGCCGGACGATCTGCAGGCGGGAGGCGCCCAGTACGCGGACGTTGGCCAGGATGTCGCGGTCCACCTCGCGCACCCCCTGGAAGGCGTTGAAGAAGACCACGAAGAACACCAGGACCGCGGCGAGCAGCACCTTGGGCGTCACCCCGATGCCGAACGCGACCACGAAGATCGAGCCGAGCACGATGCGCGGGATGGCGTTGACCACCTTGATGTAGGGGCCCAGCACGTCGGCGAGGAAACGGTTCTGCCCGAGCGTGACGCCGAGCACGATGCCCGCGGCGGCGCCGATGCCGAAGCCGTAGACCGCCTCCTGCAGCGTGGTCTCGATGTCGACCCAGAACGAGCCGAACTCGGTGCCGTGCTGAAACAGGTCGATCGTGGTCTTCCAGATCCCGGACGGCTGCCCATAGAAGAACGGGTCGACGATGCCGACGCTGGTGAACAGCTGCCAGCCGCCGATCACGATCACCGCGAACAGCAGGCGGGCGCTCCAGAGCCACAGGATCCGGCGGCGGCGTGCCCGTTGGGCGACGGTGGTGGCCGACTGGTCCCCGGCGACGGCCGGGCGGGCCGGGGCGCTCGAGAGGGTGCTCATGCGTTGACTCCTGCCGTGCGTGCGTAGGCGCGCTCCACTTCCTCGCGGAGCGAATCCCAGATCTGGTGCTGTATCTCGAGAAAGCGCGCGTCGTAGCGGATCTCCTGCACGGCGCCGCGCGGGCGGGGCAGGTCGACGTCGTAGATCGCCTTGACCGAGCCGGGACCGGACGTCATCACCACGACCCGGTCGGCCAGCGCGACCGCCTCGTCCAGGTCGTGGGTGATGAAGACCACCGCGGGGCGCAGCTGCTCCCACAGGCCCAGCAGCTCGGTCTGCATGATCGCCTTGGTCTGCACGTCCAGCGCGCCGAACGGCTCGTCCATCAGCAGGATCTTCGGCTCGTTGATCAGCGCCGCGGCCATCGCCACCCGCTTGCGCATGCCGCCGGACAGCTGGTGCGGGTAGCGGTCCTCGAAGCCGGCCAGCCCCACCCGCCGCAGCCAGTCCCGGGCGAGGGTGCGCGCCTGCCTCCTGCCCACGCCGCGGAAGACCGGGCCCATCTCGACGTTGCCGAGCACGGTCTTCCACGGCAGCAGGGCATCGGTCTGGAACATGAAGCTGATGCCGTCGGTGACGCCCTTGACCTCGCGGCCGCCGACGCGCACCGAGCCCGCGCTCGGGCGGTCGAGCCCGGCGATCATGCTGAGCGTCGTGGACTTGCCGCAGCCGGTCGGCCCCACGACCGCGCAGAACTGGCCGGGCTCGACGGTGAAGGTGACGTCGGCGAGCGCGGTGAAGGCCTCGCCCTTCGGCGTCAGGAACCGCTTGGTCAGGCCCGAGATCTCGATCCGGGCGTCCGCCCGGCCGAGCAGGCCGGCTGGCGGCGTCTCGGCGACGTCGTGTCGCGTGACCATGTCTACCGCTCCTCTTCGAGTCGGGTCCTCAGTGGTGACAGACGCTAGGCGTGACGCGCAGTGACGTCGCTGTTTCGCGCGCAACTCGCGTTTTTCGCGTAATGCCTGGTTGTGTTCGTTCTGTTCGTCCGGCCCGTGTCGCGCGCGGTGACGCGGAGTGAGGGGCGGGGCGCGCCCGTTGCAAACGGTTTCGCCGGCGGTAGCGTCGCAGTGGGCTGAAATCGCTGGTCGAACGGGACAGATAGCACCGTGGGTACGAGCGGCGCAAGCAGGCAAACCCTCGGATAATCCGGCCCGGACCCTCGTGCTGAATCAGGACTCTCCGCACATATGGTCGAGCCCTGTCGGCGCCGCTACATTCCTCTTCGTCCGGCCCCCTGAGCCATGGCGCGTCGGGCGCGCCGGACGTTCTTCACGGGCGGGGCAGGCGCTCGGGCGGCTGCCGGTCCGACTCATCGCGGGAAGAAGAGACATGCGGATAACCCATACCCACAGAGCACTGACAAGCCTCGCAGCGGCCGGCGCACTGGCCGCCGCGACCATGGTCGTCGCCGGTTCCGCGCACGCCGCGCCGGGCCACTACGGAGTCAAGCCGATCCATCCCCCGGCGGTCGCGGGCCAGGCGGCGCACCATGCCGCCACCGGCGCCGACACCCTGTCGCTGACGACCAGCGACAAGAACGGAGCCGTGTCCCCGACGCCGAAGGTCTACCTGGTGTTCTGGGGCAAGCAGTGGGGCACCAAGGACCCGGCCGGGGTCGCGAATGACATGCAGGGCCTGTTCAAGGGCCTGTTCGGCAGCCAGGACACCTGGGGCACCATCCTCACCCAATACTGCGAGGGTCTGAAGGCCGGCACCACGAACTGTGGCAGCGCCGGCACGCACGTGGTGCACCCGGCCAGCAGTCCGCTGGCCGGGGTCTGGTTCGACAACGCGGCCAACGAGCCGGCGAATCCGACGGCCGCGCAGATCGGCTCGGAGGCGGTCAAGGCCGCCGGGCACTTCGGCAACAAGACCCAGTCGCCGAACTACACCGCGCAGTACGTCGTCGTGTCGGCGACCGGCACCCACCCGGACGGCTTCCCGAACAGCGGGTTCTGCGCCTGGCACGACTCGACCTCGTCCAAATACGGCCGCGTCGCCTACACGAACCTGCCGTACGTGCCGGACATGGGCGCCGGGGCGTGCACCACGTTCACCGACGGCCGGCTGCTGTCCGGCATCGAGTCCACCGAGACCCACGAGTACGCCGAGACCGTCACCGACTTCTTCCCGACCGACGGCTGGAACAACAGCGCGAACGGTGAGATCGGCGACGAGTGCATCAACCTCGACGCCTACGTCAAGCTGACCACCGGCACCTATGACCTGCAGGGCCTGTGGTCCAACGCCGCCAATAACTGCGTCACCCACGGCTGATTCGTCCAAAACCCGCCCGCGCCGTCGGACCGATCGCTGCTCGGCCCGGCGGCGCGGGCACATGTCTGAGCGAAATCACCCGGGCGGTCACGCGCTGTTGTTATAGTCGAAGAGGTCTTGAACACTCCGCGGCTGGCGAGGTTGCGCGTGCACGCTCCGCCCAATGTGTTCGAACCCTTACGCGAAGGGGATCCCGAGAGGCTCGGCGGCTATCGGCCGCGGGCGCGCCTCGGCTCGGGCGGTATGGGCGAGGTCTTCCTCGCGTTCAACGACTCTGTGTCCAGCGACCCGGCGCGTCCGGTCGCGGTGAAGGTGGTACGCCGCGAGTTCGCCGACGATCCGCATTTCAGGGCCCGTTTCACGCACGAGATCCGCGCCGCGCGCCGGGTCGGCGGCCCCCGCGTCGCCCCGCTCCTGGACGCCGACCCCGACGCGGCCCTGCCGTGGCTCGCGACCGCCTACATCCCCGGGCCCACGCTCGCCGACGCGGTGCACCTCTACGGCCCGTTGCCGGTCGCGAGCGTGATCGTGCTGTTCTCCGCGATCGCGCAGGCGCTCGAGACCATCCACGCCGCCGGGATCGTGCACCGCGACCTGAAGCCGGCGAACGTCGTCCTCGGCGCCGACGGCCTGCGGGTGATCGACTTCGGCATCGCGCGCGCCGCGGACGCCACCGCGCTGACGCTGACCGGCAGGTTGCTCGGCTCGCCGCAGTACGTGGCCCCGGAGCAGGTCCTCGGCGAGCCCCCGACACCGCCCGGCGACGTGTTCGCGCTCGGCGCGCTCGCGCACTTCGCGGCCACCGGGCGAGCCGCGTTCGGGGAGGGCCCGGAGGTCGGCGTCGTCTACCGTGTCGTGCACGCGCCGCCGGACCTTGCGGGCTGCCCCACGCAGCTGCGCGCACTGATCGGCCGCTGCCTGGCCAAGGATCCGGCCGACCGCCCGACCACGGCCGAGATCGCCGAGCTGTGCCAACCCGACGAAGCGCCGCGCAGCGCCGCCGACTGGCTGCCCCCGGCCGTGGTTTTCGCGATCGACGCCTACGCCGAGGCGCTCGCCGAGATAGCTGCCGATGAAGAGGCCGGCCCCCGGGACCAGCGTGCCGGACGACAAGCCGACGCGCCGCGAGCCGTCGAGCCGGAAGTCGACCTGCCGGAGCTCTCCGACGCGGTCGCGCCCAAATCGCCCGGCTCCCGTCGGCCGCGGACGCGCCGGATCTTCCTCGGCCTCGCCGCGGCCCTGACACTGGCGGGCGCCGGCGCCGGTATCGCCCTCGGGATCACGTCCGCCAACCCGACGGGGACCATCGGCGTACTCCAGGCCGACTCCGGCCACACGCCCTCTCAGAGCGCTAACACCTACCCCGAGCGCCCCCCGCCACCGCCCCCGCCACCCGGCGAGGGCGGCGGAGGCCCCCCGGGACAACCGCCGCCTCCACCGCCGCCACCGGCCACGCCCACTTCCGTCATCTGGACCGGCACCTTCCGCATCACCGACGCAGGGGTCTGGCTCGACAGCCAGCCGCCCGCCCCCGCCACCGGCGGCGCCCACGGCGACGTGCGCGAAGCCGCCCCCGCGCCGACCGCCGAGCTGTCCAGCGGCGACCCGAGCATCACGAACCTCGCCCTGTGGACCGGGTCCGGAACCCCGACCGGTACGCAGTGCGTGCAGCTCGCCTTCGCCCAGGGGGTGTCGGAGCTGCACGCGAAGACCGGCGACATCGTCTGCGCGCTGACCGCCCAACGACACGTGGCTGTGCTGCGAATCGACGCGTTCCCGTCCGACGACTCCGGCGTCACCGCCACTGGGACACTCTGGGGCGGTGCCCCGGGCTGAGCAACGGCGCGTGCCATGGGTGCCGCGTCGCCGTGCGCTCTCCTGGCCGATTATTCGCCCCTGGTTTCCCAAGCGCTCGCCCGGACAGTCACCTTACGGCCGCCTTACGGCGGAACTGTTTGGGATCCGCTGGCGTTTCCCCGATTGGTAAATTGTCCGGACGGGGAAGTAGGCCGAAGTGGACATGATCGCGGTCATGTGCGCCTGCCAGGCGGGATTGTCAGTGGGGTCGGACAATCTAAGAGATGCCCACCACCCTTCTCGGACGCTATGGGGAGGACGCCTTGGAAGATGATCTTCGGGAGGCGGACGCCGAGGCACACGTGCACGGCGTCTGCTTCAAGACCGGCCCGCCGGCGCGCACCGGCGTGGAACTGGAATGGCTCGTCCACGACCGCGCCGACCCCCGCACGCCGGTCGCCCCGCAGCGCCTCGACGAGGCTCTCGCGGTCCTCAGCGCGACGCCGAGTTTGCCCCGCGGCGGCGCGCTGACCCGTGAACCGGGCGGCCAGGTCGAGCTGAGCTCGGCCCCGGCGGACACGCTCGCCGACTGTGTGGCGGACGTCGACGCCGACCTGGCGGTGCTGCGCCAGGCCCTGGCTTCGCGAGGCCTGGCGCTGGCCGGTCACGGCCTGGAACCGCTGCACGAACCGCGGCGGGTGCTCGACCACCCGCGCTATCGCGCCATGGAGGCGCACTTCGACCGCGTCGGCCCGTGGGGACGGGTCATGATGCGCAGCACGGCCGCCCTGCAGGTCAGCCTCGACGCCGGCGACGACTCGCGCGGCGCCTCCGGCTACCGCCGCCGCTGGGAGCTGGCCCACCGGCTCGGCCCGGTCCTGGTCGCCGCCTTCGCCAACTCCCCGATCCGCCGCGGCCTCCCGACCGGCTGGCTCTCCACCCGGCAGGCCGTCTGGTCCCGCATGGAACCCGACCGCACCCGGCCGCCCCGGCACGACCAGGACCCGCGCGCCGCCTGGGCCCGCTACGCCCTCGACGCGCAGGTGCTGTGCCTGCGCCGCCCCGCGCCCGCGGACTGGACCGCGCCGCGCGGCCTGACCTTCCGCGGCTGGCTGCGCGGCGGGCACCCGGACCTGCGCCGGCCCACCCTCGACGACCTGGACTACCACCTGACCACCCTGTTCCCGCCGATCCGCCCGCGCGGCTGGCTGGAACTGCGGATGATCGACGCCCAGCCGGGCGAGGGCTGGCAGGTCGCCACCGCGCTGACCGCGGCGCTACTGGACGACCCGGCCGCCGCCGACGCCGCGTACGAGGCCACCGAGCCGCTGTGCGCCGGAGGTTCCCCGGTGCCGCGCCACAACCTCTGGACCCGCGCCGCCCGCTTCGGCCCCGCCGACCCGGACGTCGGCAAGGCCGCGCGGGCCTGCTTCGCGGCCGCCGAAACCGCGCTCGGCCGGATGCGCGCGCCCGCGCCGCTGCGCCAGGCGGCCGGCCGTTTCATCGAGCGCTACCCGGAGCGGGGCCGATGTCCCGCCCACGACCGGCTCGACGCGCTGCGCGACGGCGCGCCCGAGGCACCCGAGTGAAGGAAGGCCCATCGTGATAAGCAAGCCCACGCCGCCGACCGAGGAGCTCGCCGCCGCCCCGCACAGGCTGGTGTCCGGCACCCTCGAGGAGCGCGCCCGCGCCGCGCTGGAGGCCTCCCGCCGCCGCACCCTCGCGCTGACCGACTGCGTCGACGACGCCGACCTGCGCGCCCAGCACTCCCCGCTGATGTCCCCGCTGGTCTGGGACCTGGCCCACATCGGCAACCAGGAGGAGATCTGGCTGGTCCGCGAGGCGGGCGGACGCCCGGGCCTGCGGCCCGATCTGGACTCGATATACGACGCATTCCAGCATCCGCGCGCCGACCGCCCCGCCCTGCCGCTGCTCACGCCCGACCAGGCGCGCGCCTATATCGCGCAGGTCCGTGAACAGGCCTTCGACGTGCTGGCAGACGCGGCGCCTAAGGCTGTGGCCGAGAACGGCGCAGCACGGCAGGGAGCCCAGACGCGCCGCGCCGAGCTGCTGGAGAACGCGTTCGTCTTCGGCATGATCGCTCAACACGAGCAGCAGCACGACGAGACCATGCTCGCCACCCACCAGCTGCGCCAGGGGCCACCGGTCCTCGACGCGCCCGAGCCCCCGCCCGCCGCCGTCGATCCCGCATACCTGCCGCGCGAGATCCTCATTCCAGGCGGCCCGTTCTCCATGGGCACCTCCGCCGAACCCTGGGCGCTGGACAACGAGCGGCCCGCCCACCTGGTGGAGGTGCCCGCGTTCTGGCTGGACACCTTCCCGGTCACCAACGCCGCCTATCAGCAGTTCGTCGAGGACGGCGGCTACCGCGACGCGCGCTGGTGGACCGACGACGGCTGGGAGCACGTCCAGCAGGCCGGCCTCGAGGCCCCGCTGTTCTGGCAGCGCGACGGCCGGGGCTGGCTGCGGCGCCGGTTCGGCGTTGTCGAACCGATCCCGCCGCAGCAGCCGGTGATGCACGTGTGCTGGTACGAGGCCGACGCTTACGCGCGCTGGGCCGGGCGGCGGCTGCCGACCGAGGCCGAGTGGGAGAAGGCCGGCCGCTTCGATCCGGACGCCGGGCGCTCGCGCCGCTACCCCTGGGGAGACGCCGACCCTGAACCACGCCACGCGAACCTCGGGCAGCGCCACCTGCAACCCGCTCCCATAGGCGCCTATCCCGACGGAGCCTCGCCGCTGGGCGTGCACCAGCTGATCGGCGACGTGTGGGAGTGGACCGCCAGCGACTTCCTGCCCTACCCGGAGTTCGCCGCGTTCCCCTACAAGGAGTACTCCGAGGTCTTCTTCGGCCCCGCGTACAAGGTGCTGCGCGGCGGCGCCTTCGGCGTGGACCCGGTCGCCTGCCGGGGCACCTTCCGCAACTGGGACTATCCGATCCGCCGCCAGATCTTCAGCGGCTTCCGCACCGCCCGCGGCGTCGAAGGAGTCTGGTGATGTGCCGCCACCTGGCCTACCTCGGCCACCCGGTGACCCTGGCCGAGGTACTGACCGAGCCCTCGCACAGCCTGTATCAGCAGTCGTGGGCGCCGCGCATGCAGCGCCACGGCACGGTGAACGCCGACGGCTTCGGCGTCGGCTGGTATCCGCCGCAGGGGGAGCCGGCCCGGTACCGGCGCAGCGTCCCGATCTGGACCGACCCGAACCTGCCGGAACTGGCCCGCACGATCCGCAGCGGCGCGATCTTGGCCGCAGTGCGCTCGGCGACGGCGGGCACCAGCCACGACGAGTCCGCCGCCGCCCCCTACCGCGACGGCCGCTGGCTGTTCAGCCACAACGGCGCGCTGCGGGACTGGCGTCGACTGCCCGAGGACGTGGACCTGGGCCTCGGCGCCGCCGACCTGCTCGCCCTGGAGTCCTCCTGCGATTCGGCCCTGCTGTGGGCGGCTATCAGCGCACGGCTGCGCCGGGGTGAAGAGGCGCGTGACGCGCTGACGGCGGTGATCCGGCAGATCGCGCAGGTCCGTCCGGATGCCCGGCTGAATCTGCTGCTCACCGACGGGCGAACGATCATCGCCACCCGCTACGGCGACACCCTGTGGTACCGCCAGGCGCCGGGTCGGCTACTCGTCGCCTCAGAGCCCGGCGACGACAGCGGCGCCTGGCGCGAGGTCCCCGAGCACACACTGATCCACGGCGACCCCGGCGGGATCCATTTCGCAGCCCTCGAGCCCGCGCCCGTCAGCGACAAGGGGAGCGCAGCGGCCTCGCCGGACGCTGCGGCGGAGCAGATCCGCCCGGCAGAGCGGGGTTCGCGGCACTCGCCGCGCTTCACCCTCGAGCGCCGCCTGCCCGCCGACTACTTCGCCGTGTCGCTGCGCGCCGACGTGCTGCGCGGCCTGGCCGCCCCGCCCCGCTGGCTGCCGCCCAAGTGGTTCTACGACGCGGCGGGCAGCGAGCTGTTCGAGCAGATCACCCTGCTGCCCGAGTATTACCCGACCCGCGCGGAGCAGGAGATCCTCACCGACCGCGCCGCCCAGATCGCCGCCGACACCCGGGCGCGCACCCTGGTCGAACTCGGCGCGGGCTCGTCGCGCAAGACCCGGCTGCTGCTCGACGCGCTCACCGACATCGGCACCCTGGAGCAGTACGCGCCGCTCGACGTCAGCGCCTCAGCGCTGACCGAAGCCGGGGACGCGCTGTGCCGCGACTACCCGGCGCTGCGGGTCGCGGCCACGGTCACCGACTTCGAGACCGAATTCGCCCTGCCGCACGACGCGGGCCCGCGCCTGATCGCGTTCCTCGGCGGCACGATCGGCAACCTCGACGCCGAGCAGCGCCGCCGCTTCTTCGCGGGGCTGCGCGCGGCCCTGGCCGACGGCGACGCCTTCCTGCTCGGCGCGGACCTGGTGAAGGACCGCGACGTGCTCGTGCGCGCCTACGACGACAGCCAGGGAGTGACCGCGGCCTTCAACAAGAACGTGCTGTACGTGCTCAACCGCGAGCTCGGCGCCGACTTCGACCCCGACGCGTTCGACCACCGCGCCGTGTGGAACGCGGACGACGAGCAGATCGAGATGTGGCTGCGCTCGCGCACCGCGCAGACCGTCAAGATCCGCGCGCTGGACCTGACCGTCGAGTTCGACCGCGACGAGGAGATGCGCACCGAGATCTCGGTGAAGTTCCGGCGCGAGGCGCTGATCGCCGAGCTCGCCCGCGCCGGCTTCGCGCTGCGGGAATGGTGGACCGACGCCGCCGGGCGCTTCGCCCTGCTGCTCGCCGTGCCGACGAACGCCGGGTCCTGACGAACACCGGGTCCTGGCGGCCACTGGGCTCTGACAAACGCCGTCCCGATAAACACCGGTCCTGACATAGCCGGCAACAGATGCGGCGCCGGGTATCCCCGGCGCCGCACCCGTTCCCCTCCTACCCGCATCAGCACGGGGCTCAGGGCCCGAGCGAGCGGCGTAGGCTCAGCGGCCGGATATCGGCCCACAGTTCGTCGATCTCAGCGATGCACTCCTCGCGCGTCTGGGGCTTGCTGACGGTGCGCCACCCGGCGGGCACGTCCCACTCACCGGGCCAGATCGCGCACTGCTCCTCGTGGTTCACCACGACGGCGGACTGCGCGAACGCGTCCGGCCTGGCGTCGAGGGCGGGCTTCGGCAGTTCGGGCACGACCGTGACGGACGCGGGGATCATGTGGTCGGGCAGCAGCCGGGCGAGCTGGGCGCGCAGCCGGTCTGGATCGGGCGGGGCGGCGGCGGCCGTCGTGACGTATGCGGCGAGCTCTGGCTCGCCGTTCGACACGCGCGCGACCACCGCGGCCTGTTTCACCTCGGCGAGCTGATGCAGCGCGTGCGCGACATCGCCCGGCTCGACCCGATAGCCGCGGATCTTGACCTGGTCGTCCACCCGGCCGGTGAGATGCAGGCCGCCCCCGGGGTCGAGGTATCCGAGGTCTCCCGTGCGGTACATCCGGCTGCCCGCCTCGCCGAACGGGTCGGGCACGAACCGCTCGGCGGTCAGGCCCGGCTGCCGGGCGTAGCCGTGGGCGAGGCCGGCACCGAAGGCCCAGAGTTCGCCGATCTGCCCCGCGGCCGCCGGCTGCAGCTTTTCATCGAGCACGCGGATGCCTTTGCGGGCGATCGGAACACCGATGGGAATGTGCGCCGGTATGAGGTTTCGACCGGTGACCTGACGCGCCGCGGTGAGCCCGAAGCTCTCCAGGGGACCGTAGGTGCTCACCAGCCGCAGTCCGCGGCGTCCGCCCAGCTGACGGGCCGTGACCCAGGCCGAGGCGTCCTCCGCGTCGAAGAACATCGCCTCGGCGCCGGCGATCGCCCCGGCGACCCCGGCCGCGGAGCCGGCCAGTCCCGCGGCCAGGTGGAGCCTGGTGACGCGGTGCGCCGCGACCAGCCCGGCCACGGTCAGCGCGTCGACCTGCTGGTCCGGATACAGGACGCAGGTGCCCCCGGATGCCAGCGCGGCGAACAGTTCCAGACCGAACGCTTCCGACGAGACCGGCGACCACTGGAGCCACACCTGCCGCCCGCCAGGAGCCGCGTACTCGCGTGCTGCGTATGTGGCGGTCAGGGCGCGGTGCGGCACCACGACGCCGTGAGGTCGGCCGCTGGCGCCCGAGGTGAAAATGACGCACGCCACCGCGTCCGGACACACCGTGACGCGCGGATCGCCGACCGGGCGCGTATCCGCCAGCGCCCGGGTGGTCAGGTCCTGGTCCATCAGCAGGCTGGCACCGCTGTCGGCGAGCAGCACGTGCTGCCGGACGGCGGGCAGCCGAGCGTCGACCAGCGTGTACCCCGCCCCGGCCTTCAGCACCGCGAGAATCGCCGCCATCAGGTCGAAGCCGCGCGGCAGCGCGATCGCCACGATCGCGCCGGCCAGCAGGCCGTGCGCGGTCAGATAGCGGGCGATCCGGTTCGCCGCGCCGTTGAGCTCGGCGTAGCTGATCCGCCGCACCCCGCCGATCAGGGCGGTGGCGTCCGGGGTGGCGGCCACCCAGCGTTCGAACATGGTGTGCACGCGGGCGTCGAGATCCGGCTCGAACCCGCCCGGCCGCGCCGCTCCCTTCATCGCGGCGGTGCGAAGTAGAACCTGCGGCAGCTGAGCAGCATGCCCTCGTCCGACAGCGTGAAGAAGTCGGCGAACTCGACGTCCGGGCCGCCCCGGCGCGCGCCGGCCGCGCCGCGCTCCTCGCCGACCCGGATGAACCGGCCCATGACCGCGACGCAGTCGCCGTTGGCGACCATCTTGTAGATGTGGTGGCGCACCGTCGGCTCGGCGATCTCGCTGTGCAGCCGCAGCACCTCGGCGCGGCCGAAGCCCTGCGGCGCGTCCGGCCGGGTCACCTGCACGTCGTCGTCGAGCAGGGAGCCGAAGCCGTCGATGTCGCCGCTGTCAAGGTACTGGTAGGAAAGGCGCACGTGGTCGAGTCCCGCGGCCGTCATCGCCGCGCTGGTCGGAATCCTGCGCTGGTCGTGGACGCTCATCGCGCGAAACACCCTTCCTGGTGACGGCGCCGACCGGCCGGCGAGCGTTGCGGCCGGTCTTACAGCACTCTCGGACAGCGCCGCAACCAGCGGCTATCCCGCGGCTATCACGCCTCTGGCACATGGACAAGTGACGCGCTGTGGGCGAAACTGACGTGCTGGAGTCATCGGATCGATCGGGCGGGAGGGGGAGTATGACCGAGGCGGCGACCGCGGTGACCGGTGCTTCGGCCGCACCCGCGTTTCGCGTGCTCGGTCCCCTCGACGTCGCCGGTCCGGCCGGTCAGGTGCGCATCCCCGCCGGCCGTCAGCAGATCATCCTCGCCGCGCTGCTGCTGGAGGCGAACCGGGTGGTCGGCACCGACCACCTGGTCGACCTGATCTGGGACGAGGACCCGCCCGACACCGCGCGCACCCAGATACAGATCTGCGTCTCCCGGCTGCGCAAGACGCTGTCCGGCGCGGGCGTCGACGCCCCGATCATGACCACCCCGCCGGGCTATCTCCTGCAGACCCCTGACGACGCGGTCGACCTGCACCTGTTCAACCGCCAGCTCGCGCGCTCCCGCGTGCTGGTGAAGGAGGGCCGCACCGCCGAGGCCGCGGAGCTGCTGCGGCGCGCGGCGGATCTCTGGCGCGGCCCGAGCCTGAACGGCCTGCCCAGCGAGACCCTGCGCGCCAAGGGCCTGCGCCTGGACGAGGAACGGCTCACCGCCGTCGAGACCTACATCCAGCTCGAACTCGGCCTGGGCCGCCACCACCTGCTGGTCGGCGAGCTGGGCCGGCTGGTGGACGAGCAGCCGCTGCGCGAACGGCTGCGCGGCCAGCTCATGCTCGCGCTCTACCGCTCCGGCCGCCAGGCCGAGGCGCTCGACACCTACCGCACCAACCGCGCCGTGCTCGTCGAGGAACTGGGCCTGGAACCCGGCGAATCGCTGCGGCTGCTGGAAACGGCGATCCTGTCCAGCGATCCGGCGCTGAACCTCGACGCCGCCGCGCGCGAGCACAGCCACGACCCGGCCGACGGCTCGCCGCACGCACACGCACTCGCACCCAGTCCCGAGGCCGCACCCGACCGCGCCTTTCGGCAGGAAAGGCCGCATCAGCTCCCTGCGGACACCGCGGACTTCGTGGACAACCCCGACCTGGTGCGCACCGTCGAGGACGTCCTGACCGGCGGGGACGCGCGCGGCGCGGTGGGCGTCGTGATGATCGTCGGGCGGCCCGGCGTCGGCAAGAGCACGACGGCCACGCACATCGCGCACCGGCTCGCCGAGGAGCACTTCCCCGACGGCCAGCTGTACTGCGATCTGCGCGGCACGGGAGCGCAGCCGGTCGCCGCACACGACGTGCTCGGCCGCTTCCTGCGCGCGTTCGGCATCCCCGGACCGGTGATCCCCGACTCCGTCGACGAGCGCGCCGAGATGTACCGCAGCCTGCTGGCAACCCGCCGGGTGCTGGTCGTGCTCGACGACGCGGCCGCCGAGAGCCAGATCAGGCCCCTGCTGCCGGGCAGCGCCAGCTGCGCGGTGATGGTCACCAGCCGCACCCGGCTGACCGGGCTGCCCGGCGCCGCCCGCGTCGAACTCGACGTGCTCGACCGCGGCCGGGCCCTGGAACTGCTCGCCCGCGTCGTCGGGCGCGACCGGGTGGACCTCGAGCGGGAGTCGGCCGACGCGCTGATCCGCACCGTCGGCGGCCTGCCGCTGGCGCTGCGCATCGTCGCGGCGCGGCTGGCCGCCCGGCCGCACTGGTCGCTGGCCTCGATGGTGCACCGGCTGGCCAACGAGCGGCACCGGCTCGACGAACTCGCGCACGGCGAGATGACCATGCGCGCCACCCTCTCGCTGACGCACGACGGCCTGGCCGAGGGCGACCGGCTGCTGCTGCGGCTGCTGAGCCTCGCGCAGGGTCCCTCGCTGCCGGGCTGGCTGGCCGGGGCGCTGCTCGACGACCACCGCCCGCGCCCCTCGGACCTGCTCGAACCCCTCGTCGACGTGCAGATGCTCGACGTGGCCTCGGTGGAGACCACCGGGGAGTTCCGCTACCGCTTCCACGAGATCGTCCGGCTGTTCGCCCGCGAACAGCTCGCCGCGGCCGAGGACGAGGCCGCAGACACGGCCGCCGTCGCGCGGATGACCGGCGGCTGGCTCGCGCTCGCGGAGCAGGCGCACCGGCGGATCTACGGCGGCGACTACACCGTGCTGCACGGCCCGGCCGCGCGCTGGCTGCCGCCCGAGGACTATGTACGGGATCTGCTGGTCGACCCGCTGGACTGGATGGACCGGGAGCAGGCGAACCTCTGCATCGCGGTGGAACAGGCGGCGCAGGCAGGGCTCGACGAGGTGTCCTGGGACCTGGCCACGACCCTGGTGACCCTGTTCGAGGCGCGCGGCTACCTCGAGCAGTGGGAGAGCACCCACCAGGTCGCGCTCGACGCGACGCGACGCGCCGGCAACACGCGCGGCACCGCGGCGCTGCTGGCCTCGCTGGGCACGCTCTACATCAGCCGCAGCCAGCCTGAGAAGTCGCGGCGCGCGCTCGAAACCGCGCTGGAGTCGTTCCAGGCCCTGGAGGATCTGCACGGCCAGGCGATGTGCCGCCGCGACCTAGCGCTGCTGGAGCGGCAGCGCGGCCAGGACGAGCGGGCGCGGACGCTCTACGAGCGCGCCATCCTCGAATTCGACCTGGTCGGTGACGTGGTGGGCAAGGCCAGCGCGCTGACGCAGTGCTCGCACATCTGGATGCGGCGCGGCCAGGTCGTCACCGCCCGGGCCCGCCTGGACGAGGCCCTGGAGATCTACCGCGCCGTCGGCTACCTCGGCGGCCAGGCACGCGCGCTGCGGCGGGTCGGCCAGGTGCTCCAGCAGCGCGGCGAGCACGAGGAGGCCCGGCGCACGCTCACCGGCGTGCTGGAGATGGTGCGCGCGGGCGGCGACGTGATCGGCGAGGGCCACCTGCTGCGCAACCTCGGCGAGGTCACCGCCGACCAGGGCCGCTACGAACAGGCCAGGGAGTTCTTCGACCGCGCGCTGGCGGTCCGCGAGCAGATCATGGACCACGGCGGCGCCGCGATCGTGCGCCTGGACCTGGCGCGCCTGCTGGCCGAGCAGCAGGACGGCGCCGGGGCCGAGGAACAGCTGCGCCAGGCGATCACGGTGTTCCGCCAGCGCGAGATGTTCCGGGAGTTGCAGGAAGCTGAGCATCTTCTGGACGCGACGGCCCGGACGGTCAGGGCCGTGTCGCCCGCGTGACGGGCGCGCGAGCCCGAATCCCGGGCGACGGCGAGGTCAGTCCCAGGGGTCGTTCGCCGGGCTGGCGGACAGGACGGTCGTGGCGGCCGCGGTGACCCGAGCCGGCGCCGGCGCGTGCTGCCCGAAGTGCGCGATCTGGGCGCCGGCAAGAAGGGCGCCGCCGAGCGCGGCGGTGGCGGCGGTGATGCCGAGGGTCTTCGTGGCGCGCATTGTGCTTCCCTTCCTCGATATCGCGATCTGCGACGCCATCAAGCTAGGAAGGCTTGGAATCCCGGCATTATCTCGGCGTTTATCCCTCCGCTATCTCCACCGGAACGGTGGCCGCGACCCGCTATCCCGGCCCCGGACGCACAGGCGGTGCCCTGGTGGTTGCTTACAGTGGGCTGACATCGCAGCGGCGCGTCCGCAGGAAAATCCCGTCGGTAATTGCGCGCTCTCACGCCGTGCGGAATTGCCGGTGTAAGGCGCGAGAATGGCTGCCGGATCACAGCGTGTTCGGAGGAGCAGGGGGTTGGAAGGAGAAGGCATGAGTGTTCGAATCGAGCGCCGGGGCCCGGTGACCACAGTGCTGCTGCACCGCCCCGAGGTGCGCAACGCCGTCGACCCGGCCACAGCGGACCTGCTGCGGCAAGCCTTCGCGGACTTCGACGCCGACCCGGACGCAGCGGTCGCCGTGCTGCACGGCGAAGGCGGAACCTTCTGCGCCGGCTTCGACCTGAAGGCGCTGGCCGAGGGTGGGACGCCAAAGGAACTGGACGACTTCGGCCCGGGACCGATGGGCCCGACGCGCATGCAGCTGACCAAGCCGGTGATCGCGTCGGTCAGCGGATACGCCGTCGCCGGAGGGCTCGAACTCGCCCTGTGGTGCGACCTGCGCGTAGCGGAGCCGGACGCGACCTTCGGAGTGTTCTGCCGCCGCTGGGGCGTGCCGCTGATCGACGGGGGCACAGTGCGCCTGCCACGCCTGATCGGCCAGAGCCGGGCGCTCGACCTGATCCTCACCGGCCGACCCGTCGCGGCGGCGGAGGCACTCGACATGGGCCTGATCAACCGGATCTCCCCGCCGGGCCGCTGCCGCGAGACCGCGGAAGAACTCGCCGCGGACATCGCCCGCTGGCCCCAACGCTGCCTGCGCTCCGACCGCGCGTCCGCGCTGGCCCAGGCCGGCCTCGACGAGACGGACGCTCTGCGCCACGAACACGCGGCAGGCCGCGACGTCATCGCCGACCCCGGCTTCCCGGACGGCGTGCGCCGGTTCACGTCCGGGGCAGGGCGGCACGGCTCCTTTGCCGACGACGCCGATTCCCCGGACGCAGCCCGCTGATTCACTCTGCCCGCTGATTCACCCCGCACGTCGGCCGCCGTGGATCTTCATCCGGCCCCACGCTCCACCGGATCCGGCCGCCGACTCCGCTCCCCAAGCCTTGACGCACCACCCAGGCCGCCCTATCGTCGCGACGACGTTAGGCAACTTTCCTAATAAATGATCCGAGGGGGATGCGATGATCCGGATTCGGTGGGCAGGCGCGGCATTGACGGCGTGCGTGCTCGTCGCGGCGGGAGGCGCGGCGTATGCCTCCGGCTCGGACCACGACCACGACCATGCGCGCGCACTGCCCGAGCACATCTTCGCCCCCTACTTCGAGGGCTACACGACCGACGATCCGGCCGTGCTCTCGGCCGCGTCCGGGTCGAAGTACCTGACGCTGGCGTTCATCCAGACGCCGGCGCCCGGGTCGTGCGACATCGACTGGAACGGAAACGCCGCAACCCCGATCGCCTGGTCCACCTACGGCGCCGCGATCGCCACCATGCGCGCCGCGGGCGGCGACGTCATCCCCTCCTTCGGCGGCTACAGCGCCGACCACGGCGGCCAGGAGATCGCCGACAGCTGCACCGACGTCAACAAGATCGCCGCCGACTACGAGCAGGTCATCACCACCTACGACGTGACCCGGCTCGACTTCGACGTCGAAGACTTCTCCCAGGGCAACCAGGTCGGCATCGACCGGCGCAACGAGGCGATCCACCTGGTCGAGCAGTGGGCCGACCGGCACCACCGGATCGTCCAGTTCGTCTACACGATCGGCACCAACCTCACCGGCCTCGACGTGCCGCAAGGCGTCAGCGTCCTGCAAAGCGCCGTTGCCCACGACGCCCGCGTCGACATCGTCAACATCATGACGTTCGACTACTATGATGGCCTGCCGCACGAGATGGGCACCGACACGGTCACCGCCGCGAAAGCCGTCATCGCGCAGCTGCGCGGGGTCTACCCGCACAAGAGCGACGAAGAGCTCTGGCACATGCTCGGCATCACCGAGATGGTCGGCATCGACGACTTCGGGCCCCCGGAGATCTTCACCACCGCCGACGCGACGACGGTCGAGCAGTGGGCCAAGTCGACCGGGATCGCCGAGCTCTCCTTCTGGGCGCTCGAGCGCGACAACGGCGGCTGCGTCGGCACCGCGGGCAGCGACAGCTGCTCCGGGATCGCGCAGAGCACGTGGCAGTTCAGCCACACGTTCGAGCCGTTCACCCGGCGCTGAGCCTGGTCGGCGCCGCCGCCGGCCGATCGAGTGGCCGCGATCGTCCAGTCTGACCTGCCGCGACGAACGCCCGCACCGCCGCACCCGCGTTATCATGCGCCCGTCGGCGAGCTCCACCGGGCGACGGAGAGAGACGGTCATGGCGAAGCGGACGGCGCGCGACATCCGCCGGAACCACCGGCAGGAGGTGCTGCGCCAGGTGATCGCCGCTTCTCCGGTCTCCCGCCGCGAGCTGGCGCGGGCCACCGGGCTGAGCGTGGCGACGGTCGCCAACCTGGTCGGCGAGCTGCAGGAGCGCGGGATGCTCGCCGAGGTCGGCTTCGAGGACTCGGCCGGCGGGCGGCCGCGCGGCCTGCTGGCCGTCAAGGCCGACGGCGGCGCGCTGATCGGCGTGGACGTCGCGGAGGCCTACGTCCACGCCGAACTGTTCGACCTCGAACTCACCGTCAAAGCCCGCAACGAGCGGAAGCTCGCACCCGGCGAGACCCGGCCGCAGGACATCGCGCAGCACGTCGCGGCCGGGGTGCGGGCGGTCCTGCGCGAGGCCCGGATCGCTTCTTCCCGTGTGCTCGGCGTCGGGGTGAGCGTTCCGGGCCAGGTCGAACGCGTGAGCGGCCGCTCGGTTTCCGCGCCGAACTGGGGCTGGCGCGACGTACCCCTGCGCGACCTGCTGCTCGAACAGCTCGACTTCCCGCTCTACCTCGACAACCCGCTCAAGGCGTACGCCGTCGCCGAGCTCTGGTTCGGCGCGGCGCGCGGGTGCGACGACGCCGTCATGGTGGTCCTCGGCACCGGCGTCGGCGCGGGCATCGCGGTGGGCGGCGCGCTCTACCGCGGCGCGACCAACGGCGCGGGGGAGTGGGGGCACACGACCCTCGTCATCGACGGGCGGCCCTGCCACTGCGGGGCGCGCGGCTGCCTCGAGGCGTACGTCGGCGCGCCCGGCATCGTCCAGACGATGCGGGAGATCGAACCGGACAGCCCGATGATCCTGGCGGATCAGGCCTCTTCCCTCGACGCTCTCGCGCGCGGCCTGGCCGTCGGTGACGCTGTCGCCGCCGAGACGCTGCGGCGCACCGCGCACCATCTGGGCGCCGGGGTCGGCAACCTGATCAACCTGCTGAATCCGCAGATCGTCGTGCTCGGCGGCTGGGCGGCCGCGAGCCTCGGCCCGGCCCTGCTCGACGCGGTCCGCGACGGCGCTCGGGAGCACGCGCTCGCCCATCTGCTCGCGGGCACCGAGATCGTGCCGTCCCCGATCGTGAGCAACCCGGTCAGCCTCGGCGCCGCCACACTCGCCCTCGAAGGCGCACTCGATCACCCCGCCGCGGCCGCCGCGCCCGGTTCGCCGGCGCGGCCGTCACCGCCGAACGAGCCGAGCGAACCGCGACCGCACGGCCGGCGCATCCTGGCGACGACTTCGTCTAACTCATTGACGAAGTAGCCGACGCGGGGATACGTTCCCGATCTTAAGGCTCGATCTTTCGGCCACGAGGAACGCGAGGGGGCGCAAACCAGCCGTGGACGCCGAACCGAACCGCGCCGCGTCGACGCGTGAGCAGTGGGAGCAGCAGGCCGACCGGATGCTCGCCGCGGTGCGCCCGTACGCCGCGCCCGGCAAGGGCCTGATCCACCTGCCCGGCCCGGAGAGCCGCTCGGGGCGGTGGAGCGACGGGCTGGAGGGGTTCGCCCGCACGTTCCTGCTGGCCGGATTCCGGCTGTCCGCGGCCGAACCCGGCAGCGACCCGAACCTCGAGCGGCTGGCCGCCTGGTACGCGGCCGGACTCGAGACCGGCGCCGACCCGGACTCCACCGGCCGCTGGCCGACCCTCGCCGAGGTGGGGCAGGCGAAGGTGGAGTGCGCCTCGATCGCGCTGGCGCTGCACGAGTCGCGCCGCTGGATCTGGGACACCCTGAGCCCGCGGGCCCGGGTCAACCTCGTCACCTGGATGAGCGGCATGCTCGGCACCCCGGTGCCGGACAACAACTGGGTCTGGTTCCGGGCGGTGACCGAGGCATTCTTGCGCTCGGTCGGCGGCCCGTGGAGCAAGGACGACATCGAATACGCCCAGGCGCGCACCGAGGACTGGTACGCGGGGGAGGGCTGGTACTCCGACGGCGAACCCGCCCCCGGCGAGCTGCGCAACTTCGACTACTACAACGGCTGGGCGCTGCACTTCTACCCGCTGTGGTACTGCCGCATCTCCGGCCCCGACGCCGAACCGGGCGTGCTGGACCGCTATCGCGCCCGGCTGCGCCGCTACCTCGACGACGCCCGCCACCTCGTCGGCGCGGACGGCGCTCCGCTGATGCAGGGCAGGTCCCTGACATACCGGTTCGCGATGCTCGCGCCGTTCTGGGCCGGGGCGGTGTTCGACGCGACCGTGCTGCCGCCCGGGCAGACCCGCCGGCTCGCGAACAGCGTGCTGCGCTACTTCGTCCGCTCCGGCGCCTTCGACGAGCGCGGGCTGCTGCCGATCGGCTGGCACGGCCCGTTCGAGGCGATGCGCGAGGACTACTCCGGCAGCGGTTCGCCCTACTGGGCCAGCAAGGGCTTCGCCGGGCTCGTACTCCCGCCGGATCATCCGGCCTGGACGGCGGCGGAGGAGCCGCTGCCGATCGAGCGCGGCGACTTCACCCGCACCCTGCGCCGCGCGGCCTGGATCGTCTCGGGCACGAAGTCGGACGGCGTCGTGCGGGTCGCGCAGCACGGCGCGGACCACAGCCCGACCAGCCGCCTGGTGCTCGATGAACCGGTCTATGCGCGCCACGGCTACAGCACCCACGCCGCGCCCGAGTACCGCGCGCACTACCCGCTCGACTCGCACATCGCGCTGATCGCCCCGGACGGCCGCGCGTCCCACCGCAGGCCGGCCCGCCCGATGTACCTCGGCGACGGCGTGGCCGTCTCCCGCCACCGGGTGCACTGGTGGCGCGGCCAGGGCCCGCTGCCGAACTACGGGCGCGGCGCCCCCGGGGAAGCAGAGTTCGACCTGGGCCCCTGGCTGACCACGGCGTCCGCGGTGCACGGCCCGCTCGAGGTGCGCCTGGCCCGCATCGACCCATGGCCCGAAGACCCGGTACCCGGCCACCCGCACGCCCCGGACGCCGCGACCGCCGCGTCATCAGGCCCCTGGCGCCTGCGGTTCGGCGGCTGGGCCCTGGCCGGCCGCGAGACGCTCAAGCCCCGGTACTCCTCCCACTGCTGCTGGGCCATGCGCGAACACGACGCGCTGGCCAGCACCATCGCCGGGCTGCGCGGGAACCTGGAGCCCGGCTGGACCGGGTCGCGCGATTCCAACCCGCTCGGCCCCAACAGCCTGATTCCCTGGCTCGCCACGGCGGGCGACGCGAGGGTCGGCGAGGTGTACGCGGTGCTGGTGGTGCTCTCCGGCAGCGTCGCTGGGCCGACGTCTGTGCACGGGATCATGGTCGAGGCGCACCCCGACGGGTCCGTGTCGGTGTCATGGCCGGACCGCCAGCAGACCAACGTGCCGCTTCGCGCGCCGCGGTACCCCGTGACGTGACTCGGTCGTTCGGCCCGATTCCCTGCTGAGTCTGGCTAACATGGTCGCGAAATCAGCAGGCGGGGTCGAACAGGAGGACAAGGGGCCATGGCCACGGCGCGACCCTTCGATATTCGCGTCGAGTCGGACAGGAGCGACGGGGCGGCTGTCGTGCACGTCGCGGGAGACATCGACCTGGCCACTTCAGACCGGCTGCGCGAGGTGCTGCTCCCCCTGGTCGGACGGGGCACGGTCGTCGTGGACGCCGCCCAGATCACGTTCTGCGACTCGGCCGGCCTGAGGGTGATCCTGCTGGCCAACCACGAGGCGCGGGACCGGCATACGGTCTTCCGGCTGGTGGCGCCGTCCGAGCCGTTGACCCGGGTGCTGGAGCTGGCCGGGGCGCTGCCGCTGGTGGATGTGTTCCCGGACGCCGGGTCCGCGTTGCAAGGCTGAGCGAGCGGGTACCCGCGAACGCGCAGCTACGGAGAAGCGACGCTGGGGCGCGGAACATGGAACAGTGGGCGCGATGAGCGACAGCGGGACGCGGCGTGAGCGGCACGCGCTGGACGGCAGTGCGGGCAGCATCGCCGAAGCGCGCGAGCACGCACGCCTCTTCCTCGCAGAATGTGTCCCGGCTCTCAGCGCGACTCAGTCGCGGGACGCGCTGTTGGCGGTCAGCGAACTGGCGACCAACGCGGTGCGCCACGCCCCGGGCCCCTATGAGCTCACGTTGGGCGACGACGGAGCGGCGGTGACGATCGCGGTCACCGACTCCCACCGCGAGACCCCGGCTGCCCGGCCGCGGGACCTCGACGGCGGCGGCGGTTTGGGCATCCATGTGCTCACCGCCCTGGCCGGCCGGGTCGAGACCACGGTGGGGCAGAGCGGCAAAACGGTCAAGGTGACGCTGCACCGGGCGGGGCGGAACGCGCGGACATGAGCCGGCGCGGCGAGGCTGCCGCGCGAATGTCCGCAGAGATCCGTGCGGCGGCCGGGTGTTCACTCATGCGGCACCGAGCCGCAACGCTCGCCCGGCGCCGACGGGCAGACATTCAGCACTCGAACAATGCTGATGAGGTCGCTGTGTGTCGTGGCACGGCGGTGTGACTGGCAGTCGACGGCTCCGCGGTGCAGACTCTCGTCGGCGCGTGCCGCGAGGGTGCGCGCGGGGAGGGGAGTGTCGATGGCGCAAACGGAGCAATCGGACCAGCCCAGCGATTCGGGTCCCGGAGATTTGAGCCCCGGAGATTTGAGCCCCGAAGATTTGAACCCCGGCGATGTGGGCCCGGGCAGCGAGGTCGCAGTGCTCGTACGCGGTCTGACGAAGTCGTACGGGAACGTGCACGCGGTCAGGGGGATCGACCTGACGATCGCGCGCGGGGAGGTGTTCGCGCTGCTCGGCCCGAACGGCGCGGGCAAGACCACCACCGTGGAGATCCTCGAGGGCTACCGTCACCGCGACGGCGGCCAGGTCGAGGTCTTGGGTTTCGACCCCGGGCGGCAGCGGTCGCGGCTCAAGCAGCAGACCGGCATCGTGCTGCAGTCCACCGGCGTCGACAGCTACCTGACCGTCTCCGAGACGGTCGCCATGTACGCGGGCTACTACCCGCATCCGCGTCCCGTCGAGGAAGTGCTCGAACTGGTCGGGCTCACCGAGAAGCGCTCCAGCCGGGTGTCCCGGCTCTCCGGCGGCCAACAGCGGCGGCTGGACGTGGCCGTCGCGCTGGCCGGCGATCCGGAACTGCTCTTCCTGGACGAGCCGACCACCGGCTTCGACCCTTCCGCACGGCGCGAGGCGTGGCAGGTGGTCGAGAATCTCGCCGCGCTGGGCAAGACGGTGCTGCTCACCACCCACTACATGGACGAGGCCGAGCATCTGGCGAACCGGGTCGCGGTGATCGCCGGAGGCCGGATCGTCGCGGAGGGCACCCCGGCGACGCTCGCCGGGCGCGACACGGCCCGCGTCGTCGTGAGCTACCGGCTGCCGGACGGGGTGTCAGCTCCGCCGGAGTTCGGCGGTCCGACCGGGCCGGAGGGGCGCATCGAGTTCATGCCCGACGACCTGACCGCCGCGCTGCACCGCCTGACCGGGTGGGCGCTGGACCACGGCGTGTCGCTCGACGCGCTGCGCATTTCCCGTCCTTCACTCGAGGACGTCTACCTGCAGCTGACCGACAGCGCGAGCGGCGCGCAGCCGGCCGAGGCCTCGTCGAAGTCGAAGGGGAAGCGGCGATGAACTACACGCGACTGACCTTGCTTCAGCTGCGGTACGTGAACAAGGCGTTCTGGCGCAACCCGGCCGCGGCGTTCTTCACCTTCGCGTTCCCGCTGATGTTCCTGGTCATCTTCACCGCGCTGCTCGGCCACGGCGAGGTGCGCCTCGGCGGCCGGTCCATCCACCAGTCCACGTACTACGTCGCCGCGATGGGCTCCTTCGCGGTGATCACCTCGACCTACACCTACATCGCGATGAGCCTGGCGTTCCAGCGCGACACCGGCGTGCTCAAGCGCACCAACGGCACCCCGCTGCCCGCCGCGGTCTACTTCGCCGCCCGGGTGCTGCACGCCCTGCTGGTGTCGATCCTGCTGGTCGTGATCACCGTGACGTTCGGCAAGCTCGTCTACCAGGCCGAGATCCCGTCGGGGGCGGCGCTCGGCCGCTTCGTGGCGATGCTCGCCGTCGGCGCGGCGGCGTTCAGCGCCCTGGG
>NZ_DASZGI010000187.1:0-3830 GCF_035938995.1 Actinocrinis sp.
CGTCCGCACCACCCCTACCCCGACACGTTCCCGAAAGAAGGGGTCCTGACCTCCATGGGCGTCTCCGACTCCATGGTGCCGCTCGCCGGGGAGGCCGCACCCTCCCCGGCGTTTGGCACGCATCCCGCCCGGCTGCGCGACCGCCTTCGCCGTCCCCGCGCGCCGATGAGCCCGCTGCGCATCCCGCGCCGCATCCGCTACGGCTTCCTCGGCCCCGCGGTGCTGCTGCTGCTTGCCTTCATCGTCTACCCGAGTGTCTACTCGATCTGGCTGAGCCTGCACGGCGCCAACGGCCACTCATTCGTCGGGCTGGCCAACTTCGGCAAGCTGTTCAGCGACCCGGCGACGCTGACCGCGCTGCGCAACAACATCATCTGGGTGGTCACCGCGCCCACGCTCGCCTGCGTGCTCGGGCTGGTGTTCGCGGTGATGGCCGAGCGGATCAAGCTGGCCACCGCGTTCAAGATCGTCATCTTCACCCCGATGGCCATCTCCTTCCTGGCCGCGGGCGTCATCTTCGAGCTCGTCTACCAGGCCGACCCGCACCAGGGGGTCGCCAACGCGGTGCTCGTCGGCGTCCACGACACCTTCGCGCCCTCGTCGAAGTACCCGGGCGCTCATCCCAGGGTGGACGGCACCTTCGGCGCGTCCGGCGGATCGTTCACGACCACGCAGGCTTTCGCCCCGGGTTCGACCGCGCAGCTGCCCCTGGTCGGATACGCGGTCACCTCGCTGCCGGCGAACGCCGCGCAGGCCGCGCCGGCGGCCGCGAAACCCGGCGAGATCACCGGAACCGTCTGGCTCGACCTCGTCTACGGCGGCGGCGGCACGCCCGGTCACCTCGACCACGGCAAGAAGGGCATGTCCGGGATCAACGTGCAGGCCGTCGAAGGCACCCAGGTGGTCGGCAGCGCCACCACGACCGCCGACGGCACCTTCGCCATCAGCGGTCTGTCTCCCGGCCAGTACCGGCTCGAACTGCCGGCGGGCAACTTCGCGCAGCCCTACAACGGCGTGTCCTGGCTGGGGCCGAGCCTGGTGACCCCCGCGATCATCGCCGCCTACCTGTGGATCTGGTCCGGCTTCGCCATGGTGCTGATCGCCGCGGGCCTGAGCGGGGTGCCGCGCGAACTGCAGGAGTCCGCGCGCGTGGACGGGGCGTCGGAATGGCAGATCTTCCGCAAGGTGACCGTCCCGCTGCTCGCTCCGGTGCTGCTGACCGTCCTGGTGACCCTCGTCATCAACGTGCTGAAGGTGTTCGACCTGGTGTTCGTCATCGCGCCGGGCTCGACCCTCCCGAACGCGAACGTGCTCGCGGTGGAGATGTGGAGCGTCTCGTTCGGCGGCGCCAATGATCAGGGCCTTGCCAGCGCGATCGGGGTGTTCCTCTACGTCCTGGTCCTGCCCGCGCTGTACTTCAACGTCCGGCGGCTTCGCCGCGAACGGAGCGGCAAGTGACCGCGAAGAAATATTGGCCCAAGGGAAACAAGCGAAAGGCGCGGAGGCCCGCGATGGATAAGGATCCGGACACACCGCCGGGCCTGGGCGCGCCCGGACGGTCGGCCGTCTGGGAGTTCTCCGCTCCCGGCGAGGCCGGCGGCTACGCGGAGAGGTCGCTGCGGGACTGGGGGCTCGGCGAGCTCACCTCCCCGGTGTCCTCCACGGTGACCGCGCTGGCGACGTGGAACGAGAGGAACGAGCCGACCGGAAAGCTGCGGCTCGGGCTGTCCCTGCAGGAGCCGTCCCGCCCGGTGCTGTACGTGCAGATCACCGATCAGGGCATCCTGCTGCCCGACCCGTATCGCAGTCAGGACGACGCGAAACTCGCCGTCAAGGTGCTCGGCCGGCCGTGCGTCGTCTGGGGCGCCGGCCTCGAATCGGAAGGCCTGGTCCGGACGTTGTGGGCCATCTTTTCCACCAAGCGCGAGGAGGTGGCCCAGTGACCATCACCCAGCTCACGCGGCACCGGTCCATCAGGACCGACCGCTACCGTGCCGCCGGCGCGCCGAGGCCCAGGCGCTTGGCGGCCGTCATCTCGCAGCGGCTGAGCAGCGGGGCCCTGCAGATCGTCGCATTGCTGGTCGGCGTGTTCTGGCTGGTCCCGGCGCTCGGACTGTTCGTCTCGTCGTTCCGCTCGGCCGACAACATCAGCGGCAGCGGCTGGTGGACGGTCTTCACCAAGCCGGCCCAGCTGACCCTCTCCGACTACGCCAATCTGTTCCACAACCAAGGCATAGTGCAGGCTCTGATCAACAGCGTGTTGATCACGGTGCCCGCCACGGTGCTGGTCGTGGTGATCGCGGCGTTCGCGGCGCACGCCTTCGCCTGGATCGATTTCCCGGGCCGGGACTGGGCCTTCGTCGCCGTCGTGGGGCTGATGGTCGTGCCCGTCCAGGTCGCGCTGATCCCGGTGGCGAAGATGTACCGGGACGTGCACCTGTTCGGCTCGATCACCGGCGTGGTGCTCTTCCACGTGGGCTTCGGCCTGCCGTTCGCGGTGTTCATGCTGCGCAACTTCTTCGCGTCGATCCCGCGCGAGTTGCTGGAGGCGGCCCGGATGGAGGGCGGCTCCGAATGGGTGATCTTCCGGCGGGTCATCCTCCCGCTCGGCAAGCCGGCGATCGCGTCGCTCGCCATCTTCCAGTTCCTGTGGGTCTGGAACGACCTGCTGGTCGCGCTGGTCTTCTCCAGCCCCAGCACGCAGCCGCTGACCGTGGCCCTCCAGTCGCAGATGCGGCAGTTCGGCAGCAACATCGACATCCTCGCGCCCGGAGCCTTCCTGGCGATGGCGGTGCCTTTGCTGGTGTTCTTCTCGTTCCAGAGATACTTCGTGCAGGGCCTGCTGGCCGGATCGGTCAAGGGGTAGGGGGACCGGGACCGCTCCCGGGTCGATCCGCCTCCGGCCCGGGAGCCCCGTCCACACCAGGCAAGAGAACGCAAGCTGAATCAGGAGCCGAATAGATCGTGGCCGAGATCCGTTTCGTCGACGCCACGCGTCTGTACCGCGGCATGTGGAAGCCCGCCGTCGACGCGGTGAATCTGGAGATCCTCGACGGCGAGCTGACGGTCGTGGCGGGCCCGTCGGGCAGCGGGAAGTCGACGCTGCTGCGGATGCTGGCCGGCCTGGAGCCGATCGACCGGGGCGGACTGCTGATCGACGGCGCCGATGTCAGCCGGCTGCCTCCCGACAAGCGCGGCGTATCCATGATCTTCCAGGGTTTCGCGCTCTTCCCGCACCTGACGGTGTTCGACAACATCGCCATTCCGCTGACGATGCGCAAGGTCTCCGCGCGGGCCGTGCGCTCGCGGGTGGAGCAGGCCGCCGAGCAGTGCGGTGTGACCGGACACCTCACAGCGCGCCCCGACGAGCTGGACCACGACCTGCGCCAGCGCGTCACGATCGCGCGCGCGATCGTGAACAAGCCCCGGGTCGTGTGCCTCGACGAACCGCTCGCCGGCTCCGGGGTGCCTTTCGTGATGCGCGCCAGCACCCCCATCGCCGCCCTCCAGCGTGAACTCGGCATCACCATGCTCTACGCCACGTGCAGCACCACCGACGCCTGGGTATTCGCCGACCAGGTGGCCATGCTCGATCGTGGGACGCTCCAGCAGACCGGGCCGCCCGCGACGGTCTTCGAGCGGCCCGAGACGGTCGCGGTCGCCCAGTTCGTCGGCTCCCCGCCGATGAACCTGGTCGAAGCACCGGTCGAGGAGGAGACCGCCCTGTTCGGCGGCCAGCGCATCGAGATCGGGCCCAAGCAGCGCGAAGCGCTGACGGGCGACCGGGTGGTGATCGGCCTGCGGCCCGAGGACCTGGTCATCGCCGCCGG
>NZ_DASZGI010000188.1:0-7149 GCF_035938995.1 Actinocrinis sp.
GCGCGCCGGTCACCCCGCTGCCCGCTCCTCGGCGGCGACCCGGGCGATCGGGTGGTCGGGCGACGGCGACGCACCGGAGAACCCTTCGAGCTGGGCCACGAGGTCGCCGAGCACGTCGGCCGCCTCCGCGCCGTCGATGACCCGGTGGTCGAACGTCAGGCTCAGCCTCAGGACCGGCGCCACCTGGATCTGCCCGCCGCGCACCACCGGCCGATCCGTACACCGGCCGACTCCGAGAGTGACGGTGGTGCCGCCGACCGAGTAGAAGTCGTCGACCGCGCCGTGTCCCAGCGACGTCACCGCGAAGGTCCCGAACACCGAGGTGCGACGGCCCGCCGACCGGGCCGCGGCGCGAAACGCCAGGCGGCCGATCGCGCGCGGCAGCCGGTGTAGCGCGCGCACCGGCGCGAACTGAGCGGCGACGGCGGGGTCGAGCGTGCGGTACTGGTCGACCGACTGCTGGATCTCGTCGAGGCTCGCGCGCTGCAGATCGGGCAGGACCGCGGTCAGCACGATGCGGTGGCCGTCCAGCGTCTTGTCGAGGGTGAGCTTTCCGTGCGCGGACGGCGACTGCACGAGCCGGGGGCGCAACTTGCCGACCAGCGCGCTGTTCGCCTCTGGATGCTCGTGCACGACGCGGGCGGCGGCGTATAGGACGTAGCTGACCAGCGAATACCTGCGCCCCTGCGCGAGCATGGCTGCACGGTGCCCGGTCACCCGGGTCATGTCCACATCCGTACTCAGGAAGACCGGGGAGACGGACCGGATCTCCTCCAGGAACGCGAGGGTGTGCCGGCGCTGCCGGGCGATCGGGGCGGTGCGCGCGCTCACGACGCCGCGGCCAGACGGTAGATCCCCTCGAGGCTGGACGCCGCGAGCACGTCCGGCAGGGACAGCCGACGACCGGCGATCCGCTCCACCGCGCTGACGAGCCACAGCAGCTGGACCGAGTCCCACCCGGGGATCTGGTCCAGCCGCACGCCCGCGTCGTCCGACTCCACCGGCAGGCCGAGTTCGTCCCGCACCAGCGCGAGGAAGTCGTCGAAGTCTTCCATTGCCATCCCGTGCCCTTCCCCGGTCGGCGCACCGATCCGGCATCCGCCCCGGTGCGACCCCGCCGGGGCGCCGCTTCATGCGTCGGAGCCGGCGCACGCGGGCGTCCAGGCGATTTGCCGTCAGCCTCGGTTCGTCTGCTTAAGCAGGGCTTGCGCCGAGGGCCGAGATGATATGCGTCCGTATACAAGAGTTTTGCCGCCGAATCAACCCGGTTGACAATGTGTGGACAGTCGGGCGGCTCGCCGCGACCCGTGCGCGGCGGGCCGGTGGATCATCCGCCGCGGCCCCGCGGCCTGGGAATTCGCCGCCGCGCGAGGTGTGGTGCGACCCCGCCGTGCGCCTCCTCAGACCCTGCAGTGACAGGGCTTTGGGCGCGCGCAAGCGGCGCACTGGCCCGCACACCAAGCATGAGATGCGCCGCTGGAACGCCGTGCGACACCCTGCCCTCCGCTCTTTTGAGCGGCGCGGCGGTGTGCCGACCGGCACGAGGCGGCGGACCTCGGCGTGCGCATCGTTTCGGGGCCGGGGACCCGGCAGCCGCGGGGACCCTGATCAGTGCCCTGCTTCCGACGCCCGGTACGCCGGCGCATCCCGGGGTCGCCCGGCGCTCCCCGAGAGTCGCCCGGACCGCGCCCGTCGCGGCGGCCACGCCGGCCGACGGGAATCAAGCACAGGTCCGAGCCAGGACTGTGATCAGGGAAAGGACGCGACAATGGCGGTAGTGACGGCGACCGAGGCCGAACAGTGGCTGATCGAGAAGATCGCCGGCCGGCTCGGTGTGGAGCCCGGCCAGGTGACCCCCGAGCAGTACTTCGACGAGCTGGACCTCGACTCGACCGAGGCGCTGATCCTCGCCGGCGAGATGGAGAGCTGGCTCGGCTTTGAACTGGGGACCACGGCCCTGTGGTACCACCCCACCATCAAGGAGCTGGCCGCATACATCGCTGAGGAGTGCGCGCAGCGTGCCACCTCAGCTTAGGAAGAAGCCTTCCGCGGCGCAGTGCCTCAAGCCCGCGGAGCCAGGCCACGGCATGGCTTACCTCGTCCACCCCGGCGCGCTGCCGGCCGATGTGCATCGCGGCGGCATCGCTGCCGCGATGTCCGGCGGTCTGGGCCTGACCGTGCTCGACCTCGGCGCGCTGCCCGAGTACTGGGAGGCCGCCCTCACCGGCGGCCGGGCCGAGGCGACGCTGGAAGAACTGGCCGACCAGCTGCGCGGGCACCTGGAGAACGCGCACGAGGACGGCCCGGTCGTGCTGGCCGGCTGGTCGTTCGGCGGCGTCGTGGCGCACGCGATGGTCGAGCAGCTCGACCCGGGCCTGCGCCCCGAGCGGCTCGTGCTGCTGGACAGCATCGCGCCGACCGAGGCGTACAAGCAGCCTGACGACGCGTTGCAGCCGGACCTCCTGCTCGACTGGTTCGCCATGTATCTGGGCGCCAAGCGGAACCGCGCGATCCCGCTCGACTACAACCGGCTCTTCGGCTGCGACACCGAGAACGGGCTCGCGCTCGTGCTCGAGGCCGCGATCGCCGCGGGGGCGCTGCCGGCAGACACCGCGCCGCCCGGTCTGCGCAAGCTCTACAGCACCTACGTGGACGGGCTGCTGCGCAACAACCGGCTCACCGACCCGTACCAGGCCCGACCCGCCGTCCTCCCGCTGACGCTCATCAGCGCGGAGCGCGGCCTGATCCCGGACGACCCCACGCTCGGCTGGGAGCCGCTCGCGGCCCACGGCCTGAGCCTGCGCCGCTGCCCGGGCGACCACTACACGATGCTCACCCGGCCGGACGCCACCGCCCAGATCGCGGGCGTCCTGAATCCCGCCCCGGCGGGAACCCGCCCCTAGGCCGTCCTCGCCCGAGTCGGGCCGCGCTTGCCCGCCCCACCGATTGAGAGAGCCCCGACGTGAACGCTTCGCAGCAATCTGACCTCGACAGAAGGCTCGCCCGCGATCCCATCGCCATCGTCGGGCTGTCCGCGCTCTACCCCAGGTCCCGGGACCTGCGTGAGTTCTGGGGCAACGTGGTCGCGGCGGCCGACTGCATCGAGGACGTCCCCGCGACCCACTGGGATGTCTCAGAGCACTACGATCCCGACCCGCACGCGCCGGACAAGACGTACTCCAAGCGGGGCGGCTTCATTCCGCCGGTGCCCTTCAACCCGCTGGAGTTCGGCCTGCCGCCGAACCAGCTCGACGTCACCGACGTGCTGCAGCTGCTGAGCCTGGTCGTCGCGCGCGACGTGCTGCGCGACGCCAACGCCGACCGGCCATGGTACGACGCCTCGCGCACCGGTGTAATCCTCGGGGTCACCGGCGCCAACCAGCTCACCCAGCCGCTGTCCGCCCGCCTGCAGACCCCCGTGCTCAAGGAGGTCGTGCGCAGCTGCGGGCTGTCGGACGAGGACGCGGAGCAGATCGCGGAGAAGTTCAAGCTGGCGTTCGCGCCGTGGGAGGAGAACTCCTTCCCCGGCATGCTCGGCAACGTGGTCGCCGGCCGGGTCGCCAACCGGCTCGACCTCGGCGGCACCAACATGACGATCGACGCGGCCTGCGCCAGCTCGCTCGGCGCGGTCAAGGCGGCGGTCAGCGAGCTGCTCGAGGGCCGGTCCGACACGATGATCGCGGGTGGCTGCGACGCCGAGAACACGATCTTCATGTTCCTGTGCTTCAGCAAGACCCCGGCGTTCTCCAAGACCGGCCGGATCCGGCCGTTCGACAAGGACGCCGACGGGACGCTGATCGGCGAGGGCATCGGCATGCTGGCGCTGCGCCGGCTCGCCGACGCCGAACGCGACGGCAACCAGATCTACGCGGTGATCCGCGGCATCGGCACGTCCAGCGACGGCCGGTTCAAGTCCATCTACGCCCCCCGCAAGGAAGGGCAGATGGTCGCGCTGCGCCGCGCGTACGAGGACGCCGACTGCTCGCCCGAGACGGTCGAGCTGTTCGAGGCGCACGGCACCGGCACGGCGGTCGGCGACGCGACGGAGCTGTCCGCGCTCGCGGCGGTGGTGTCCGAGTCCACCTCGGCCAAGAACTACGCCGCGATCGGCAGCGTGAAGTCGCAGATCGGGCACACGAAGGCGGCGGCCGGCGCGGCCGGGCTGATCAAGCTGTCGCTCGCGCTGCACCACAAGCTGCTGCCGCCGACCATCAACGTGGACGAGCCGAACCCCGCGGTCGACTTCGCCAACAGCCCGTTCTACGTCAACAGCGAGTCGCGGCCGTGGATCCGGGACCCCAACCGGGAAGAGCGCCGCGCGGCGTGCTCCTCCTTCGGCTTCGGCGGCACCAACTTCCACATCGTGATGCAGGAGCACGGCGACGGCGACGACCTGCAGGTCCTGTTCCCGGTGGCGAAGGTCCAGCTGTGGCACGCGCCGGACCAGGCGGCGCTGGCCGCCCAACTGGCCGACGGCACGGCTCCGGCGACCGAGCCGGCTCCGGCCGACCACGCGCGGGTCGCTTTCGCGGCACGCACGGCCGAGGAAGCTGCCGAACTTCGCGACCTGGCCGCTCAGGAGCTGAAGGCGAACCCGAGCGCGACATCGTGGGCGCACCCGAAGGGTGTCTACTTCCGCAGCGCTGCGGGCGATATGGGCAAGATCGGCGCGCTGTTCGCCGGACAGGGCAGCCAGTACGTCAACCTCGGCGCGGCGGCGGTGCTCGCCCTTCCGCCGTTGCGGTCCGCCTTCGACCGGGCGAACCGGCAGTTCGCCGGGGCCACGCCGCTGTCCCGAGTCGCCTTCCCGCCGCCGGTGTTCGACGCGGCGGCGCGCAACGCGCAGGAGGAGTCGCTGCGCCGGACCGAATACGCGCAGCCCGCGATCGGCGCGCTGTCCGCGGGTCAGTTCTCTTATCTGCGCGAGCTCGGCTTCGCTGCGGACGGCTACCTCGGCCACAGCTTCGGTGAACTGACCGCGCTGTGGGCGTCGGGCGCCCTGGCCGACGACGACTACTTCGCGCTGGCCCGCGCACGCGGTGCGGCCATGGCTCCGCCCGCCGACGCGAACTCCGACACCGGGACCATGGCGGCGGTGAACGCGCCCGAGCAGCGGGTCGCCGAACTGCTGGCCGCGCACCCGGGTCTGGTCGTGTGCAACCGGAACGCCGCCGACCAGATCGTTGTCGGGGGCGCCACCGCGGCCGTGGACGCGCTGGTCGCGGCAGCAAAGGCAGCAGGCGTGAAGGCCACCCGGCTGCCGGTGTCGGCCGCCTTCCACACACCCTTCGTCGGGCACGCGGTCGAGGCCTTCCGCGGCCACGTCAACGCGGTGCAGATCCGGCAGCCCGGCGCCCCGGTGTACGCCAACACCCCGGGTGCGGCCTACAGCGCGGACCTCGCCAACAATCGCAGGGTACTGACCGAGCAGCTGATCAACCCGGTGAACTTCGCCGACCGGGTCGAGGAGATGTACGCCGCCGGCATCCGGACGTTCGTCGAGTTCGGGCCCAAGGGCGTGCTCACCAGCCTGGTGCACAGCATCCTCGGCGCCCGCGCGCACACCGCGGTCCAGCTCGACGCCGGGCCGGGACGCGACGCGGACACGGCGCTCAAGCGGGGCGTGGCGCAGCTGGCCGTGCTCGGCCTGCCGCTCGCCCTGACCGACCGTTACGTGGCCCCGGAGCAGGTTGCCCCTCCCACAAAGGGGATGGCGGTCCTGCTCAACGGCATCAACCACGTCTCCGACTCGCGCAAGGCCGCGTACCGGAACGCGATCGAGAACGGCTACCGGGTCCCGAAGCCGGCTCCCGCGGCAGTGCCCGTCCCGGCAGCAGCACTGGTATCGGCACCGGTCGTTGCTGCGCCCGCCGCATCGGTGGTGCCCGCCCCGGCACCGGTCGTTGCTCCTGCTCCGACCGCTGTGGCTGTTAAGACGGCCCCGGCGCCTACTGCTCCGGCACCCGCCCCGGCGCTGATCGCTGCTACGCCCGCCGCACCGGCGGCGCTCGCTCCAAGGCCCGTCGCCGCTGCACCGGTGCCGACGCCCGCCCCTAAGCCGGTGGCCGCCGCACCCGCCGCACCCGTCGCGCCGTCAGCGCTGCCGACGCCGCAACCTCCGGCGGTCGTGACCGCCGCGCCCGCACCGATCCCGCGGGCCTCCGTCAACATCCCGCAGGAGGGATCCATGAACGCCGGGAGCGAGCCCGAGCCCGCGGCTCAGCCCTATGACGACCGGCTGACCGATCTGATCGCGGACCACCTGCAGCTGCACGAGGACTACCTCGAGGGCCAGCTCGAAAGCGCGCAGCGGCTGGTCGAGCTGCTGGAGCGGGCCGAGGAGCAGGGACGGCTCGAGGACGTGATCGAGGGCGTGACCGTGGTAAAGGACCACGCGATCGCGATCAGCCGCACCCACCTGCGCGCCAACGAGGTCCTGCGCGACCTGGCCGGCATCGAGCTGGGCGCCGCGCCGATCGTGCGGGTGTCCGCATCGCCGATCCCCTCCCGGACGCAGATCACCGGCACCGTCGAGGTTTCGGCCGCACCGGCGTCCGCCAATGCCCCGATCGTGGCAGCCGCTCCCGCCGCGCTGCCTGCCGCTGCTCCGGCGCAGCTCGCCCCGGCTCCGGCGCCTGCCTTGGTCGCTGCTCCCGCGCCCATCGCCCCGGCTCCGGCAGCGGCTCCGACGCCCGCCCCGGCCCCGATTCCCGTCGCCGCAGCGGTGGCGGCTCCGGCCGCCCCTAAGCCGGTTGTCTCCGCTCCGGCCGCTACCCCGGCGCCGGTCGCCCTGGCTGTTAAGACGGCCCCTGCTCCCGCTCCGGCTCCGGTGGTGGCGCCCGCACCGGCTCCGGCCGCGTCCGCTCCGGCGCCCGCTGCTGCTGCGCCTGCGGCTTCTGCCGGTCCTGCGGCGAGCGCGGTCGAGGCTGCTCTGCTGGACGTCGTGGCGGCGAAGACGGGTTATCCGGCGGAGATGCTGGATCTGGGCATGGACATCGAGGCCGATCTCGGGATCGACTCGATCAAGCGTGTTGAGATCATGGGCGAACTTCAGGAGCGGTTCCCGGGCGGTGTGGATGCCGGTCCGGAGCAGCTTGCTGAGTTGCGCACCCTCGGCGACATCGTGAACTTCGTGGCGGCTTCGGCTCC
>NZ_DASZGI010000189.1:0-12036 GCF_035938995.1 Actinocrinis sp.
CCGCCGTGGAAGCTGCCGATGTCGTTGCTGATGTTGCTCAGACCCGCCGCGGCCTCGTCCGGCGCGAATCTGGCCTCGAAGGCGAGCATGGGCCAGGTCGCGGGCGTGTCACCGGTGAACTGCATCGTGTTGCGCCGTTCCGACCACGGCCCGACTGGGTAGTTGCCGTGCTTGTCGGCCTGCTGCGAGCTGCCGATGCGGCTGAAGGCGAAGCCGCGCAGGCCCCGGGCCGCGGCGTCGTTCGCATACGCCTGGTTGATGAAGTTGTCCGACGCGACCTGCTGGTCGGACGCGGTCGAGGGGTCGCAGCAGTAGTCCAGCCACCACTCGCGCACGCCCTGCTGCTCGAAGGGCTGGTGCAGGTTGAAGTACGCTGCGAGCTGCGCCGGCTTGGACCAGTCGAATATGTAGTTTCCGGCGCCCGCGCCCGGGGTCAGCCCCCCGGCTTGGGCGTTCGCGGCGGCGAACTTGGGGTCGTTGCCCGCGATCGAGGTGTGGATGTTCAGCGCGACCGAAAGGCCCTGAGTCTTCGTCCAGTTCAGGAACCCCTGCGGGTCGGGGAACAGCGCGGGATTCCAGTTCCAGCCGTTCCACTGCGACGGCGACTTCCAGTCGGTGTCCACGACCAGCCAGTCGATCGGCGTGAACGTGCTGCGGAACGTGGGCAGCAGGGTGTTCTCGTAGTCGGCGGTGGTGTAGGCGTAGTAGCGGGAGTACCACACGCCATAGGCCGACTGCGGCAGCAAGTTCGTGCTACCGGTCAATGCATTGAGGTCAGCTAGACCCTGTTTGTAGTTCTGGCCATAGCCGAAGAAGTAGCCGTCCTGATACGGCTGGGCGCCGTGCGTGGGCCGGTCGGTCACTGTCTTGTCGGCATTGAGCAGTGCGGTACGCGTGTCGTCCAGGAGATACCAGCCGTCCCGGTCGAGCAGGCCGGGGTGTTCGGGCATGGGTATCACGTCCGGGTTGTCCAGTGCACGGTCCCAGCCGCCGAGGACGTCGCTGGGGCCCGCCCCGTAGCCGGTGCTCAGTAGCGGGTCGGTGTAGGCGGGGTAGGAGGCGCCGGTCGGGGTGACCGCGATGCTGTCCAGATTGACGTTGCCCGAGTCGCTGGCGGTCTGGGTGATGCCGATCGTGTGCGTACCGGCGCTCAGTGGGATGGTCACCGACGCGGTCGACCATGTGTCCCACGATCCGGTGACGGGCAGCGACAGTCTCGGCCCGGCGGAGCCGTCGACGCTCGTGGACAAGGTCCGTGTCTCCGTCAGGCCGTCTCCGCCGGTGGCGTTCGCGTACCGCACGGAGAGCTGGTACGACCCGGCCGACGGGATCGCGGAGACGGCCTGGGTCAGGGAACTGCCGGTGGAGCTGAAGCCGGCGAGGAATCCGGATCCGGTGTAGTTCACGTGGTCGTAGGCCGTGGCCGCCGAGCCGCCCAGCTGGCCGTCCTCCGCCTGGCAGGCCGTGCCGAACACGCAGTAGGACGGGAATTCCGGGGCGGCGGTGATCGAGGTGGTCACCAGCTGGACCGAGGTGTTGGCGCTGGTGAACGGCCCGCTGCCCTCGCGGTAACGCAGGGTCAGATCGGCGGTATGGATCTCCCGGTACCCGCTCGCCACGTCGGTCGTGAACGCCGGCACCGGAAAGTTCCGATTGACGACGTTGAACGTGGTGCTGTCCTGGAAGCGGCCGTCACCGGCGTACTCCAGCCGGATCAGCGTGGGCGTCAGTACTTCGAACCGTGCGTTACCGTCTACGACTGCGCTCGAGAGGGCGGCACCGCGGGAGACTGGCACTGCTCCGGCCGCGGTGCCGGAGACTGCAAGGACCACGGCCACGACGAGGGCGACCGCACCGCGGCGACGCGTCGACGCGCGCCTCCCGCCTAGGACGGACGCGACCGGTGTACGCATGGCCCCTCCGAAATAACGTTGGAATCGCGAGATATGCCTGGGGTGACGCTCGGGCAGCGAAGTGGCGGCCCGAGCCGGCGCGGGAATGGTCAGAGGCCGGATACCGACGGATCCCGCGCTGTGTGCTGAGTGGCGGGAGCCGGCACCAGTTGCCTGGGCGCGCCGCCGGACTGCCGTGTTACGCCCTCCACCAGCCGATACTTGATGGAAACCGCGCATTCAGCAGCCTGATTCGAGCACGGGACCGCTGTGGGGAGACAGGCCCGTGTTCGCGATATCGAATACTGATTTTGAGCGACCGATGGGCGCGATCGCAGTGTGGGTAAGGCTTATTCAACGTTGTAATGCCCCATTAACGCACCGCGCTCAGCAAGCGTCAAGGCCGCGTTTGACATCCGCTGCCGACGAGTCCGGCGCGCAGTTGCGGGACCCCGTTGCCCGTCGTGAGGGAGATATTGATCTTCTGGGTGCGGGACGTCGTGGGCGTTTGTCCGTGTGCTGCTCAGGGGTGTCGCCTGGCCACATCGCTGCGACAGCGGCCGGTCAGAGGTTTGCGGCGGTTCAGAGCAGGCTCGGCGCGGTCGGCCGAGCCGGGTTGCCGAGGCGCGTCGTGGCGTGCAGCACGGTCGCAACGGCGCCGAGCGCGACGGCGCGGTCTCCGAGCAGGCCTTTGCACAGGGTCACATGGCCGCCGGCGAAGGGCAGCGCGTCGCGTTCGAGGGCGGCGCGCAGGGGCGGCAGCAGGATGTCGTACGCGGCGGCCAGCTCCCCGCCGACGATCACCCGGTCGGGGTTGAGCAGATTGCAGATGATCGCGGTGGCCGCGCCGATGCGCTGCCCGGCGTCGGCGAGCACGCGGGCGCAGGCGCGGTCCCCGGCGAGCGCGAGGGTGACCACGTCGTGCGCGGCGCGGTCGGCGCCGTAGTGGGCGCGCAGCTGGTCGAGCAGCGCCGGGAGGCTGACGTAGGTCTCCAGGCAGCCGCGGTTGCCACAGCGGCAGATCTGGCCCGCGGGATCGACGGTCATATGGCCGAACTCGGCCGCGGTGCCGCAGGAGCCGCGGAAAAGCCGGCCGTCGATGACGAAGCCGGCACCGACCCCGGTGCCGATCTTGATGTAGACGGCGACGTCGGCACCTTGTCCGGCGCCCCAGGTGACCTCGGCCAGGGCGCCGAGGTTGCCCACGTTGTCGATGAGCACGGGCAGGCCGAGCCTGGCGCCGAGTTCGTCGGCCGGGCGCAGACCCACCCAGCTGGGGGCGATGCTGGAGGAGCCGACCGTGCCGGTGCGTTTGTCGACCGGTCCGGGCAGGCCTGCACCGACGCCGATCACCTTGGCGCGCGGCACGCCCGCGGCGTTCAGCGCGTCCTCGGTCATGGCGGCCGCGATCTGCAGCGTTTGGCGCGCGTCGTGGTCGCGCATCAAGGGTCGGCTGCTCTCCGACACCACCGTGTGCGCGAGATTGGCGACGACCACGCGCACGTGGGTGTGCCCGAAGTCGATCCCGACCGCGGCTCCGGCGGAGGGGTTGAGAGTCAGCAGGGCGCCGGGGCGGCCTTGGCGCGGCCGCACGCCGGTGTCATGGGCTTCGGTCTCGACGACCAACCCGTCGTAGTGCAGCGCGGCGACGACGTTGGAGACCGTGGCCCGGGAGCAGTCGAGCAGCCGGGCGAGATCGGCCCGGGTTAAGGCGCCGCGCGTGCGCAGCAGTTGGATGACCCGATCCCGGTTCCCGGTCCGGGTGGCCGAGGTGGGTGTTTGCACACCGGATGTGTACATCGCGGTCCTCGAAGCGGCAAGCGTTGAACAAAACGGCGTCCCACGTCCAGTCACCGCGTGGGTCCTAGAGGAGCTCAGACGGGACGGCCAGCGTCGGGCACTTGTCATTATTCGACGGCAATTCGGTGGACAATCCGAACTTTCCGGACTCATTTGTTCATTTCGTTGACACGCTGGGGAGCCTGCTTCAGCATCGAGCACGCGGTTGCGCTATGGCATGGGCAGCTTGGAAGCCTCGGCTCGCCGCCCGTACCCACGCTCACTCGCCCAAGGATGTGCGGATGTGAAGAAGTACTGACGCTTGGTCGGTACGCGCCGTCAGAATGTCATGGTTCATAGTCTTCATAGTCACTGGCTGCCGCGCATGGCAATGTCCTGCGCATGGCCGGCGCAGGTAGCGAGCCTCGGAATCCTTGGCGTGAGAGCGTGCCATAGCCACGAGTCCTACGCCGGCCCCAAGGTCGGTGTGACAGACCCCTGATCATTTTTCTCCTCATCCCAGCATGACGGAGCCGTACACACCACCGCCGGCAGCGGCGCCAGCGTCTCCGGACACGGCGTCGTGATGCGCCGCGTGCCCGGTGGCCACTGATCATCACAGATGGGAGCAGTCCCACAATGAGGAATCGAACGCTGACACCCAACCTGCGCAGCAGGCGCGGCCGTGCTCGGATCGCCGCGCCCACGACCCTCGCGCTGCTCGTCGGCCTCGGGTTGGCTGAGAGCAGCGCGTACGCCGTGACACCGCACGTCGCGGTCACCGGGTCAGGAATCACGGCGAGCGTGAACTCCGACGGCAGTTACCAGATCCAGACCCAGCAGCCCGCGTCCTGGACCTTCTCCGGAACCGTCGGCCACGCTGTGACGAGCCAGAGCACCACGTCCGGTACGGACGCGATCGGCGCGTACCAGGAAGTTGACTTCTCCTACACGGACAGCGTTCACCGCGCCGCGAGCATCCGGGTGTACCAGAACGCACCGATCGTGCTGTTCGGCTCGACAACTCAATCGTCGGCGGCGAACTCGGCGTCGGCCGGAACCCCGTTCCCCTCCTTCTCCACACCCGGGTTGCCGTACTTGGAGTCGTTCCAGGACACGGCATTCTCGTACTACCAGTTCGGCGGCACGCCGGCACACGATAGCCCGCAAGTGGGCTTCGACGGCCAGGGGCACAGCTATCTGGTGTCGGCGGCGGACAATTTCGGCGTCGCAAACCTGACGCGCAGCACCACCGGCACCGTCTCCGCCGGGATCGCGGCGAGCGTCTCGACACTGCCGGCCGGGTTCACCCACCGCACGATCCTGGCGCTCGGCAGCGGCATCAACACCACGTACGGCACGTGGGGTAGCGCGCTGATGGCGCTGGGCGGCAAGCACCCGATCGCGAACAACGCCAACAGCACCCTCAATAAGCTGGGTTACTGGACCGACAACGGCGCCACCTACTACTACAACTACAACTCCTCACTGGGGTACCAGGGCACGCTGCAGTCCGTCGCCAATGACTTCGCGAGCAAGGGTGTGCCGCTCGGCTACATGCAGTTGGACAGCTGGTGGTATCCGAAGGGGTCGTCGGACTCGTGGCAGGGCAACGGCACGGACCGCGGCGGGGAGTACGTCTATCGCTCGGCGCCGGCACTGTTCCCCAACGGGCTCGCGGCATTCCAGCAGCAGCTCGGTCTGCCACTGGTCACCCACGCGCGGTGGATCGACCCCTCCAGCCCGTACCGGCAGCAGTATCAGATGTCGAACAACGTCTCGACCGATCCGGCGTTCTGGAACAGCACGATGACCTATCTCAAGAGCGCCGGCGTGGTCACCTACGAGCAGGACTGGCTCTCGGAGTACGCGCAGCCGAACTACAACCTGACCGACCCGAGCGCGTTCATGGGCAACATGGCGAGCTCGGCCTCGGCAAACGGCCTCACTCTTCAGTACTGCATGCCGCTGCCGTGGAACTACCTGCAGAGCACGCAGTATCAGAACGCGCAGACCACCCGCGTGAGCAACGACCGGTTCGACCGGTCCAAGTGGGACGGGTTCCTGTTCGATTCGCGCCTGGCCAGCGCGTTGGGCGAGTACCCGTGGACCGACGTGTTCATGAGCACCGAGACCCAGAACCTGCTGCTGTCCACCCTCTCGAGCGGCATGGTCGGGGTCGGTGACGCGATCGGCGCGGAGAGCGCGTCGAACCTGCTCGAGTCGGTGCGCGCGGACGGCGTGATCGTCAAGCCGGACGTTCCGATCGTGCCGCTGGACAGCGTGTACTCGGCCGTCGCACAGAACTCGACCGCGCCGATGGTGGCCAGCACTTACACCACCCACAACGGGCTACGCGAGGCATACGTGTTCGCCTATGCGCGTAACAACGGAACCCAGTCGATCGCCTTCAACCCGAACGCCCGCGGGGTGAGTGGCGAAGCCTACGTGTACAACTACTTCACCGGGGCCGGCCGACTGGTGCCTGCCGGCAGCACGTTCACCGACACGGTCGGCAGCAACGGCTCGTACTACGAGATCGCGCCGGTTGGCCCGTCCGGTATCGCATTCCTCGGCGACGCCGGCAAGTTCGTCTCCACGGGCGACACGCGTATTCCGCACCTGTCCGACAACGGCACAGTCAACGCCACCGTCGCCTTTGCGAACAACGAGCACTCGGTCACGGTGCACGGCTACGCCCCGATCGCACCGACGGTGACCGCGAGCGACGGTTCGGTCGGCTCGGTCAGCTACAGCTCCTCGACCCACTTGTTCAGCGTGACGGTCATGCCAGGCAGCGATCACAACGCCGTCATCGCGCTCCACTAAAGCTGGGCGCAGGCGCTGGCGACAGTGCTTGTAGGGCCGGGGCTGGGAACGGGTTGCTGTTCCTGGCCCCGGTCGTTCGAGCCTTGCGGCTCGCGCGGTCGCCCATGCCTTCGCCGTGCCGTGGCTGCTATACAGACGTACAGGTCAGCGAGTGGCTTTACACGCCCTCGGCGTTCTCATCGCAACCGCCGCCGAGTACTGGTCCAGACAGTGCTGTGACAAAAAGGCATAGGTTGGTCCGGATGCCGAAGCTCGTGGCCTGCACTGGGCTGGCGGTGGCGCCCATAGATCTGCTCAGGACAGATGACCTACGTCTCGGTGCTGCTGGGCTTGTACCGCTTGTCGCGTACGTAGATCACGTGCGGCTTTCCGTCCCCGGGGCTGCGGCGTTGAACGTCGAACAGCTCGGTGGCGGCTACCAGGTCGCTGAGCTTGGCGAAGCCGTAGGTGCGCGGGTCGAAGTCCGGTTGCTGCTTGGTGACGATGTGTCCGACGTTGGCCAGCGCGGCGAAGCCGTCGTCGTCGGAGGCGGCCTCCATCGCCGCGCGCAGCTGGTGGACCAGCTTGGTGTCGGCCTTGAGCTTCGAGGCGGAGGCGCGCGGCACCGGCTTGGCCGGGGTTCCGACCGCCTCACCGCCGCCGAGCTCGTAGCCGAGGTTCTCGGTGTAGATGAACTTGTCGCACGCGGCCACGAAGGGCTTGGGGGTCTTGCGTTCGCCGAAGCCGTACACGATCAATCCCGACTCGCGGATGCGTGCCGCGAGGCGGGTGAAGTCGCTGTCGCTGGAGACGATGCAGAACCCGTCGAAGCGTCCGGAATACAGCAGGTCCATCGCGTCGATGACCATCGCCGCGTCGGTGGCGTTCTTGCCGACCGTGTAGGCGAACTGCTGGATCGGCTGGATCGATTGGGTGAGCAGTTGCTCTTTCCAGCCCTTCAGGCTGGTGCTCGTCCAGTCGCCGTAGGCCCGCTTCACGTGCGCCGTGCCGTATTTCGCGACTTCCGCCAACAACCCTTCGGCCAGGCCGGGCTGGGCGTTGTCGGCGTCGATGAGCACTGCGAGTTTCAGTGCGCTCTCGGCGGCCATGCCGTCCTTCCGGGCTGTGAACGGGTCGGGTTCCGCGGTTGGGCTGTGCCCACCCTAGCCGAATCGCGTGCGGCGCGAGCGCGCCGACACCGCCTCCACCGCGGCGTCTTCATGCACCTCAGACGGGGCAGCAGTGCTTTCCGGCATCACTGCGCAGGAGGGTCGAGATCGGCGCCGCCCGCCGATCAGGACACCGCACCCCCACACTCTTTCCGACTTCGTCGGTGAATAAGGAAGGCGGCGTCTCAGCGCCCGTACTGTGGCTGTGCTCAGCGCTGCTGCGGGGGCGGCGGTAGGTACGGCGCGATCGCGTGGGCGAGGAGCGGCACCGGCATCGACTGGAGCCAGATCTCGCCGGGCCCGGTGAGTGAGACCAGGTGGAACCCGTCCTCGCCGAACGCGATGTTGCGGATGCCCTGTAGCCGGGTGATCTCGAAGCGGACGCTCTCCTGGAACAGGCCCACGTGGCCTGGGTGCACAAGAAGGGTCTGGCCGGGCTGCAGGGTGTAGGTGATCACTTCGCCCGACAGCTCGATCCACGCCTCGCCCTGCCCCTCAAGGCGCTGCAACAGAAAGCCCTCGCCGCCCCACAGCCCCGCCCGCAGGCCCTGCTGCACCGCGACGGTCGCGTTCACACCCGGGGTGCCACAGAGGAACCCGTGACGGTGCACCATCATCCCGGCGCCGGGATTGATCTGCACGGGCAGGATCTGGCCCGGCAGCTTGGTCGCGAAGGCGACCATGCCGCCGCCGCCCTGCGCCTGGTACCGGGTCTGGAAGAAGCTGCCGCCGCCGAGCGCCCGCTTGGCGGCGGCGAACAGTCCGCCGCCGCCCCCGCCGCCCATGGTCTGCGACAGCGTGATGGTTGGGGTCATCCACGACAGCTCGCCGTGTGTGGAGATGACCGATTCGCCTGGTCCGAGGGAGATCTCGAGGACGGGAAGCGTCGTGCCCTTGATGGTTGCCTGCATGGGTGAGAGCGTACTGAAACGCCCGGTTTCTAAGGCACAGCCAGCCGGAAGATTCACGCAGTCAGACCACGGCTCTCCCAGTAACCCGAGGTCGCCGCCGTGAGGTGTAAAGCAACCCTTGACAGCGATGAGCTGTAAAGGTATCCTTTACGCATGGCCGATTCTCCCCAAACCCTCAATGCCCTGAGTGCCCGGCTGGCCGAGCAGGCCTCGGTCCTGGCCGAAGCGGTGGGCAGCCCGTTGGCGTCGCCCGCCTACCTCGACCTGGTCCGGCGCGCCCTGGGGGTCGACGACCTGGCAGACCAGGTGCTCAAGCTGTGCGTGCAGCAGAGCAGGGACGCCGGCCACACCTGGCAGGAGATCGGAGACCTGCTCGGAGTCACCCGTCAGGCCGCCTTCCAGCGGTTCGGCAAGCCCATCGACCCCCGCACGGGAGAACCCATGGACAAGACAGTGCACATGGCCGACGCCGCAGAGCGCGCGATCGAGATCGTCACGGCCGTCCTCGACGGACGCATGGACGAAGCCAGGCAGTCCTTCAACGCGCAGGTGCTGGAGGCCTTCACCGACAAGGTCCGCGGCGACGGCCTGGCCACCGTCGCCGGCCTCGTCGGCGCGTTCGAAGGCTTCGGCGAGGGCGAGCCGTTCGTCCGCCGCATCGGCGATCACACGGTCGTCGACGTTCCACTGCGCTACGAGGCCGGCGACATGAAGGCCCGGGTCGCCTTCGACACCGACGAGAAGGTCGCCGGAATCTTCATCCTCGCCCCCGACACCCCGTGAATGTCGGCCAGGACCAGGTCCTGAGCGGCCTGGCCAGCCGGCTGAGCAGAGCAACCGCGACCACAGACGACGAACTAGTCAAGCAGGTACTCGCTCCTGTCCGGCTGCGGGACTCTCACGGACCCCGCCCGGCGCCCCGATCTTCCCGCTCGGCCGCTCTGACGACTGTCGCACTCGAAGATGCGCATCTCAGGTCTGCTGAGGTGCCCGCTGCCTGGTCAGCCGGCTGGCGTCGGCGGCGGGGAGAGGTAGGGGAAGTAGTCCAGGAGCGGCCCCGGCTCGAGCCCCGAGGAGAAGTCCTGGTTCACGATCATCTTGATGATGTTGGACGCGATGTCCTCGATCACGCCCTTGCCGTTCTGAATGTCGCACCAGGGGTCCCAGAGGGCGACGGTGCCGGGAGTGAACCCGATGACGTTCGGAAGCAGCGCGTCTGCCGCCCACGCGCCGTAGGCCCGTGCGGTGGGGAAGCTGTGGGGAAAGTCGGGGTATGTTCCGCCGGCCTCGACGACCGCCGCGATGTTGTCGCGCACCTGACCCCAGATTCCCGAGGCGGGAGCGGTCGCGGGGTGGGCGGGCCGGCCCACGAGATCGATCGTGGGGGCGGTGGAGTTGTAGTCGGGGACCTTCGCCGAGCCGGTGGCGAACGCGAAGAAGGTGGTCATGTTGGGCTTGCCGGCGCGCTGAGTCTGGACCCAGATGTTGTGCCCCGTGTCGAAGTACGCGGTGGTCGCCCAGAAGTGAACCCGGCGGTGCCCCGTGATCGCGACGGGTACCTCGAGCACATAGGACCTGACGGCGGTGTTCGCGAAATCATTGTGGGCGGGACCCAGCGAGGCGAAGTCGGGGAAGGTGCCGGCCGCCAGGCAGTTCGTCGTCGTGACGGGGTAGGGGATGTAGTTGCGGAACGGGTCGAGGCGTGGCCCGGCGAAGAGCTTGATCCCGTTGCTGCACTCCACGACCTGCCCGATGGGGGCGTTGGGCGGGGTGATGATGGTGCCTGAGGCGGTGCGGTCGGTGGCCGCGGCGTCGGTGAGCTGCTCCACTTGCACGTGCTGAACGCCATCGGAGCCGGTCGGGAAGGTGGCGCGGAACGTGATGTCCTCGACGTAGTCGCCGTCGGTGTCGATCTTGAGCTCGTAATAGCCCGCGGCGTTCCAGGTCGGAGCGCCGAACGGCGAGGTGTTCATCCCGAATACCGTGCGCGGGCCGTGCCGATCGCCGGGCCCGGCAAAGCAGTACGCGTCGCTGATGTCCAGCGTTTCGTCTGTCGGGTAGTCAAAGTGGTGGGACATGACGCTCCTACTTGGCCAAGGTCTTGTGGGAGTACGGATTGCGGGAGAGCGCCTGCAGCGCCAGCGTGTAGAACCGGTTGTGGAAGGGCGCCTCGTCCGTGGCGCCGTACTCGCCGTAGAGCCACAGGATCGGGAGCTTGCGGGCATCCCACGTCACGCGGTCGGTCCTCCCGCTCGCATGCCTGAGCTCGTACCAGCCCTCGGCGAACCCGCTCAGGAGCGCGATACGGCTTGGAGCGCCGCGGTCGGGAACGACCGACGCGTCGACCGTCGTACCGTCAGCTGCCGTCACGTTCGGCCATGCGGTCTGGGCCGACGCGGTGTGCGGCTGGTGGTAGTAGTCCTGGACGGCCACGGCCTTGATGCCCGCTGGCAGCACCAGACAGGTTCCCGGAGTGAGCAGCGGGGCGTTGTACCGCCGCTCCATTCCGCGCACCAGGTCATCCGTGGCCTGCGGGACGCTGCCCGGCTGCGCCGCTGTGGCGGCCTGAGCAGGGGTGGCTGACCCGATGCTGTACAGGACGGGGAGGGCGGCGAGACCGCCAAGGACGCCGCGGCGACCCAGGGTGCCTCCACCAACGTCGTCTGCGCGCTCGGCTTGTGCATGCGCTTGTCTGCCTCTGATGATGTTCACTCACGTTCCTCTCTTGCGGTGGTCGCAGGCCACTGACGCTGTGCGCCGCCTGGCCCGGCCATGGGTGATGTCGTTCCGCGGGAACTTAGAGGTGGACAGCGGCCCGGCTCTGGCTGTCGGCCGCGATACTCCACAGGTTGACCTCACCGATCGCGAAGGCCGATGTCTGCGCCGTCTCAGTAGCGGTCGGGGTTGGGCGGGCCGAGGTACGGGAAGTGCGCCAGCAGGTCGCCGTGCGGGGTGAGGCCGGTCGGGGAGATCTTGCCGCGTGTCAGCCACTGGAAGCGGTAGCTGTAGACGTCGTCGGTGAGCTTGCGGCCGTTGGGGTAGGAGACGGGCTTGGTGCGGTCGTAGGGCAGGGCGTCCGGCAGAACCTGCAGGGCGGCCTGCCTGGCCTCTTCCGCTGAGTAGCCGCCGCTTTCCAGCGCCTTGGACCACGGCGCCAGGTAGTTGGCCACATCGTCGGCGGGCTGCCGAGTGTTGTAGAGGTTCTTCTCCCCGTCCGAATTGATGAACGGGTTGATGGACGGGTGTCCGCCGCGGTCCATCTGCTCCAGCACGCCGTCCGTGTATCGGCTGATCGAGGCCCACACTCCGATCACGTCGCCGGAGCCGAGCAGCTCTGAGGGCACCTCGAGCACGATGGAGTCGACGTCGTTGTCGGCGAAGTCGTCGTGCTCGGTCCACTTCAATCCGTGCAGAGCGCCCTCGACGTCGGCGAAGAAGGGATCGCTGCGCAGGCCCGCGAACAGCCGGATCCCCGCC
>NZ_DASZGI010000190.1:0-20573 GCF_035938995.1 Actinocrinis sp.
GGAGGAGGTGATCCGGGAAGACGGCCGCCAGATACTGCTCGACCCTGAGGTGACGTTGGCAATCAAGGCACTGAGATGCCCGATCGCCTTCCTCTACGCGCAGCGCGGCATCCTCAACGAGCCGCAGGCCCTCTACGACGACGCGCGCCTGGCCAACGCAGGCCTCGACCACCTGCGCCTGACCACGAAGCTGATACCGGACACCAACCACTACACGGTCGCCGCCCCCGGAGCGGGCGCGGAGGCGATCGCGGACGCAGTGCTCGAGGCCGTGCTAGAGCAGACGGTGTTCGAGCAAACAGCGCAGCCGCAGCGCGAGCTGAATCCCTAGGGCGCGCTTGCGTCAGGAGGTCGCCGCGGCGTATTCGGAAGCGGGCTGGTTCGGCAGCAGCGCGCTCGCCCGGTGCTTCGCGAACGCGGTGACGGTCAGGCTCACCACCGCGGTCGCCGAGCCGCAGACCGCCGCCGTGCCGATCAGCTCGACCGCGGAGTGGTGCGCGACCGTGAGGATCACGACCGTCTCGGCCACGATGCCCGCGAACACGATCCAGCCGATCGCCGCCGAGCGCCTGGCCACCGCGTCCAGCAGCGCCAGCTGGATCAGCGCCTGCGTCGCCCCGGCCAGCGCGAACAGCCACGCGGCCGAGGCCAGTTCGAAGGAACCGGCCCCGTCCAGATACTTGGCGCCGAAGGCCACCCGGATCGCCGGATTGGCCGCGGCGGCGGTCCCGATCACGATCAACGCGCCGATCCCGACCGACAGCACGGCGGCCGACAGCAGGGCCTTGCGCCGGGTCTCGGGCAGCGCCAGCTTCGGGTAGGCCAGGATCCCGGCGAACTGGGGCCCGAAGTAGCCCGCCCGGGTGAACATCGCGCCCGCCTGATACCGCCCGAGCACGTCCCCGCTGAAGTAATGCGCCGCCAGCAGGCCGTCGAGCAGCGAGAGCAGCAGCACCGCCCCCAGGCTCCACGAGGCCGAGCCCAGCTCCCGCACATATCCGAGCCCGCGCTGGAAGCGCGGCCTGCCCACAAGATCTCGCAGCGCATAGTGGGCCACCGCCGCGGTCGCGAACCAGGACGCCGCCATCGCGCCCATGATCAGCCCCGGGTCCGCTCCGGCCGCGCCCGCGGCGATTCCAGCCACCAGCTTCGCCCCGTTGAACCCCACGAACAGCACGGTGTACGCGGTGAAACGCGAACTGCCCTGCGCGATGCCGAGGTAGCAGAAGATCAGCGCGTTGGGGGTCAGGGCCAGCGCGGTCCAGGCCACCTGCCCGGCCGAGACCGCCGGGAAGAGCGCGGACACCGCCGGGGCGAGCCCGGCCAGCAGCACCGTCCCCGCGACGCCGACCAGCAGTGACCAGCGCACCAGCGGACTGGTCAGCTCGCGCAGCGCGGCCGGATCGGTCTCCCCGGAGCGGGCCACCCGCCGCGCGGTCACCGCCTGGATCGCCCAGGCCGGGATCGACGCGACGAGGAACAGCATCAGCAGCGCGCCGACCTGCCCGTAACCGGTCTGGTCGAGCTGGTGCGCCAGGACGAAGCTGAAGCCGTACGACAGGACGCTCCCGGCGAACGTGCCGACCGCGACCAGAACGCCGGTGGTGAGGTGGCGGCGGACCATCGATGCTGCGCCCTTCTCGGGAGGGGTGCGACCGTGCCGGCGGCAGGCACTCGGCCGAACGCGCCGGGATGGGGCGGGTCCGCCGGGTACGAGTTCGGACTGTAGCCCGGCTCGGCGCCCCGCACCAGCGCAACGGCGCGCCCGGTGCCGCCGTTCACCCGCGAACGCCGGCCCCGGTACTGCGTCCGCTGCGCATCGCAGGCTTCGAAATCGCCACGTTGTGCGCCTCTATCGCGTGGGCTTCTCCGTCACGAAGATCGCTGTTCCCGGCACCAGCTTTCCGCGCAGCGACGACCAGCCGCCACCCCACCGGTTGCCCAGGGTCTCCGGATACTCCGGCTCCACCAGGTCCAGCAGCGCCAGGCCGGCCGCGGCCAACTCGCGCACCCGGTCGCCGAGCGTCCGGTGATGCTCCACGTAGGTGGCGACGCCCGACTCGTCCTGCTCGACGTACGGCCGGCGGTCGAAGTAGGAATCCCGGACCACCAGACCCCCGGGGCCGGGATCATCCGGCAGGCACCACCTGAACGGATGAGGCACCGCGAACACCCATCGCCCGCCCGGCTTAAGCACCCGCGCAACCTCACGCATGACCGCTGCCGAATCCGCCACGAACGGGACCGCCCCGAACGCCGAGCACGCGACGTCGAACGCTTCGTCAGCGAACGGCATCGCGAGCGCGTCCGCCTGCACCAAAGGCAGCGGCGCGTTGCCTAAGTCCTCGTCGATCCGCCGCGCGTGCTCAAGCTGCCGCATCGAAAGATCGAACCCGGTCACGTGCGCACCCTGCTTCGCCAGCCAGCGCGAGCACTGCGCCGCGCCGCATCCGACCTCGAGTACGCGCCTGTCGCGCACCTCGCCTAGAAGGTGCGCCTTGTCCTCATATACGCCCTCGGGCGACCACAGGAATCGCGAGTCGCCCAGGTACTCACCGTGGTCCGCCTGGTACTCGTCAGCGTTCGCATCCCACCAGCCGCGATTGGCCCTCGCCGTCTCGGCGTCGCCCGTCGGCCGCCGGATCACGATCTCGCCGCTCGCGACCGACTCGGCGTCCGGTGGATCGAGGTCGGAGTCACTCATGGCGCAACCCTCCCACGCCCGCGGACTGCGCGGCGAAGGCGTCGCGCGACGGCCGATGTATGACAGGGATCGTCGAGGAGACGGCTTGCCCACTTCCGTTACGCCCCGCGTGCACGCTATGTTTCGGCAGGGCCGCCGGTTTACCCGTTCACTCTCCGGCACGGCTCCGGTGAGGGTTGCCCCGGTTTCGGCGTGATGCGCCCTGCTCGATTGACCATGGAAGCGTGCGGCCCGTATCCTGGCTGTTGCGCTGCGGACCCGTGTGGCTTCGGACCGAGGGGGCCGCACCGACTTCAGAACCGCTCACGTTCCCGAGTCAGGCTCCGCCGCGTGTGTCATCCGACCACATATCCGTACCCGGAGCCCTTTCCCCCATGACGAGCAGCACCGAGACCGTCCGAACCCCGCAGGTCGCTATCAACGACATCGGTTCGGAGGAGGCCTTCCTCGCCGCCATCGACGAGACCATCAAGTACTTCAACGACGGCGATATCGTCGACGGCACCATCGTGAAGGTCGACCGGGACGAGGTCCTGCTCGACATCGGTTACAAGACCGAGGGCGTCATCCCGTCCCGCGAGCTGTCGATCAAGCACGACGTGGACCCGCACGAGGTCGTCGCGGTCGGAGACCACGTCGAGGCCCTGGTCCTCCAGAAGGAGGACAAGGAGGGCCGGCTGATCCTGTCCAAGAAGCGCGCGCAGTACGAGCGGGCCTGGGGCACGATCGAGAAGATCAAGGACGAGGACGGGATCGTCACCGGCACCGTCATCGAGGTGGTCAAGGGCGGCCTGATCATCGACATCGGGCTGCGCGGCTTCCTGCCCGCCTCCCTGGTGGAGATGCGCCGGGTGCGCGACCTGCAGCCGTACGTCGGCAAGGAGCTCGAGGCGAAGATCATCGAGCTGGACAAGAACCGCAACAACGTGGTCCTGTCCCGCCGCGCCTGGCTGGAGCAGACCCAGTCCGAGGTGCGCCAGACCTTCCTCACCACCCTGCTCAAGGGCCAGGTGCGGTCCGGCGTGGTCTCCTCGATCGTCAACTTCGGCGCCTTCGTGGACCTCGGCGGGGTCGACGGCCTGGTGCACGTCTCCGAGCTGTCCTGGAAGCACATCGACCACCCGTCCGAGGTGGTCGAGGTCGGCCAGGAGGTCACGGTCGAGGTCCTGGACGTGGACATGGACCGGGAGCGGGTCTCGCTGTCGCTGAAGGCGACGCAGGAGGACCCGTGGCAGCAGTTCGCCCGCACCCACCAGATCGGCCAGGTCGTGCCGGGCAAGGTCACCAAGCTGGTGCCGTTCGGCGCGTTCGTCCGGGTGGACGAGGGCATCGAGGGCCTGGTGCACATCTCCGAGCTGGCCGAGCGGCACGTGGAGATCCCCGAGCAGGTCGTGCAGGTCGGCGACGAGATCTTCGTCAAGGTCATCGACATCGACCTGGACCGCCGCCGCATCTCCCTCTCGCTCAAGCAGGCGAACGAGGGCCTGACCGGCGACTCGTCGGTCGACCAGTTCGACCCGACCCTCTACGGCATGGCCGCCTCCTACGACGCCGAGGGCAACTACCAGTACCCCGACGGCTTCGACCCGGAGTCCGGCGAGTGGCTCGAGGGCTACGAGTCCCAGCGCGAGGAGTGGGAGCACCAGTACGCCGAGGCGCAGACCCGGTTCGAGCAGCACCAGAAGCAGATCGCCGAGGCCCGCAAGGCCGACGCGGAGGCTGCGGCGGGTTCCGGCGCGGAGGCCGCCCCGGGCGTGACCCCGTCCAGCTACTCCTCGGCCCCGGCCGAGAACACCGGCGCGCTGGCCTCCGACGAGGCCCTCGCCGCGCTGCGGGAGAAGCTGGCCGGCGGCCAGAGCTGACCCCGGTCGGCAGCTAGCAGCTGAGTCACGGCGCCCGGCGGATCCCCAGCGATCCGCCGGGCGCTGCTGTGTGCGGCGGCGCCTCGCCCGCCGGACCAACGGTTGCCTGGGGCCCTGAAGGCATCGAACGCCTTTCTCCCGGCCTCGCGATCTTCCACCGCCACGCAGCGCAAGCCGGGCGGCCCACTACGATCCAGGTCATGAGCGAGAAGCGGACCGTGCACGTCGGACTCACCGGCGGGATCGGCGCGGGCAAGTCCACCGTGGCCCGGATGCTCGCCGACCGCGGCGCGCTAGTGCTGGACGCAGACGTCGCGGCGCGGGAGGTGGTCGCGCCGGGCACCGACGGCCTGGCCGCGGTGGTCGCCGAGTTCGGTGAGCAGGTCCTCGGCCCGGACGGCTCGCTCGACCGCGCCGCCCTGGCCGAACGGGTCTTCTCCGACCCCGGCCGCCGTGCCGCGCTGAACGCGATCATCCATCCGCAGGTGCGCACGTGGATGGCCGAGCGGGTGGCGTCGGCGCCCATCGGGTCCGTGGTCGTCCAGGACATCCCGCTGCTGGTCGAGTCGGGCCTGACCGGACTGTTCGACCTGGTGGTCGTCGTCGACGCGGCCGACGCCACCCGTATCGCCCGGCTGATGCGCGACCGCGGCATGACCGAGGACGAGGCCCGGGCCCGGACCGCCGCCCAGGCTCCCCGTGAGACGCGCCTCGCCGCGGCCGATGCCGTGATCGACAACGACGGCGCCCCCGAAGCGCTCGAACCGCAGGTGGCGGCCCTCTGGGACCGCCTCGCCGCGCTCGGCTGACCTGCGGTTCCGCCGCCCGTTCCCCCACACGGCCCACCGGTGGGAACCGCGTGGCGACCCTCGGTGTCAGGTAACTTGGGTCGGGTAAACCGGGCTGGTAGCCTCCACTCGCCGTTTACGGACGTACCGATCGTTCCGGGCCGGACGGGACCGGTCACGACGGTCGGACAGGCACGGTTGGACAGGCACCGGATCCGGCCCGGCGGGTGCGGATCCCGCCGCGGCGCGAGGCCCGGCGCGGTGCCGGAGGGACGGCACCGGGCCGGAGCGGACGCCGCGTCAGATCGGCGCCCGTCACATCCAGCCTGTGCCACATCGAGCGGGCGCCGAAGCCGCCGCACCCCCGCGGCGGAAGCGGTGCGATCAAGAGCCTGGGAGAGCAGACAGTGGTGGCGATTCCCGCGCAGCAGCGCGGTCATCCGACGGACGCAGCCGAGGGCGTGGCCGAGGCCGCGCCCCCCGCGATAGTGGAGGCCCAGGTCGCGGCGGCGCCCGCGTACGGCCTCATGCGGGGGTTGTGGCTGGAGGCGCGGCCCAAGCAGTGGGTCAAGAACTTCCTGGTGCTCACCGCCCCGCTCGCCGCCGGGCGGATCAACCAGGCCAACATCCTCGCCGACAGCGCCATCGCCTTCGCCGCCTTCTGCCTGGCCGCCTCCGCCGTCTACTACGCGAACGACGCCCTCGACGTCGAGGCCGACCGCGCCCACCCCAAGAAGCGCTTCCGGCCGATCGCCGCCGGGGTCATCCCGATCCCGCTGGCGTGGGTCGGCGTCGTGGTGCTGGCGATCGCCGCGATCGGCGTGGCGCTCGCCGCCAACACGGCCACCGCCGTCGTGATCAGCGTGTACCTCGCGATGCACCTGTCGTACAGCGCCTGGTTCAAGCACGTGCTCGTGCTCGACCTGGCCCTGGTCTCCGCGGGCTTCCTGCTGCGCGCGATGATCGGCGGCGTCGCGGGCGGCATCCCGCTGTCCCAGTGGTTCCTGCTGACCACCGGGTTCGGCTCGCTGTTCATGGTCTCGGGCAAGCGGTACTCCGAGATGGTGCTGATGGGGGAGGCCGCCGCCACCACGCGCAAGTCGCTGGCCGCGTACTCCGCCTCCTACCTGCGCTTCGTCTGGCAGATGGCCGCGGGCCTGACCATCCTGACCTACTCGCTGTGGGCGTTGAGCCTCAGCCAGGACCAGCACGGGGTGCAGTGGCACGAGATCTCGATCGTGCCGTGGTCGTTCATCTTCCTGCGGTACGCGATGTTCGTGGACGCCGGGCAGGCCGGGGAGCCCGAGGACGTGGTGCTCGGCGACAAGGTGATCATGGCGATCGCCTGCGCCTGGCTGGCCTGCTTCGCCCTGGGGGTGTTCAATGCCCGCTGACCTGGCCCCCACCGATCTGATCAACTCCGACGACGAGCGCGGGACCTCGGAGAGCCTGACCGGCTGGGGCCGCACCGCGCCGACGGTCGCCCGGGTCGCGCATCCGCGCACCGCCGAGCAGATCGCCGAGGCGGTCGCCGCCGCCGGACCGCGCGGCGTGATCGCGCGGGGCCTCGGCCGCTCCTACGGCGACCCGGCGCAGAACGCGGGCGGCCTGGTGCTCGACCTGACCGGGCTGAACCGGATCCTGTCCGTGGACCTGGACGCCGGCCTGGTCACCTGCGAGGCGGGCGTCTCGCTGCACACGCTCATGCGCGCGCTGGTGCCCTTCGGCTACTTCGTCCCGGTCACCCCCGGAACCCGGTACGTGACGGTGGGCGGGGCGATCGGCAGCGACATCCACGGCAAGAACCACCACGCCGACGGCAGCTTCGCCCAGCACGTCACCTCGACGCGGATGCTGCTGGCCGACGGCTCGGTGCGCACCGTCACCCCCGAGGGCGACCCGGAGCTGTTCTGGGCCACCGCCGGCGGGATGGGCCTGACCGGGATCGTCCTGTCCGCCACGATCCGGATGGTGCCGATCGAGACCTCGCGGATCGCGGTCGACACCTTCAAGCTGCCGGACCTCGACGCGCTGATGGAGAAGCTCGCCGGCACCGACGCCGACTACCGCTACACCGTCGCGTGGATGGACTGCCTGGCCAAGGGCGCCAAGCTCGGCCGGGCGCTGCTGGACTGCGGCAACTTCGCCACGCTGGAGCAGTTGCCGTCCAAGTTCCGCACCGAGCCCTTGGCCTTCTCCGCGAAGCCGATCGCGAAGGTCCCGGACCTGTTCCCGTCGGGGCTGCTGAACAAGCGCACCATCGCGGTCGCCAACGAGGTCTGGTACCGCAAGACCCCGGCCACGCACCACCACCTCGCCACCATCGGCGGGTTCTTCCATCCGCTCGACGGCATCCGCGACTGGAACCGGGTCTACGGCAAGGCGGGGTTCCTGCAGTACCAGTTCGTCGTGCCGTTCAGCGCGGACGTGACGTTCAAGCGCATGGTCGAGCGGATCAGCCGGGTTCAGGCGCCGTCGTTCGTGTCTGTGCTCAAGCGTTTCGGCAAGGGCTCGCCCGGATACCTGTCCTTCCCCACCGAGGGATGGACCCTGGCGCTGGACTTCCCGACCGGCACCCCCGACCTCGACCGGCTGCTGCCGTGGCTCGACGAGCAGGTCCTGTCCGAGGGCGGCCGCATCTACCTGGCCAAGGACTCGCGCCTGGCCGCGGACCGGCTGCCGGCCATGTACCCGCGGATCGAGGCGTTCCGCAAGGTGCGCGCCGAGGTCGACCCGCACGGCGTGTTCGTCTCGGACCAGTCGCGCCGGCTGGGCCTGTAAGGGAGTAGACACATGAAGGACGCACTCGGTTCGGTGCAGTCGCTGCTGGTGCTCGGCGGCACGTCGGACATCGCGCTGGCGACCGCGCGCCGGCTGATCGCGGACAAGACCCGGCGCGTGGTGCTCGCCGCGCGCCCCTCGGAGCGGCTCGACGCGGCAGTGGCGGACCTGCGGGCCCGCGGCGCCGAGGTGGAGACCGTCGCCTTCGACGCCGCACAGGTCGAGGAGCACGAAAAGACGCTTGGCGCCGTCTTCGCCGGTGGCGACATCGACGTCGTGTTGCTCGCGTTCGGGGTGCTCGGCGACCAGGCGGCCGACGAGCAGGACCCGGTCGCGGCGGCCCGCGTGGCCCAGACGAACTACGTCGGCGCGGTCGCAGCCGGACTGGTCTGCGCCGGAGCACTGAAGAAGCAGGGCCACGGCTCGCTGGTGGTCCTCTCCTCGGTCGCCGGGGAGCGGGCCCGCAAGGCCAACTTCATCTACGGCTCGACCAAGGCGGGGCTCGACGCCTTCGCCCAGGGCCTCGGCGACTCGCTGCACGGCAGCGGGGTGCACGTGATGGTGGTGCGCCCCGGTTTCGTCGAGTCGAAGATGACCGCCGGGATGGAGAAGGCGCCCTTCTCCACCACCCCGGACGCGGTGGCCGACGCCATCGTGACCGGGCTGCGCAAGGGCTCCGAGATCATCTGGGTGCCGGCCGCGCTGCGGTACGTGCTGTCCGGACTGCGACACCTGCCGCGGCCGCTCTTCCGCAGGGTCGCCCAGCGGTAAAGCGCTCACAGCCGCGTCCGGCTGCAGCCGAGCCGGACGCGGCGCCGCTTGTCCCCGGGGGCGTTTACCGTAGTAACCATGACGCGACCGATGACCGACCTTGAGCGGAAAGTGGCGCCTTTCGAGGTCGTCAGCGACTACACGCCGTCCGGCGACCAGCCGGGGGCGATCGCGGAGCTCGAGCGCCGGGTGCGCGCGGGCGAGAAGGACGTGGTGCTGCTCGGCGCGACCGGCACGGGGAAGTCGGCGACCACCGCCTGGCTGATCGAGCGCCTGCAGCGGCCCACGCTGGTCATGGCCCCGAACAAGACGCTCGCGGCGCAGCTGGCCAACGAGTTCCGCGAGCTGCTGCCGAACAACGCGGTCGAGTACTTCGTCTCGTACTACGACTACTACCAGCCCGAGGCGTACATCGCGCAGACCGACACCTACATCGAGAAGGACTCCTCGGTCAACGACGAGGTCGAGCGGCTGCGGCACTCGGCGACCAGCTCCCTGCTGACCCGGCGGGACGTGGTCGTGGTCGCCTCGGTGTCCTGCATCTACGGCCTGGGTACGCCGCAGGAGTACGTCGACCGCATGATCCGGCTGCGGGTCGGCGAGGAGTTCGGCCTCGACAAGCTGCTGCGCAAGCTGGTCTCGATCCAGTACGCCCGCAACGACATCGCCTTCACCCGCGGCACCTTCCGGGTGCGCGGCGACACCGTCGAGGTGTTCCCGGTCTACGAGGAGCACCCGGTGCGCATCGAGATGTTCGGCGACGAGGTCGAGCGGCTGATGACGCTGCACCCGGTCACCGGCGAGGTGCTCACCGACGACTCGGAGCTCTACATCTTCCCGGCCAGCCACTACGTCGCCGGTCCGGAGCGGATGGCCCGCGCGATCAGCGGTATAGAGACCGAGCTGGAGGAGCGGCTGACCGTGCTCGAGCGGCAGGGCAAGCTGCTGGAGGCCCAGCGGCTGCGCATGCGCACCAGCTACGACCTGGAGATGATGCGCGAGGTCGGATTCTGCAACGGCATCGAGAACTACTCGCGGCACATCGACGGCCGCGAGCCGGGCAGCGCCCCGAACACCCTGCTGGACTTCTTCCCGGACGACTTCCTGCTGGTGATCGACGAGTCGCACCAGACGGTCCCGCAGATCGGCGCGATGTACGAGGGCGACGCCTCGCGCAAGCGGATCCTGGTGGACCACGGCTTCCGGCTGCCGTCGGCGATGGACAACCGGCCGCTGCGCTGGGAGGAGTTCGTCGAGCGGATCGGCCAGACGGTGTACCTGTCGGCCACCCCGGGCCCGTACGAGCTGGCGCAGGCGACCGGCACCGTCGAGCAGGTGATCCGGCCCACCGGCCTGATCGACCCCGAGGTGATCGTCAAGCCGACGCAGGGTCAGATCGACGACCTGATCCACGAGATCCGCCGGCGCGAGGAGCGCGACGAGCGGGTGCTGGTCACCACGCTGACCAAGAAGATGTCCGAGGACCTCACCGATTACCTGCTCGAGCTGGGCGTCAAGGTCCGCTATCTGCACTCGGACATCGACACCCTGCGCCGCGTCGAGCTGCTGCGCGAGCTGCGCCTCGGCGTGTTCGACGTGCTGATCGGCATCAACCTGCTGCGTGAGGGACTGGACCTGCCCGAGGTCTCGCTGGTCGCGATCCTCGACGCGGACAAGGAGGGCTTCCTGCGCAGCGGCACCTCGCTGATCCAGACCATCGGCCGGGCCGCGCGCAACGTGTCCGGCCAGGTGCACATGTACGCCGACAAGATCACGCCGGGGATGGCGAAGGCCATCGACGAGACGAACCGGCGCCGGGCGAAGCAGATCGCGTACAACGCGGAGCACGGCATCGACCCGACGCCGCTGCGCAAGCGGATCGCCGACATCACCGACTCGCTGGCCCGCGAGGACGCCGACACCAAGGAACTGCTCGGCGGCGCCGGGCGGCAGCAGTCCAGGGGCAAGGCGCCGGTTCCGGGCGTCGGCTCCCGGGGCGGCGTGTCGAGCCTCGACTTCGTCGGAAAGCCCGCGCAGGAGCTGGAGGCGCTGATCGAGGACCTGTCCGCGCAGATGCACGCGGCAGCCGCGGAACTGCGCTTCGAGCTGGCCGCGCGCTTCCGCGACGAGATCGGCGAGCTGAAGAAGGAGCTGCGCGGGATGCGGGCCGCCGGGGTCTGACCCGGGATCCGTGTCGCAGAGGCCGGCGGCGCTTTGCGGCGTCGCCGCCTTGGCGCCGTGGGTCCGCGCGGCGGCCGACGCAGCCCGCCATCGGCCGTCCGACCCCGAAAACGGGGCATATCCCGACCGGCGGCGTCCCTGCGGCCCTCGTTTGCTGGTGGGTCGCCCTAAGGGCTTGGGCGCGCCGACGGACGAGCTGCGGGGAGCGGGGCTAGGGCGGGATATCCCCGAAAACCCGTTGGTGCGCCCTCCGGCATATGCCACTGTGGGGCGAATGGAGCTGCACGAGTACGCCGACCTTGACGCCGTCGGACTGCGGGACCTGATCCGCCGCGGCGAGGTCACCGCGGCGGAGGTCGAACAGGTCGCCCGGCGCGCCCTCGACCAAGCGCACACCGAACTGAACGCGCTGGCCCGCCCGCTGTTCGACCCGGCTCTCGGCCACGACGCCGCCGGACCGTTCGCCGGAGTCCCGTTCGTCATCAAGGACAGCGGCCCCTTCGCCCGCGGCGTGCCCTTCTCCCTCGGCAGTCGCGCCATCCGCAGCGCCGTCGCCCACGAAGACCACGAGCTGATGGCCCGCTTCCGCGCCGCCGGACTGGTCGCCCTCGGCCAGAGCACCGCACCCGAGTTAGGCCTCAGCTTCGCCACCGAGCCCGTCAAGCACGGCCCCACCCGCAACCCCTGGGCGCCGGACCGCGGCGTCGGCGGTTCGAGCGGCGGCTCCGCGGCCCTCGTCGCCGCCGGAGCCGTCCCGTTCGCGCACGGCAACGACGGCGGCGGTTCGCTGCGCGTCCCCGCGTCCTGCTGTGGACTGATCGGCCTCAAGCCCGGCCGTGGCCGTACCCCCAGCGGCCCGCTCGTCGGCGAGGCCGGATTCGGACTCATCGCCGAGTTCGGATTCACCCGCACCGTCCGCGACACCGCGCTCCTGCTCGACGCCGTCAGCGCGTCGGCCGTCGGAGAGAAGTACGCGGCACCTGCGCCGCCGCGCCCCTACGCCGAAGCGATCCAGACGAACCCGGGCCGCCTGCGCATCGCCGTGACCACCGCGGCCTGGTCCGGCGTCGCCGTCGACAAGCAGGTGGCCGAGGTCGTCGTCACCGCGGGCAAGGCCCTGGAATGGATCGGGCACGACGTCACCGAGGCAGCGGCGAGCGTGCAGATCGACGCCGACGCCATCGTCGAAGCCTCAATGCTCGCCGCGTACGCGACCGGCGGCGCGATCCTCGCAGCCCGCGCACGGCTCGATCGCACGCTTCTCGAGGCCGTCTCCCGACGGGTTCTGGCCGAGACCGAGGCCGCCACCGCGCTCGATCTGCTGGCGGCCGTCGACGCCCAGCACCGTGTCACCCGCCCCGTCGGCCGGTTCTTCGCCGAGCACGACCTGCTCATCACCCCGACGCTCGCCGAACTCCCGGCGCCGCACGGCACCCTCGACTCCGACGACCCCGCATACGACGAACCCGGCGCCACAACACGCACCTGGCTGCGCCGCATCTACGAATACGGACCGTTCACCGCCGCGTTCAACGTCTCCGGCAATCCGGCCGTCAGCCTGCCGCTCGGCCAGAGCCGCGAGGGACTGCCGATCGGCGTGCAGCTCGTCGCCGACCACGGGCGCGAAGACCTGCTGCTCACGGTCGCCGCGCAGCTCGAGCAGGCCGTACCGTGGAAGGACCGACGCCCGTCTGTCTTCGTCGGCTGATGATCTCCGGGGTCGGACGCGCAAGGCGCATCAGAGATCTGCTATCAGAGAGCTGCTGCGTATTGGAGGACTGTGTCCGGCGTCAGGCCGGCCCGGCCGCTTCTGGCAGTCTGAGGGTGAACCAGACGACTTTCCCGGACGCCGTGCGGCGGTATCCCCACCGCCGCGACAGCTCCTTGACCAGCAGGATGCCGCGGCCCCGCTCGGCGGTCGCCGAAAGCTCCTGAAGCTCCGGCGGTGTGCGGGTGTTGTCGCAGACCTCGCACAGCAAGCCGTCCTCGTCGCGCTGCAACCGCAGCCGGATGTCGCCGCCCGCGTGCTGGATGGCGTTGGTCACCAGCTCGCTGACGAGCAGCTCGACCGTGTCGCGCAGCTCGCCCAGCTGCCACCCGGTCAGGGTCTCGCGCACCAGCCGGCGGCACCGGGCGACCTGGCGCGGCTCGCCCGGGATCCACCACGCCGCGGAGCGGTCGCGCGGCAGCGCGTGCAGTCGGCTGATCAGCAGCGCGATGTCGTCCCGGTCCTTCGTCAGGTCGAGCTCCTTGACCACCTGGTCGCAGATCTCCTGCAGCGGCCGCCCCGGCTCGGCCGACAGGTTCTCCCGCAGCAGCCGCAGACCCGAGTCGATGTCGCGGGCCTTGTTCTCCAGCAGCCCGTCCGTGCACAGCACGAACAGCGACCCGTCCGGCACGTCGATGTCCAGCGTGTCGAACGTGCCCACGTCGCCGCCGAGGCCGAGGGGGAGCCCCGGGCCGACCTGGTGAAGCACCTCCGCGGTCCCGTCCGGCCGCACCACCAGGGGCGGCACGTGTCCGGCGCGCGAGATCGAACACTGCTGCGTCGCCGGATCGTAGACGGCGTAGAGACAAGTCGCGAACAACGTGCCGTCGATGTTGGGCATGAGGTCGTCGAGATGCGCCAGCACCTCGGCCGGCGGCAGGTCCACCGCCGCGAGCGTGCGCACCGCCGTGCGCAGCTGCCCCATGACGGTCGCCGCCTGGGTGCCGTGCCCCATCACGTCCCCGACCACGAGCGCCACCCGGCCGCCGGCCAGCCCGATCACGTCGAACCAGTCCCCGCCGACCACCGCGACGTCGCTGCCCGGCAGATACCGGTGCGCGACCTCCAGACCCGCCGGGGCGACCAGCGACGTCGGCAGCATCGCCTTCTGCAGGCTGATGGCCGTGCGGCGCAACTGGTCGTGCAGCCGCGCGTTGTCCATCCAGATCGCCGCGCGCGTGGCCAGCCGTTCGATCGTGGCCACTTCCGCCGGGGAGAAGCCGCCGCGCGCCGGTCCTCGGGAGAGCACCGCCACGCCGAGCACCCGGCCGCCGACGAGCAGCGGGGCGAACACGGCCGAGCGGCTGCCGAGCACCGCGGTGAGATCCGTGCTCTCGTGCGCGCTCGGAACGGTGCCCGAAGGGTCCTCTGCCAACGCCTGCTCAACGATCATCTCGTGCGAACGCATGCACCGCGCGTACGGCGACTCGTCCGACACCACCGTCAGCGCGCCGACCGGAAGAGCGGCGCGCAGGCGGTCGGCCACCCGGTCGTCCCAGACGCCGAGCGCCAGGCGGATCAGCCGGATCGGACCATCGCGCGGCTCGGCCGCGCCCGCGCCGCTCAGCACGCTCTCGCGCAACAGGATCGACGCCTGATCGGCGAAGCCCGGCACGACGAGGTCCACCACCTCCTGGGCGGTGATCGCCGGGTCGAGCTTGGAGCCGACCCGCACCGCCAGCTCGTCGAGCGGCTCCCAGGTGCCGCGGCGCCCGGCCGCTGCCGCGTCGGACGGCGCGGCGGGTCTGGGCAACGCCAGCACGCCCCGGCCGACGCCGTCGGTACTTTCCACGCGTCTCCCGCCCTCGTCGGTATGCCCGGCGCACGCAGGCCAGGAGAGTGCGCTCCCGTCGATGACCGTGCGCTGCCGTCGCGAGCCTGCTGCCAAGAGTAGGCGGCCGATTGCGCACTGTACGCCGAACGGTCGAATTCTTCACCCGCCCGAGCGACGGTGCCGGCGACCCGTCGGGCACCGTACGGACCTCGGAAATCGCGTACCGCGGCCCTCCCGAGTAGTCTCGACCACCGCGTTGAGCGCGGCCGTTGGCGGGCGATCCGCAGGCCGCCGTGGGCGGACGATTGCCGGTCATCGAAGGGCGCTATGATCCGGCGACAGTGAACATCCGTCGGGTGGGCGGCGGCGAAGGGATGGACTCGACGTGAACACGACGGCGCTCGCGGCCGGCAACCAATCCGCCGCCGGGGACAGCGACCCGTCCGGCCCGGCCCGGTCCCGGATCCGCGCCGTCGCCGATCGCGCCCGTTCCTCCGCGGCGCGCGCCTGGCCGGCCGTCGTCGCGTATCTGGCCGTCCGTCTTGTCAGCACCCTGGTGTTCGCGATCCTCTCCGCGGGGCACGGCTTCGCCCAGCGCGGCCTGTTCGTGTTCGTCGACTCCGGCTGGTACCGGCTGATCGCCCAGCACGGCTACGACACGCACATCGCAGCCTTCGGATCCCCGTTCCCGTTCTTCCCGCTCTACCCCGGCCTGATGAGGCTCGGCCACGACGTCACCGGCCTGAACGTGGACGTCGTCGGCGTGGCGATCACCTGGATCGCCGCGGCCGCCTGCGCCTGGGCGCTGTTCGAGATCGGCCGCCTGGTCCGCGACGCGCGCACCGGGGTCTTCTTCGCCGTGCTCTGGGCCCTGATGCCCTCGGCCGTCATCGAAGGCGCCTCATACGCCGACACGCTCGCCATCTGCCTGTCGGCCTGGGCGCTCTACGCGCTGCTGCGTCGCTCGTGGATCGCCGCCGGTGTGGTCGGCTGCCTCGCCGGGCTGACCCGCCCCACCGCGGACGCGCTGGTCGCCACGGTCTGCGTCGCCGCCCTCGTGGCGATCGTCAAGCGGCGCGACGGATGGCGGCCGTGGGTCGCCCTGGTTGTGGCGCCGCTCGGCATGATCGGCTACCTCGCCTACGTCGCCGACCGGATGGGCAGCCTCACCGGGTATCTCAAGGCGCAGAAGCAGTGGGGGACCGGCTTCAACAACATGCAGGACGTGCTCCACCGCATCCACGAGGGCATGCTGGGCACCTCGAAGGGCTACGCGAACTACCCCTCCCTGATCACCACGGCCGTCCTGCTCGCCGTCCCGGTGCTCGTCATCCTGCTGATCATGCAGCGGCTGCCGTGGGAGCTGACCTTCTACACGGTCGTACTCGCCGCCGTCGTGTACGCGTCGATCCACGTGTATACAGTCGTGCCACGCGAGTTCCTGGCCCTGTTCCCGCTGCTGCTGCCGGTGGCCTCGGCACTCGCCCGCGTCCGACAGCGAAGCTCGGTGTATCTGATCCTCGGCGCGCTCGCCATCGCAGCGGGCTGGTATGCCTGCTACATCCCGATCAACGCGGGCGGCTCGATCCCCTAGCGATCAGTCCGCAGGTAATATCGAGGTCTGCCTTCTCCCTCGCTCGCCGACGCCCAGGCGCGGGTCGCGCTGCTCGCCTCCGACGGCGTCCCCTTCGTCTCGACCGACTGGACCGCAGCCCTGGGCGACGGCGTGCTCAGCGGCGTCCTGCCGCGGGGCTGACCCCGCCGCGCGACGAGCGCCATCAGGCGGCGAACGACCAGCCTGACCACCGTTCGACCGCCACGACGACGAACGGTCCCGCGGGGGCGTTGTCCGCATAGTGCGGATAGCGCCCCCGAAGCTCTGTGAGCAGCCCGGACGGGAGGGCGCCCGGCTCGGCGACGATCCGCGCGACCCCGTCCGCGCGGGCCCACCACAGCCGGGTCCAATCGTCGTCGTAGCGGTCGGCCAGCAGGCTCACCAAGGGATTGGCCGCGATGTTTCGCAGCCTTTTGAGATCAGCCGTCTGCTTCGGCTTGTCGTCTATCGCGATCAGCACGTTGCCGTGCACGGCCGCGAAGGTGACCGGCACCAGGTGCGGTCTACCCTCGGCGTCTGCGGTGCCCAAGACCGCCGACCGCGACGCGGCGAACCTGCGCCGCGCCTCCTCGCTGCTGAGCCTCACCCGCCGACCGTAACCCGCCGTCGCGACACGCGCGACCGGCCCGTTGGCCGCTGCGTCGGCCGGGTCATAGGCTCCAGATGTCCCACCGCATGTCCGCTGCCACGTGTCTGCCGCCACGCCGCCGGGGAGGCCTCCCATGGAACCGCGCACCGTCCTCGTCACCGGCGGCTCCAACGGGATCGGCCGGGCCGCGGTGGAGCGGTTCGCCCGGGCGGGCGACCGGGTGTGGTTCACCTACCGCTTCGGCCGTGAGCGCGCGCAGCACCTGATCGGGGTGCTGGCCGCCGAAGGCCACGACGCCGTCGAGTCCTTCGAGTTCAACCAGGGCGACGAGGCGAGCCACGAGCGCCTGCTCGCCGCCCTGCCCGGCCCCGTCGACGTGCTGGTCAACAACGCCGCCGTCGGCTCCAAGACCGTGGAGCGGCACGCCGGCGATAGCGAGAGCGCGCGCGACGCCGCGATGTTCACGATCAACTGCCTCGGCCCGCTGTGGCTGGTGCGCGAGCTGCTGCCCGGCATGCTCGAGCGCGGATACGGCAAGATCGTCAACATCTCGAGCGTGAGCGGCGGTATCGGCCAGTTCCCGAACTTCCGCCTGGCCGACGGGATGAGCAAGGCCGCCGTCGCCTTCCTCTCCCGCCAACTCGCCGCGGAGCTGGCACGAGCGCCAGTCGACGTGTTCGCGGTCTGCCCCGGCGCCGTAGAGACCGACATGTTCGAAGCCAGCACGCTCAGCCGGCTGTCCGACGACGAGCGGGCGCAACTTGTCGGCCGGCTGCCTAAGGGACGGCTCATCCAGCCCGACGAGATCGCCGAGGTCGTCTGGTGGCTGTGCAGTGACGCCGGACGCGTCATGCACGGCGCCGTCGTCGACGCGTCGATGGGGCTGGGCGTCCACCCCGGCCTGCTCACCGGCCAGGACTAGAAGCAGAGCACGAATATGCCATCCCTGGTCACCGGCGTGCTGCGCACGCTCGTCCCGCGTCCGGGCGACAAGCACGGCCCGCTGCCGCCCCTGCTGGTCGGGCTCACGGTGGTCACCGGCATGGTGGACGCCGTCAGCTATCTGCTGCTCGGCCGGGTGTTCGTGGCCAACATGACCGGCAACGTGGTCTTCCTCGGCTTCGCGCTGGCCGGGGCGCACGGCTTCTCGCCCGCCGCCTCGGTGCTCGCCCTGGCCGGATTCGCTGCCGGCGCCCTGGCCTGGGGCCGCTTGCAGCGGGAACCGGAGCACCGGGGCCGCACGCTGCTCCTGGCGACGTCGGCCGAGGCGATCCTGTTCGGCATCGCGCTCGTCCTCGCGGCGGTGGCCCCGAATCCGGGCGACACGGCGGTCCGCTACCCGCTCATCCTCCTGCTCGGACTGGCGATGGGCACGCAGAACGCCGCGGTGCGCGCCCTCAAGGTCCCGGACCTGACCACCACGGTGCTCACCATGATCATCACCGGCATCGCCGCCGACGCCCCGCTCGGCGAGAGCGCGTCCGCAGCGTCTGGGAGACGACTGGTAGCGGTGGTCGCGATGCTGCTCGGCGCTCTGCTCGGTGCCGTGCTGGTGCTGCACACGAACGAGTCGCTGGCCATCGCGGTGCCCTTCGCCCTCGTCGTGGCGATCACCGGCCTCACGTCGCGCATCGCCCGGGACCAAGGGGCCTGGATCGCCTTCCCCTAAACCGAGCCCCACCTACACACCCGCAAGCCGCCCCGTACTAACCGCCAATCAGCGCAAGCGCCCCAAGCAACACCAGCGCCGTGGGAAGCGAGCGCAGGTACAACGCGGCGCGCTCAGTAGGCGGCAGCGCGGCGAAAGCGGACCACTCCTCGTGCGTCTGAGGCGTCCCGCCGACACGGCCGCCCTTCGCCCTCGAGTCCTCGCCTGGGTCGTCGTCAGGACCCACAACCGGCGCCGCGGAAGCATCCGGTCGCAGCGCGCTCGGAGTACGAGGTCGGTCCTCCACAGTCCCCCCTTTGGCTCGCGCTTGACCTAGTGAAGGTACGCCCCAAAGGCCCCACGGCGCTGACAGATCGTCAGATCGTTACGGTTCCCCAGCGTGGTGTTTGGCTCGCGCGCAACTCGACCGGCTCTATGCCGGATCTTCCGATTTCGGCGATCGGGAGACCCGGGGCCGGGGCCGCCTCACCAGCCGCGCTTGCGCCACTCTTCCAGGTGGGGGCGCTCGTCGCCGAGGGTGGTGTCGCGGCCGTGGCCGGGGTAGACCCAGGTCTCGTCCGGCAGGATGTCGAAGATCTTCGTCACGACGCCCTCGTAGAGGGCTGCGAAGCGCTCGGGGTCCTTTTGGGTGTTGCCGACGCCTCCCGGGAACAGCAAAGGCGCTTAGCCGGTAACACTGTGCTGGTTCGCGTGGGTGCTCCATAATGCCGAGATCGGTGCGCAGGCCAGGTCCTGGCCGAACGGCAGAGTCTCGGTACCGCAATACAGCAGGATGCCGGCGCGGAATCTGCTGCCGAGTCTCCGCTGGAGATGGCGAAGTCCTGCGAAGTCCTCCGCGCGGGCCGTCTCGGCGGCCTTCACCTCGATGCCGACGACGTTCCCGGCGTTGTCTTCAAGCAGTGCGTCGACCTCCACCTGGTCGCGGTCGCGGTAGTGGAACAGTCGCGCTGACACGTCGGACCAGGTCAGCTGGCGGGCCAGTTCACCGAGGACCAGGTTCTCGACGAGGCCGCCGACTGCGGCGTCGCTGGTCGTGCCCGACGCCAGATAAGCGGCGAGACCGCTGTCCACGAACGTCACTTTCGGCGTCGCGACCGTCCGGGTCGTGAGATTGGCCGACCAGGCCGGGACGAGTCGGACGAGGTAGATGGTCTCCAAGATCTCGATGTAGTTGCGTACTGTGGGGGCCGTGATGGCGAGGTCGCCCGCCAGCCGGCTGTAGTTGACCAGTCCCGCGGTTTGCGCCGCGAGCAGTGAGAGCAGCCTGCGCATATCGCTGGACCGCTCGATCTGGGCGACCTGCTTCACATCCCGTGCCAGCAGGTCCGCGACGTAGTTCTCGAAGAATCGGCTGCGTCGGCGCGGCTGCTCTCGGCGCACGGATTCCGGATATCCGCCGCGTACGGCTCTGGCGAGGTAGTCGCGCCGTCGAAGCTCGCCGGCAGGCGGCGGGATCTCCGCGCCGCGCTCGAAGACGGCATCGACGAATCCGTCCGGGCCCCCGTCGATCTCCCCTTGGGACAACGGCCACAGCTCGATCGTCTCGGATCGGCCTGGAAGAGCGTCGGGAAGACTGGCCAGGCCTAGCAGGCGGGCCGACCTGGTGAGCAGGAAGCGGCCCGGCCGAGGGTCGCGATCCACTTCGTTCTTGATCGCCAGCCACAGATCAGGCACCCGCTGCACCTCGTCGATGAGCAGTGTCCCGTCGTGGCGCACGAACCGGACCGGGTCGCTCTGGGCCGCGGACCTGGTGGCCGGATCGTCCAAGAAGCGCGCCCGCCCCCCGTCGACCTTTGCCAGCGCCAGTTCGGCAAGCGTGCTCTTGCCTGTCTGGCGGGCTCCGTTCACCACCACGACCCGGGTGTCTTCGAGTGCTGTAAGCACCTGCTCAGTGGCTCGTCTGGGGAGATAGTCCGCTGCTGCCCGCATGAGGGCAGTGTAGCTCGCATTTTAGATCTGCCGCGCCCTTGCTTTCAGATCTGCCGCAGAAGAGCCTTTAGATCTGCCGAGATGATGCGCTCAGCGTTGCCGCTCGGACCGCTGCGATGCGAACGCGCGGCGGCTCGAGCGG
>NZ_DASZGI010000191.1:0-54582 GCF_035938995.1 Actinocrinis sp.
ATGGGCAGATCGAGTCGCACGCCGAGCTCTTCCAGCACGTCCGCGGCGCCTGATGCGGAAGATAGGGCGCGGTTGCCGTGCTTGACCACGCGCGCGCCCGCTCCAGCGGCCACGATCGCGGACATGGTGGAGATGTTGACGGTCTTGGCCAGGTCGCCGCCGGTGCCCACGACGTCCACGATCCGGCCGGGCACCTCGATCAGCTCCGCGTGCCGGTACATCGCCGCGACCAGGCCCTCGACCTCGTCCACGGTCTCGCCCTTGGCCCGCAACGCGACCGCGAACCCGGCGATCTGCACCGCGGTCGCCTCGCCGTTCATGATGACGTCCATCGCCCACGCGGTCGCGTCGGACGACAGGTTCTCGCGCCGCATCAGCCGGCTGAGGATCCCGGGCCAGTTGTGCGCGCCCTCCGCCGAAGTCGTCATAGTCCTGGCCCTCCTCCCGGGAGTTACACGGTGCGGCCGGCGGTACGCCGCCGTCGGGGCGTCAGGCTACCCGGGTGCGCAGCAGGGCGGCGGCGACATCCGCGAGCCGGACCGGGTCGATCGGGTGCGGCACGATCGCGTCCGCCCGCGCCCAGGTGGCGAGCCAGCCGTCCTGCGCGCGCCCGGTCAGCACCAGCAGCGGCGGGCAGTGGTAGATCTCGTCCTTGAGCTGCCGGGCGATCCCGATGCCGCCGGCCGGCACCGCCTCGCCGTCCAGAATCGCCAGATCGATGCGCACGCCGGACTTCGCGATCGCGTCCATCGCCTCGATCACGGCCGGCTCGGTGGCCACCTCGTGCACCCGCACCTCGGGCAGGTCCGGGGCCGGGCGGGTGCCGAGCGCCCCGCGGATCGCCGCGCGCACGGTCGCGTCGTCGCTGTACACCAACACCGTCAGGACGGTGGGCGGCGCCGGTGGGGCGACGACGTGGTCGACGGTCGACGGGCCGGGCATGGGCCACTCCCTCGTGACGTGGGGCGCGGCGGCCCTGGTCGGTCCCGCGCGCCCGCTGCCTTTCGCTTTCGCTCACGCAGATCGTAGTCGGCCGTCTGTCGTGGTGGAACGCGAGGTGGCACCGGTGGACCGGCAAAGGCAACGATTAGGTCACGGGGCGGGTTCCGGCCGAACGGGGGAATCCGGTCGCCCACGGTTGAGCCGCGGGGGTGAGGGGAAGGAGAATTCCTCCGGCCACGGGGCGGATCGCGTGCGATGTCCGTTTCGACCCTGAACGGCTACTCCATTCTGACGTAACGTCACTCTTTCGAACCGGTAACCCCTACCCCCTGCGTCGGGCCCGCGGGGGCAGGCGACATAATGGCCGCCGTGGCGACAGCAACAGCAACCCAAGCCGCACCCGCGCACCGGGTGCCCAACCGGCCCAACCTGGTCAGCGTCGGGACGATTGTCTGGCTGGCCTCCGAGCTGATGTTCTTCGCGGCACTGTTCGCGATCTATTTCACCCTGCGGTCGGTGTCCGGGAACGACTTCTTCAAGGCCAACGCGGCGCACTTGAACGTGCCGCTGTCCGCGGTCAACACGATCATCCTCGTGTCCTCCTCGTTCCCCTGCCAGTTCGGCGTGTTCGCGGCGGAGCGCCACCAGGTCGCCCGGACCGGCTCGCTGTGGAACCTGCGGCGGTACGGGATGCGCGAGTGGTACGCCCTGGCCTTCCTGCTCGGCGCGGTCTTCATCTCGCTGCAGGTCTACGAGTACTCCTCGCTGATCCGGGACGGTCACCCGATCTCGGAGAACCAGTGGACCAGCATCTTCTACCTGGCCACCGGTTTCCACGGGTTGCACGTCACCGGCGGTCTGTTCGCGTTCCTGATGGTGATGGGCCGCACCTACAAGGCCCGAAGGTTCTCCCACGATCAAGAAGTCGCCGCGGTCGTGGTGTCGTACTACTGGCACTTCGTCGACGTGGTCTGGATCGGCCTGTTCAGCGTGATTTACCTCATCAAGTAACTACGGACGCAAGCCATTAAGGGAACCAAGTCGTGAAATCGCTCTCCATGCGGCGACGCCACCCACTGGCAGCGTTCGTCGTCCTGGCCCTCGCGCTGGCGTTCGCCGGCATGCTGTTCGCCGCCCTCGTGTCGCCCGCGGCGAGCGCCGACAGCGGGGAAACCGCGGCCCAGCAGATCGCGGACGGCAAAGGGCTGTACACGTCGTCCTGTTCGAGCTGCCACGCCCCCAACGCCGCGGGCTCCGACCTGGGCCCGTCGCTGATCGGCGTCGGCGGCGCCGCGGTGGACTTCCAGGTCTCCACCGGCCGGATGCCCGCCAAGCAGCCCGGCGCGCAGATCCAGGCCAAGCAGAACCAGGCCCAGCAGAACATCTTCACGCAGCAGCAGATCGACGACATGGCGGCGTACATCCAGTCGCTCGGCGGCGGTCCGAACGTCCCGGCCGCGAGCGACTACGCCCAGAACGACAGCCTGATCGCGCTCGGCGGCGTGCTGTTCCGCAACACCTGCTCGCAGTGCCACAGCGTCAACGGCATCGGCGGCGCGCTGACCGACGGCAAGTACGCCCCGGCGCTGACCGGCACCTCGCCGAAGGCGATCTACGAGGCGATGCTCACCGGCCCGCAGAACATGCCGGTGTTCGGCGACAGCAACCTGTCGCCGAAGGACAAGCAGGCGATCGTCTCCTACCTGGTCGAAGCGCGCGCGGCGCCGAACTACGGCGGAGCCGGCCTCGGCCGGCTGGGCCCGGTGTCCGAGGGTCTGTTCATCTGGACCATCGGCCTGATCCTGCTGCTGCTTTTCGCGGTGTGGATCGCCGCGCACACCACGAAGGCCTCCGCGGAGCGTGTCGCGAAGGCCGCCGCTGAGAAGGCGGGGAAGTAACCGATGAGCACGGGTGAGATGAACCACGAGGAAGAGCACGGCGGCGCGGTCGCCGTGGAGGAGCACGGCCACGGCGCCCTGGTGCCGGCCGACGACCCGTTCGCCGACCCCGGCCTCGAGCCGCACCGGCCGCGGATCTTCGACATCGACGAGAAGGCGGCCAAGCGGGCCGAGCGGCAGGTGGCCCTGCTGTTCACCCTCTCGGCCCTGTCCGCCGTCGGCTTCATGGTGGCCTACACCGAGATCCCGCGCACCGCGATCGTGAACTTCTTCCCGATCGGCGCGGTCTCGGCGTCGAACTTCGCGCTCGGCGTCCTGCTGGGCGTCTCGATGTTCTCGCTGGGCGCGGGGGCCATCTACTGGGCTCGCACGCTCATGACCGACGTGGAGTTCCCGCAGGAGCGCCACCACCTCGAGTCGGAGCCGGCCGACAAGGCCGCGGCGATCGCCGAGTGGAAGCAGGGCGTCGAGGACTCGGGCATCAAGCGCCGTCCGCTGATCCGCCGGACGCTGATCGGCGCGATGGCGGTCCTGCCGCTGCCCGCCCTTTGGATCCTGCGCGACCTCGGCCCGCTGCCCGGCAACTCGCTGCGCAGCACCGCGTGGACCGAGGGCGAGCTGATCATCAACGACGCCACCGTGTCCCTCGACGGCACCACCGGCACCGGCATCAAGCCCGAGGACGTCACCATCGGGTCGCTGTTCATGTGCCGCCCGGCCGCGGCGCTGACCGCCGGCGAGGACTTCAACAACCTGATGGCGAAGGCGGCGGTCTTCGTGGTCCGGATGGACCCGGCGGACATCGCCTCGCAGCGGGAGCGGGACTGGGGCTACGAGGGCATCGTCGCCTTCTCCAAGATCTGCACCCACGTCGGCTGCGCGGTCGACCTCTACGAGCAGCAGACGCACCACATGCTGTGCCCGTGCCACCAGTCCACCTTCGACCTGTCCGACGCCGGCAAGGTGATCTTCGGCCCGGCGGCGCGCTCGCTGCCGCAGCTGCCGATCATGGTCAACGCCGACGGCTTCCTGGTCGCCCGCAGCGACTTCCAGGAGCCGGTCGGCCCGAGTTTCTGGGAGCGCGGATGAGCGCCACGCCTGCGGAGTTCGCCCCGCCCGCGACGCCGGCGGGCAAGGCCGCCGACTATCTGGACCAGCGCCTCGGCATCGCGAACGCGGCCAAGAGGCAGCTGCGCAAGATCTTCCCGGACCACTGGTCCTTCATGCTGGGCGAGATCGCGCTGTACAGCTTCATCATCCTGCTGCTGTCGGGCATCTTCCTGACGCTGTTCTTCACCCCGTCCATGAACGAGGTGACGTACAACGGCTCGTACACCCCGCTCGACGGCATCCGGATGTCCGAGGCCTACGCCTCCACCATCAACATCTCGTTCGACGTGCGCGGCGGCCTGCTCATGCGGCAGATCCACCACTGGGCCGCGCTGATCTTCGTGATGGCGATCACGGTGCACATGCTCCGGATCTTCTTCACCGGCGCGTTCCGCAAGCCGCGCGAGATCAACTGGCTGATCGGCTTCGGCCTGTTCGTCTGCGCGCTGCTGGAGGGCTTCGCCGGCTACTCGCTGCCGGACGACCTGCTGTCCGGCACCGGTCTGCGTATCGCCGAGGGCGTCATCCTGTCGATCCCGATCGTCGGCACCTACGTCTCGTTCTTCCTGTTCGGCGGCGAGTTCCCGGGCCACGACCTGGTGCCGCGGCTGTTCACCATCCACATCCTGCTGGTCCCCGGCATCCTGCTGGCGCTGATCACCGCGCACCTGATCCTGGTCTTCTACCAGAAGCACACCCAATGGGCGGGCCCGGGGCGCACCGAGGAGAACGTCGTCGGCCTGCCGTTCCTGCCGGTCTACACGGCGAAGGCGGGCGGGTTCTTCTTCGTCATCTTCGGCTTCACGGCGTTCCTCGGCGGCCTGGTCTCGATCAACCCGATCTGGTCGTACGGGCCCTACATCCCGAACCAGATCAGCGCGGGCTCGCAGCCCGACTGGTACATCGGGTTCCTCGAGGGCTCGCTGCGCATGATGCCCAACGTGGAGTTCAACTTCTGGGGCCACACCCTCTCGCTCAACGTGCTGATCCCCTCGCTGATCGTGCCGGGCATCCTCTTCACCGGGCTGGCCCTCTACCCGTTCATCGAGGCGTGGGTCACCGGGGACAAACGCGAGCACCACATCCTGGACCGGCCGCGCAACGTGCCGACCCGGACCGCGATCGGCGTGGCCGGGGCGACGTTCTACGGCGTGCTGTGGCTGGTGGGCGGCAACGACCTGATCGCCACCCACTTCCACCTCTCGCTCGAACAGATCACCTGGTTCGGCCGGTTCGCGGTCTTCTTGGGCCCGGCGTTCGCGTTCTGGCTCACCAGACGGATCTGCTTCGGCCTGCAGCGGGCCGACCGGGACAAGGTGCTGCACGGCAGGGAGTCGGGCATCATCGTGCGCGCGCCCTCCGGCGAGTTCTCCGAGATCCACGAACCCGTCTCGCAGGGCGACCTGCACAAGCTCACCGCGCACGACGTGCACCGGCCGCTCAGCCTCACCGAGGTCGCCGACTCCAACGGCGTCCCGGCGCCGCGGATGCGCCAGGCGAAGCTGCGGGCCCGGGTCACCAAGTGGTACTTCGGCGAGCGCGTGGAGAAGCCCACCGCGGAGGAGTACCACGACGCGATCAGCAGCGGCCACCACTAGCCGCGGTCGCAACCGAAAGCGAACCGGGAAGGCCCGCTCCGAGGGTTCGGGGCGGGCCTTCCCGCGTGTTCCGCCACGGGGCCTGGCAGCGGAGTAGCGGGCGCGGGCACGGCGCCCCTCACGCCACGCCGTTCACGCGGGGCCGTTCACTCCAGGCCGAGCGCGAAGGCCGCCTCGAGGTCGTGGCGCGAGTAGGCCCGGAAGGCGATGTGCGTCTCGGTGCGCACGATGCCCGGGATCTTGTTGAGCCGGCCCGGGATCACCTCGGCCAGCTCGTCGTGCGCGTGGACCCGCACGATCGCGATCAGGTTCCACTCCCCGGTGACCGAGTACGCCTCGCTCACGCCGTCCACGGCGGAGACGGCCTCGGCGACCTCGGGGATCCGGTCGACGTCCGTCTTGATCATGACAATCGCGGTGACCATGCCGAATACCCTAAGGCCCGGTCTGCCTGCGGCCTACTCGCGGCCCACTTCCGGACCACTTGCCGGGACAGCGACGCCGTCGTCGGCGCGCTTTAACGGGCTAGCGGCGGCCGGGATAGGGGAAGTTCGGGTCGTAGGGGTCCTGGTCGTACGGTCCGGGCTGTGCCCAGCCTGGCGGGACCGGGGGCGGCGTCTGTGTGCGTCTTGCGGGTGGGGGAGGGGAGCCGCGACCCCTGCTGCCCACGACCAGCACCGTGTAGAGGAATCCGGCGGTGAAGCCGGCGACGTGCGCCACATAGGCCACCGTGTCGTCTGTAGGCACGCCAAGGAGGTGCTGGACCGACGGCAGTTGCAGGATGAACCAGGAGCCGAGCACCAGCCAGGCTGGGAAGCGCAGCGGTAAGAAGAACAGGAAGGGCACCAGGCTGGTGACCCTTGCCTTCGGGAACATGTAAAGGTACGCGCCGAGCACGGTGGCGATGGCCCCGGAGGCGCCCACGAGCGGCATCGTGGACGACGGGTTGACCGCCGCGAACGCGTATGTGGCCAGGTAGCCGCCGCCCAGATAGAACAGCAGGAAGTGGATCCGCCCGAACCTGTCCTCCACGTTGTTGCCGAACACGTAGAGGAAAAGCATGTTCCCCAGCAGGTGCAGCCAGCCGGCGTGGATGAACATCGCGGTCAGCACCGACACGAACGGCACCTTGTGCGGCATCGCGCCGAGCGGGCAGGCGACCTGGCCGATCGACGTGTCGACCGCGATCTGCGGCTCCTGGGCCGGGGTGAGCTGCCGGTTCGTCACCAGTTCGTGGGGGATCGCCCCGTGCTCGACGAAGAAACGCTGCTCGGTGCACGCCTGGGCGACCGACGGGTTCCCGAGGACCGCCGCGCTCGGCCCGAACAGGAAGACCGCGAAGTTCAGCGCGATCAAGGCGAAGGTCACGTACGACGTGCGCCGCACCGGGTTCTTGTCATGGATCGGGATGACCACCCTCAGATCCTTCCCGGTTTGGTGCCAACTGCGCGCGCGGCGCGCGTGGGGTGCGTGACGAAGGCCGCGCGCGGGAATTCACCCTCTACCCTTGAAGTGTGCGCACCCACGGGGAGAGTGGTATCTGCTGCCGGCCGGAGGGCCGGGATGAGAGGAGTCGACGTGGACGGCCAGGAGTGGGAGGTGCCGATCCCCGACTCCGCCGAGCTGCCCTACGACCCTGACGGAACCGACCCCGAAGGCACGCCGGGCGGCGGTGACTCCGTGCTCGAGGACGCCACGGTGCGACTCGCCTCCCCGCTGCACGAGGCGGTGCGGCAGCGGGTCATCTCGCTGGCCTCTGAGACCGCCGGGCAGCTGCCGCCCGTGCAGGTGCCCACGGCGTTGCGCTCCTTCGCCCGCTTCACGCCCGCCAAGCGGGCCAAACTCGCCGCGATCCCGCTGGCCGCCGCCGTCGAGACCGACACGGTCTTCCGCGGCCGGGTCGCCGACCGGGTCTCCGCCGCGTTCCCCGAGGTCGTGCGCGCGCTCGAGGACGGGGTGCTGCCGGCCGCCGCCGATCCGCGCGACGTCGCCGCGATCGCGTACCTGGTGCGCCCACCCGGCTGGCCGGAGTTGGTCGCCGAGGCGGAGCAGGCGGCGCGCGCGGCCGAGCGGTTCGTCGCCGACGAGCATCTCGGCGACGAGGTCGCCCGCCTCAAGGCCGAGATCGACGTGCTGCGCGACGCCGCCAAGCAGGAAACCGAGCGGTGGAAAGCGGAGCTGCAGACCGAGCGGCGCCAGGGCGACTCGCTGCGCCGCCAGATCAGGTCGCTGGAGGCGGACATGCGCCGCGCCCAGGCTCAGGCTCGCCGGGCCGAGACCGAGGCGCAGGCGGTGCGCGACGAGGCCGCGGGGGCGGTGTCCAACGCCGAGGCGGAGCTGCGCCGGCTGCGCACCCGGCTGGCCGACGCGGAGAGCGCGCTGGAGTCCACACGGCGCAACGCACGGGAGAATCGCACGGCCGACGAGGTCCGGCTGCGGCTGCTTCTGGAAACCATCTCCGAGGCCGCCACCGGGCTGCGCCGCGAGCTGGCCCTCTCGCCGACCGACCAGCGCCCGGCCGACATGGTCGACGCGGTGCGCCCGGCCGCGCCCGGCACCGGCGACGTGTCCGAGAAGGCCCGCGCGACCGACGACCCGGCGATGCTCGACGCGCTCCTCGCCCTGCCGCGCGCTCACTTGGTCGTGGACGGTTATAACGTCACCAAGACCGCCTTCCCGACCCTGTCCCTGCAGGAGCAGCGGGTCCGGCTCGTAAAAGGTCTCGGCACGCTCGCGGCGCGCACGGGCGCGGAGGTCACGTGCGTCTTCGACGGCGCGCAGCTCGGCGGTCCGGTTCCGGTGCCGCCGCACAAGGGCGTGCGCGTGCTGTTCTCCCGTCCGGGTGAAATCGCCGACGAGCTGATTAGGCGCCTGGTGGCGGCTGAGCCGCAGGGCCGCCCGGTCATCGTGGTCTCCTCCGACCGGGAGGTGGCCGAAGGGGTCCGCCGGTCAGGCGCTCGCCCGGTGCCCTCGACGATGCTCGTGCGGGCTCTGGCGCGCGGCTGAGGCCCGCCGAACCAGGCGCCCGCGTATTGGCCCGACCGAGTGAGCAGCCGTTGCTCTGAGAGTGACTGCCTCGCTACGGTGCGTGCGGTCCGCCGTTTCGGGGACGGCCGGGGTATCCCGCGCCGCCGGGGCGGACCGCCGCCGAGCGTGGAAGGAGTGACGCCGAGCGTGGCGTCCCATAAACGCGCGTGCCGCCGCAGAACTCTGTTGCGCGGAACCGGCGTGGTGGTCTCCACCCTCGCGGTCGCCGGATTCACCGCGAGCGTCGGCCACGCCGAACCGGCCGGGGGCGGGGCGAACCGCGGGGCGGGGAAGGGGGCGGCGCCGGACGGCGGCACCGCGGGCAATCCCGCGCAAGATAACGCAGGAAATCGCGGACCGGCCTCGGCCAGCGCGGCCGAGGCATTCGCGGCCACGTCCGCAGCGGTCGAGCAGCAGGTCGCAAACCTCTACCAGCAGGTGGACGCCGCCACCCAGCAGTACGACGCCACCGAAGAACGCATCGCGCGGCTCCAGGCGGCGGTCTCGGGCGAAAGCTCGAAGGCGGCGCAGTTGCGGGACCAGCTCGGGACGGCCTCAGCCGGACTCGGCCGTCTCGCCGCCGAGCAGTACCGCGACGCCGGGATGAGCCCCGAGATGGCTCTGGTCTTCGCCACCCATCCGGACGCGTACCTGGAAAAGGCCGGGGTGGACGACCGGTTGGCCGACCTGGCCCGCCAACGGGTGCTCGCCGCACTGATCGACCAGCGGCAACTGAACACGCTCGAGCGAGAATCCGCCGCCAGCCTGTCCGATCTGAACGTGGCTCAGACGCAGCTCGCCGCGCACCGGTCCGACATCGAAGCGCGGCTCGCCGACGCCCGCAACAGGCTGGACATGCTCGGCGGCGCGCAGCGGCAGCAGGTGACGGCGGCGCTCGCAGGCAGTCTGCCCGGCGACGGTCTCGGCACCACGGTGTCCGTCGCGGCCCCGACCCTCAGCTCCCTCATCGCGTCGGTCGCCGCTTCCACAGGGAACGGGGCTTCAGCCGCAGCCGCAGCCGCAGCCCCAGGCACGCCCGCGCCGACCGCTGTCCCGTCAGCCGCCGCCCCACCGGGCGCATCAGTAGCCGCGGCGAATCCGGCCGGAGCGCCGTCCCCGGGCGCGACGGGCGCGGACGGTGCGGCCCCTGACAACTCTGCGGACCAGAGCACATCACCGGGTGACGAGGCACGCATAATCAAGGCCATCTCCGCCGCCTACTCAGAGCTCGGCAGGCCCTACGTCTGGGGCGCGACGGGCCCGGACGAGTTCGACTGCTCCGGCTTGACCCAGCACGTGTGGGCTTCCGCCGGCGTCATGCTGCCGCGCACTTCGCAAGAGCAGGCCAACGCCGGTGAAGGCGTCCCGCTGTCCGACATCCGCCCCGGCGACCTCGTGATCTACTACGCGGGCGACACCCACGTCGGCCTCTACGTCGGCCAGGGCCTGGTGATCCATGCCCCGCGGCCCGGCTCGTTCGTCCAGTTCGCGCCCGTCGACTCGATGCCGATCGACAAGATCGTCAGACCGGTGCGGTAGGGCGTGCTTAAGAAGGATCGTCAGATAAGCCCGCAGCGATCCTTCTTAAGCACGCCCTAGCTGGCGCGGTTTCTCCCTCCCGCTCGTCGCGGCGATCGTGTCCGCCAGAAAGTGGTAGCGACACCCGCGACGGATCGGTCACGGGGTGTCGCGGGCGGCGGGCCGTGGCGCGGGGGCCACTGCCCGCCAGAGGGCCGGAGTTCCCTGGATCGTCGCGTTCCTGACGGACCGTCGTGTGTGGCGGCACAACCGGATCTGAGATCGTGGCGGCATGGTCCGCACGCTCGTCGTCACGAACGACTACCCCCCGCGCCCCGGCGGTATCCAGGAGTTTGTTCAGTCGATGGTCGACGGGTTCACTCCAACGGACGTGGTCGTCTACGCCTCGACCTGGCACGGCCGCGCGGAGGAGTGCCGCGCGTACGACGCCGCGCATCCGTACCTGACCGTGCGCGAGCGGACCTCGGTGCTCCTTCCGGAGCCCCGCCGCGTGCGCCGCGCCTGCGAGATCGCCCGAGCCGAGGGCTGCGAGGCGGTCTGGTTCGGCGCTGCCGCCCCGCTCGCCCTCATGGCGCCCTCGCTGCGGCGCGCGGGGGTTCGCCGGCTGGTCGCCACGACACACGGCCACGAGGTCGGGTGGGCGAAACTGCCCGGCGCCCGCCAACTGCTACGCCGAATCGGTGAATCGGTCGACGTGGTCACCTATCTGAGTGAGTATCAGCGCACCCGGATCGGGGCGGCGCTGAGCCCGGCCGCCGCCGCGCGGATGGCGCCCCTCTCGCCCGGTGTGGACATCGACCGCTTCAAGCCCGAGAACCGCGGCGCGCCCGAGACCACCGCACTGCGGGCCCGGCTCGGACTCGCCGACCGGCCCGTGGCGGTGTGCGTGTCGCGGCTGGTCCCGCGCAAGGGCCAGGACACCCTCATCCGAGCCTGGCCCGAAGTGCGCCGCTCGGTTCCGGACGCCGCGCTGCTGATCGTCAGCGGTGGCACTTATCGCAAGGATCTCGAGCGCATCGCCCGCGAAGCCGGCGTCGAGCGCGACGTCGTGTTCACCGGCGCGGTGCCGTGGGCCGAGCTGCCGTTCCACTTCGCGGTAGGAGACGTGTTCGCGATGCCGTGCCGCACCCGCCGTGGCGGCCTAGACGTGGAGGGCCTCGGCATCGTCTACCTCGAGGCGTCAGCGACCGGGCTGGCCGTCGTCGGCGGAGACTCCGGCGGCGCGCCCGACGCAGTGATCGACGGCGAGACCGGCTACGTCGTGTCCGGCCGCTCGATCAGCCAGACTGCCGGCCGGGTGGCCGAACTGCTCGCGGACCCGACGCTCGCCACCAAGATGGGGCAGGCCGGGCGGGCGTGGGTGCAGGAGCGGTGGCAATGGTCATCGATCCGGGCCCGGTTCCGCGCGCTGCTGGATCCGGACGAGGGGGCCTAAGGGCTCAGGGCGTCGAGCGGATCTACGGAGGCTGGGAAAGCCCCTGCGCCGGACCGAGGAGCAGTCCGGCGCAGGGGTGAGAGACAGCGGCAGGTAAGGGCTACTTCGCGTACAGGGCCTCGATATCGGCCACGTGCTCCGCGTTCAGCACGTGCCGCTTGATGCCCATCTTGAGCGACAGCTGGCCGCCCTCGATGGTCCACTCGACCGGCAGCACCTTGAACTTGCGGATCGACTCGGCCCTGGAGACCGCCTCGTTCGCCGACGCGACTGCCGCCTCGATCTCGTGCAGCACCGCCGGGTCGCCGGCCAGGTCCGCGAGCGGCATGTCCTTGGGACGACCGTGCAGCTCAAGCCACCCCGGCAGCGCCTCAGGGTCGAGGGTGATCAGCGCGGCGATGAACGGCTGCTGGTCCCCGACCACCATGGACTGCGCGACCAGCGGGTGCGCGTTGAGCCGGTCCTCAAGCACCGCGGGGGCCACGTTCTTGCCCGCCGCCGTCACCAGGATCTCCTTCTTGCGCCCGGTGATCGAGAGGTAGCCGTCGTCGTCCAGCTTGCCCAGGTCGCCGGTGCGGAAGTAGCCGTCCTCGGTGAACGCCTCCTTCGAGGCCTCCTCGTTGTTCCAGTACCCGGCGAACACCTGGCGGCCCTTGATCAGGATCTCGCCGTCGTCGGCGATCTTGATGGTGGTGCCGGGCACCGGGGGACCCACCGTGCCCGCCTTAGCGTTCGGGTACGGGTTGACCGCCACCGCGGGCGCCGTCTCGGTCAGGCCGTAGCCCTCGCACACGAACAGCCCGATACCGCGGAAGAAGTGGGTCAGCCGCGCGCCCAGCGGCGCGCCGCCGGAGATCGCGTACTTGGTCCGGCCGCCCAACGCCGCGCGCAGCTTGCCGTAGACGAGGCGGTCGAACAGCTTGTGCTTCAGCACCAGGCCGGTGCGCACCCGTCCGGTCTCGTGCGCCTCGGACCACTCGATCGCGGTCGCGGCCGCCATGTCGAAGATCTTGCCCTTGCCTTCGGAGTGCGCCTTGAGGCTCGCCGAGTTGTAGACCTTCTCGAACACCCGCGGCACCGAAAGGATGAACGTCGGCTGGAAGCTGCCCAGTTCCGCGACCACGTTCTTGACGTCCGAGCAGTGGCCGAGCTTGGCCCGCGCGAACAGCGCCCCGAGGTGGATGACTCGGGCGAACACGTGCGCCAGCGGCAGGAAGAGCAGCGTCGAGGGCTGCTCGCCGTCCTCGCCGAGGAACATGGCGTTCAGGAAGTTGACCGCGTTGCCTACCTCGAACAGCAGATTGCCGTGGGTCAGGACGCAGCCCTTCGGCCGCCCGGTCGTCCCCGAGGTGTAGATCAGCGTCGCCACGGTGTCCGGCTTCAGCGAGCCGCGCCGCTCGGCCAGCGTCGCCTCCGCGACGTCAGCGCCCGCGGTGGCCAGCAGCGCCAGGGCACCGGATGGGGCCTCGGCCGACGAGTCGATCTGCCAGACGTGCTTGAGCCCGGCGGCCTGGTCGCGCACCGACTCCACCGTCGCGGTGTTCGCCGCGGTCTCGGCGAAGACGGCCACCGCGCCCGAGTCCGCCAGGATCCACGCCACCTGCTCGGTCGAGGAGGTCTCGTAGATCGGCACCGGGATCGCGCCGGCCTCCCAGATCGCGAAGTCCAGCAGCGACCATTCGTAGCGGGTGCGGGAGAAGATCGCGACCCGGTCGCCCGTCCCGACCCCCATCGACACCAGGCCGCGGGCCACCGCCGAGATCTCGTCGAGGAACTCCCGGGCGGTCACGTCCTGCCAGGCTCCGGCGGAGTCCTTGCGGGCGACCACCGCCAGGTCCGGTACTTCCGCTGCGTTGCGGTGCACGAGATCGGTGAGGTTCGCCCCTTCGGGCACCTCGTACAACGGTTCAACAGTGAACTCGCGCACCCATGGCTCCTCGGACACTGAGGGTTTAAACGGTCTACAGCGGTAATACCGGAAACGGTCCGGTTAGTCCCGCACTGTTGTGCCATACCAGCGTTTCCGCCCTCTGGAATCCGGCCCGCGGCGGCGGGCCGCACCAATCCCAGACGCGCGTTTCCATGGCATCCGCACTGACGTTACATCTCATTACTAGCGGGTAGCTAGTGTCTCTGGCCAGGCGAACGCGTCACATCCGCGCGGCGAAGTCGCCCTGGCCACTGTGGCATTGGCCGACCTGCGGTATACGTGTGCCTCCTTAGGGGCAGCGCGGCGCGGTACCCTGAACCGAGCAAAGCCAGGGGAACACCACCGGCCGACGGCCCTCGTCCGGCGCGGCCCCGATCCGGACGTCGGGCACGGCAGGGGCAGAAAGGGCAGGGCGATGGCGGACCGCACCAGAGCCTCTATCCATATCGGCGCGCCCGCCGCCGCCGTCATGGCGGTGATCGCGGACCTGCCCGCCTACCCGGAGTGGACCGGAGAGGTCAAGAAGGCCGAGGTGCTGGCGACCGATCCGGACACCGGGCGCGCCGCCCGGGTGCGGCTGTCCATCGACTCCGGGGCGCTGCGCGACCAGCAGGTGCTTGCGTACACCTTCGACGGGGACCGCGCCGTGCACTGGACCCTGGTCGAGGGGGACATGCTGCGTTCGCTCGAGGGCTCGTACGTGCTCACGCCCCAGGACGGCGGCGGCGCCACGACCGTCGAGTACACGCTCGCCGTCGACGCGAAGATCCCGTTGTTCGGAATGATGAAGTCGAAGATCGAGAAGGTCATCATCGACCGCGCGCTCGCGGGCCTGAAAAAGCGCGTCGAAACCACCGCCCGGTGACCGCGGGCCGCCACGACGCCGAACGCAGACAGCAGACAGATTCAGATGGAGACCTCCTCGCAGCCCGGACCCGCCTCGCCCCCCAAACCCTCCGACAGCACCCTTCCCGACAGCGCCATGACCTCCGTCGGTGACGCTACGGGCATCGGCGCCGCGGCCCTCTCAGAGGCACCCGACCTCGCCGAAAGCGCCCCTGCCCCGGCTACTGCGGCGGCCCCGCCTGAGCAGCTGAACCCCGCCCGCGCCACGCGCTTGGTCTTCGTCACCGGCAAGGGCGGCAGCGGCGTGAGCACGGTGGCCGCGGCCACCGCGGCGCACGGTGCGCAGCGCGGCCTGCGCACCCTCGTGCTCTCCCTCGGCGCGCTCGGCGCGGACAACGACGCCGACGACCTGCCCGCGATCCTCGACCACGAGGTCAACACCGTGCCCACGCAGGTCGACGATCTGCTTTACGCACAACGCTTCGCGGTGCAGCCCGCGTTCGAGGAGTGGTACGGCAAGGCCGTCACCCGCTTCCGCGGCCTGCTGGAAACATTCGGCGTCGGCGCCCCCGACGCCGCGGAACTGGCCGCCCCGCCCGGCGTGGGCGAACCGCTCGCACTGCACGAGATCACCACGGCCGTCACCGGCGGCGCTTGGGACCTGGTCGTGGTGGACGGCCCGCCGCTCGGCCCCGCGCTGCGCTTGCTGTCGCTGCCCACCAGCGCGCAGACCTGGCTGCGCCGTGCCCGCCCGGTGGAGAACCAGGCCGCCCGCGCGCTGCGCCCGCTGCTCTCCTCGCTGGCCGGGCTGCCCCTGCCGCAGACCGCGCTGGTCGACCTGGCTGACAACGCCACCGCGCGCTGCGCCGCCGCGCACGCCGCGCTCGCCGACCCCCTCTCCTCGGTCCGCCTGGTCGCCACGCCGGACACCGTCGCCGCCTCCCGGCTGCGCGCCGCGCGCACCGCCCTCGCCCTCTACGGCCTGCGGCTCGACGGCCTGGTCGTCAACCGCCAGATCCTCGAGGCGCCCCGGGACAGCTGGTCGAGGGGTTGGGCCGCGGCCCAGCGGATCGCGATGGAAACCCTGGCGGAGACCTTCGGCGGGGTGCCCCTGCACGAGATCCCCTACCGCCCCTGCGAACCGCTCGGCCTCGAGGAACTCGCCGTCGTCGCGGCCGCCGCGTACGGCGCGGGCGACGGCCTGGGCCCCGCCGCCATGCCCCCGGCCCCCCGGCTGATCGAGTCCGAGGGCGGATATACCCTGGTGGTGCCGCTTCCCGCGGCCGACCGGCGGGCGCTGTCGCTGGTCCGGCGCGGGGACGACCTGGTGCTCACGACCGGCGCGCACCGCCGCGTCCTGCCGCTCGACTCGGTGCTGCGACGCTGCCGGGTCGCCGGGGCGGTGCTGCGCGAGCAGGCCCTGAACATCCGCTTCGTGCCCGATCCGGACCTTTGGCCGGCCCGGGACGCCGCGCCGTCCACGCCGCCAGGAGGCCAGCCGTGACCGACCGCCCAGCCGACGATTCCGCGGACCGCGACCCCGGCGCCGACGGGGCCGCCCCGGACGGCGAGGACGAGGGCGCCGACATCCCCGTCGTCGAGGTCGCACCCGCCGCGCCGCCGGCCCGCATTGGCTCCGGCGTGCCATCCACTCCCAGCACTGCCGGACCGGACTGGACGCGGGATGAGCCGGTACGGGATGATCCGGGGACGTTGGGTGAGGAAGCGCGCAAACTGTGGGACACGGTCCGCGATCAGTTCGTCGATCCTCTCCTGCGGAACTACCCGGAGGCGGCCGGGCATCTTTCCACTGCGGGTTCGGAATTCGCGGCGGCGTTGCGTGCGCTCGTCCGCGGTGCCGAGCGCCGGTGGACCGACAGCGAGCAGCACCCGGAAGACGGCCGCGACGGCCGGACCGCGAGGGACGAGGGCGGGGACGCCGACTCCTGAGCCCGGCCCGGCCCCGCGGCCGTGCGCAGGGGCGAATGGCGAATGAGGGGACCATGGGACTGACGATCGGCGTCGACATCGGCGGCACGAAGATCCTTGCCGGCGTCGTGGACGAGAGCGGCACGATCCTTGACCGGGTCAAGGTGCCGACGCCGCGGGACTCGGCGCACACCGCCGTGGCCATCGCCGAAGCGGCCCTCGCCGTGCGCAAGGACTATCCGGTCCAGGCGGTCGGCCTCGGCGCCGCCGGGTTCATCAGCTCCGACCGGGCCACCGTGCTGTTCGCCCCCAACGTCGACTGGCGCAACGAGCCGCTCAAGGCCCGGGTCGAGGAGCGGGTCGATCTGCCCGTGGTGGTGGAGAACGACGCGAACGCGGCGGCGTGGGGCGAGGCCCACTTCGGCGCCGGCGGCGGCCGCCCCAACGTGGTGCTCTACACGATCGGCACCGGCGTCGGCGGCGGGATCGTGCTCGGCGGCGAGCTGTTCCGCGGACACTTCGGCATCGGCGCGGAGTTCGGCCACTACCGCGTCGTGCCGGACGGCCGGCTGTGCGGCTGCAAGCAGCACGGCTGCCTGGAGCAGTACGCCTCCGGCAACGCCCTGACCCGGTACGTGAAGGAGCGCGCCACGGCCGAACCGGACCGCGCCAAGATCCTGCTCTCGCTCGGCGACGGCACCCCCGAGGGGATCATCGGGTCGCACATCACCGAGGCGGCGCGCAAGGGCGACCAGATAGCCCTGGACGGCTTCGCGGAGATCGGCGGCTGGCTGGGCCAGTCGATGGCGGACATCGCCTCGATCCTGGACCCCGAGGTGTTCGTGGTCGCGGGCGGCGTGTCCGACGCCGGGGAGATCCTGACCGGCCCGGCGCGCGAGCGGTACCACACGTCCCTGGCCGGAGACGGCAACCGGCCCTTCGCGGAGGTCGTGACCGCGACGCTCGGCCCGGACGCCGGACTGATCGGCGCCGCGGACCTTGCGCGGCGCTTGTAGGCGGGCTCTCTTGTAGTCGGAGCCGGATTCTCCGGGGCGGTGCCCCGAGACGGCGCAGCAGTACAACGCGAGCGCTTTGAACGAGACGCGCCGCGCTAGACGGCCGTACCGCTAGACGACCGCGCCGAACGTCGGGTCGTCCGGGTCGTCGTCCTCGTCGTCGGGCCGGTCCTTGAGCTTGGTGACCAGGTACGCGAAGCCCGCGATCCCGGACAGGATGCACAGCAGCGAAGCCCACTGCGGCGTCTGCCAGTGCAGCACCGTGGCCAGTGCCAGATACGCCGGGCCGCCGAGCCCCATCAGCCACGCCGCCTTCGTCGCCATGCCCAGTTCCGGCAGCGGCGGCGGGGTCGGCGGCACGAAACCCTCGTACTCGGCGTCTTCGCGGGCTTGCCAGTCGCGCGGTCCCGCCACGGTCGGCGGCGCACCGGACTCGCCGCCGCCTGTTGCCGCCGGGCTAGCGTCGCCGGTCCAGGTGACCGAGGCCGGGGGTCCCGCGGGCGCCGAACCGGGGGCGGCACCGGGCCGGTTCGCCGGGCGCACCACGCGTGCCGGACCACCCTGGCCGAATCCCGTCGCCGGGTCGGGGGAGGAGGGCGCCCGGTGCTGTCCGGGCCCCGGCGCCGGATCGACCTCGGCCTCCTGCTCCGCGTCCTCGTCGCGCGGCAGATCCTCCGCGTCCGGCCACAGACCCGTCTCGTGCGAAGGGCTGGCGTGGAACGAGGCGACCAGTTCGGTCCAGACCGCGTCGTCCACAGCTCCGGGCTGCTGCTCCCCGCCTTCCGGCTGCCGGTCCGCGTCGCCCGTGGTCATACCGGCGCCTCCGATCCGTCCGCCGCCGCTGGATCAGGCGCCTGCGTAGCGCGTGCGTCCGCCGCGAGCCTCCGGAAAAACACCGCGGAGTCCGCGAAAATGGTGGGCGCGTCGTTGTCGAGCGTCGCCACGTGATAGCTGTCCGGCAGCAGCACCTCGGTCACGTCCGTAGACCCCACCTTCTCCAGCACCAGGGCGCTGTTGCTCGGGTGCACCACATGGTCCTCCGGGGACCGGAACAGCAGCAGCGGCGCCGTCACCTTCGGCAGATCCGCCTCGACCGTCGTCCACAGCTTCGTCAACGACAAGGCCGCCTTCAGCGGTACCTTGTCATACGCCAACTCGCCCGAGCCGGGTCGCTTGATGTCCGAGGCGATACCGGGCATCGCGGGCACGAATCGCGCGAGCAGCGGGATCAACGCCTCGCGAGAGCTGTTCCGCTTCACCGACGGATTGACCACGGCCACACCGCGGATCGCGGCGCCGTGCACCTCGGCCAGCCGCAGCGCCAGACCGCCGCCCATCGACAAACCCCCGACGAAGACCGCGTCGCAGTCGTCGAGCAGACGGCGCAGTGCCTTGTCCGCCTCCGCGTACCAGTCCTCCCAGGTGGTGGACTGCAGATCCCGCCAATGCGTGCCGTGCCCCGGCAAGCGCGGCAGCGACACCCGGAATCCGGCCTCGACGAGGTACTGCGCCCACGGACGCATCGACTGGGGCGAGCCGGTGAAACCGTGGCACAGCAACACCCCGAGCCGCCCGCCGCCGCTCTCCGGCGTCGCCTCGAACGGCTCGGCCCCGGGAAGCAGCGCGGTCGCCGTCCCGGAATGCGCCGAATCAGTCGTCACCGTCGCTCCTCCACGAGCCCGGACCTGGTAATGGCCACGGGACCCGTCCGCGGTCCAGCGGTGCGGACACCGCCCCTCCGGGCATCGTCCCACGCGGTCCGCTTCTGCGTACACCCAACGGTCGTCAAAGTGCGGCGCGGCGGTCATCAGGCGCGGCGGACGGCGACGCACGGCTAAACTCCGGCAGACCACATCCCATCCGGGGAGGCGTGACCGGCGATGCTCTACGGCCTTCTCAAATCGACGCTGCTCGGCCCGCTGATGCGGCTCGTGTTCCGGCCGCGCGCCGCGGGTGCCGACGGGTTCCCGGCCGAGGGACCGGTGCTGCTGGTCGCGAACCACCAGTCGTTCTCCGACTCGCTGTTCATGCCGCTGGTCGCACCCCGGCCGGTGAAGTTCCTCGCCAAATCCGAGTACTTCACCGGCTCCGGCCTCAAGGGCCGGCTCTACTCGTTCTTCTTCCGCGGCGTCGGCTCCATCCCGATCGACCGCTCCAGTGCCAAGGCCGCCGATCCCGCGATCTCCACCGCGCTGCGGCTGCTCGCCGAGGGTCACGTCGTCGGCATGTACCCCGAGGGCACCCGATCGCCGGACGGCCGCCTGTACAAGGGACGCACCGGCGTCGCCCGGATCGCGTTGGCCGCCCGCTGCCCGGTGGTGCCCTGTGCGATCTCCGGCACCGAGCGCGTCCAGCCGACCGGCGCCAAGATTCCGCGCCCGGCGCGCGGCCACCACGGCCGGGTCCGGGTCGTGTTCGGCGCGCCGCTGGACTTCTCCCGCTACACCGGCCCTGACGGCGAGGCGTGGCGGCTCCTCGAAGGCACCGAGGCCGAACGCGCGGTGCTACGCGCCGTCACCGACGAGATCATGCACACGCTGATGCGGATGACCGGGCTCGAATACGTGGATGTCTACGCGACATCGGCGAAGAAGACCGCGAGCAGGCGGGGTGTTTGACGGCTCGGCGTTTAGTGGCTCGGCGAGCTCGACCGGGGCTTTATGACGGCTGTAGATCGCGTGGCGGGGCAGTGTATGAACTGGTGCAGGAGCTATCCTCGCCACGCGATCTTTCGCCGCCGCGGTCGAGCTCGCCGAGCATCCGGTCAGGCTGCCGGGTTCAGCACGATGCCGTGGCCCGTCACGCTCACCTTGGTCTGCAGGTAGCGCAGGTTCGACGCGGTCACGAACACCCCGGTCGGCACCTTGTCCCGCACCGTGATCCCGTTCCGGCCCAGCTGAACGGCCTTGTCCGGATTGTTCGACAGGAGCCGGATCTCAGGAGCCTCCAGCGCGTGCAGGATCTGAGCCGCGGCCGTGTAGTCCCGCGCGTCCGAGGGCAGTCCCAGCGCCTCGTTCGCCTCGTATGTGTTCAGGCCTTTGTCCTGGAGTGCGTACGCGTCGAGCTTGTTGTACAGGCCGATGCCCCGGCCTTCCTGCCGTAGGTAGATCAGATAACCGCCGACGTTCGTGATCTGCTCCGCCGCGTCGCGCAGCTGCGGACCGCAGTCGCACCGCGCTGATCCGAATACGTCACCCGTCAGGCATTCCGAGTGAAGCCGTACCAAAGGCACGGCCGCCTCCCGGTAAGGCCCGAGACCCATCGCCAGGTGCTCCTGCCCGTCGACGAGTCCTTCGAAGGTGAATACCTGCGCGTCGGTCCGGTACCCGTCGCTGAACTGCAACGGGATGCGGACAGATGTACGCACGGTGGCCGCCGGCGGAGCCTCGGACCTCGAAACCCGCTGGGACTGCATTGTCATCCACAGCTCCTGAGGCTGGTGTCAAGTGATCACTTCTTTTTCACAGGTGACCAACGGTCGGGGCGCCCGCGGAAATTCCCGCCCGCCCACCGGACGGCCGCTGTTCACCGGCTCGTCATCCGTCCGCGATGCGAGCCGGGGAAAACCGACCCGTGAGTAACCGGTAAGTTGGATGGCGAGGTGAAACGCCGCACAATCCCTCCAGACCCCTCGTCCGGACGGTGGCGCGGCGGCGGGCAACGAGGCCCGGACCCTCCCCGCGAACGGGAGCGCGCGGCGGCGTGCCACCCTACCGGGAGGGGATCGGGGACGCCCGGCGCGGCGGCCCCCTCCCCAGCAGAGCCGGTGCAGGCGGCTCCCATACCTCCCACACATACGGCTGTTGAAGGGATCACAATGCGCGTCGGAGTCCTGACCGGCGGGGGCGACTGCCCCGGTCTGAACGCCGTCATCCGGGCGGTCGTCCGCAAGGGTGTCCAGAAGTACGGTTACGAGTTCGTCGGCTTCCGCGACGGCTGGCGCGGACCGCTCGAGGGCCTGACCCGGACCCTCGACGTCAAGGCGGTGCGCGGGATCCTGCCGCGCGGCGGCACCATCCTCGGCTCCTCCCGCACCAACCCGATCAAGGTCGAGGGCGGCGTCGAGCGGATCAAGGCGAACCTGGCCGAGCTCGGCGTGGACGCGCTGGTCGCGATCGGTGGCGAGGACACCCTCGGCGTCGCGACCAAGCTGCACGAGCAGGGCGTCCAGGTCGTCGGCGTGCCCAAGACCATCGACAACGACCTCAACGCCACGGACTACACCTTCGGCTTCGACACCGCCGTCACCATCGCCACCGAGGCGATCGACCGGCTGCACACCACCGCCGAGTCGCACCACCGGGTGCTGATCGTCGAGGTCATGGGCCGGCACGCGGGCTGGATCGCGATCCACTCGGGCATGGCCGGCGGCGCGAACGTCATCCTCATTCCGGAGGAGAGGTTCGACATCGACCAGGTCTGCGCCTGGATCGAGTCCCGGTTCAAGAGCGAGTACGCCCCGATCGTGGTCGTCTCCGAGGGCGCCACGCCGGCCGACGGCGGCGAGGCCCTGGTCTCCCAGGAGCTCGACGCGTTCGGGCACGTGCGCCTCGGCGGCATCGGCGAGGCGCTGGCCAAGGAGATCGAGAAGCGCACCGGCAAGGAGGCGCGCACCACGGTGCTCGGCCACGTCCAGCGGGGCGGCACCCCGACGCCGCGCGACCGCTGGCTCGCCACCCGCTTCGGCCTGCACGCCATCGACGCGGTGCACGACTCCGACTGGGGCAAGATGGTCGCGCTCAAGGGCGTCGACATCGTCCGGGTGCCGCTCGCGGCCGCGACGACGGAGCTCAAGACCGTCCCGATGTCCCTCTACGACGAGGCCAAGGTCCTCTTCGGCTGAGCCGGCACAACCCTTCCGGGAATGCGGCCAGGGGCGGCGGGTTCACTCGGCGTCGCTCCGGCCGCAGCGCGGGTACTATCCAGCCAGCGCTACCGCCCGGAAGCAGGAGATGACCCCCCGCCCCGCGACTCCTCAAACCGCCCGTGCGATCAACGACCGGGCGGCCCTCGAGCTGTTCGCCGCGCGCGGCGCGCTCACCGCCGGGCAGCTGCAGGAGGCCACCGGCCTGGCCCGCCCCACGGTGATGGACCTGCTCGCCCGGCTCGGCGAGGGCGGCCTCATCGAGCAGATCGGCGAGGTCGGAGCGGACCGGCGCGGCCCCAACGCTCGGCTGTACGCGCTGGCCGGGCACCGCGCCCGGGTCGCCGGGGTCGACGTGCGCACGCACGTCGTGCGCGTCGCGATGACTGACCTGGCCGGACACGTCCTGGCCCGGCACACGCTCGCCGTGCCGCACGGCGCCCCGGATGCGATCCCCGACGCGGAAGCGCTCAAGGTAGTCACGGACGACCTCGCCGAGGCGCTGCGCGCGGGCGTCGGAGCGGATAAGGCGCCCCTGCACGGGGTGACGATCGGTATGCCCGGGCTGATCGACCCAGCGACCGGGATGGTGCGCCCGACGTCGCCAGCGGCTTTCTGGCACGCCGATCTGGCCGCCGAACTGCGCGCGGCGCTCGCCGTCGGCGACGGTCTGCCCCCGGCAACGATCGTGCTGGAGAACGAGGTCAACCTCGCTGGAATCGCCGAGTACCGGGCCACCGGCACCGGCACCTTCGGCCTGCTGTGGCTCGACCGCGGCATCGGCGCTTGCCTCGTGCTCGACGGCGTGTTGCGGCGCGGCGCGTCGGGCGGGGCCGGCGAACTCGGCTTCCTGCAAGCGCCGGGCACCACGCCGCGTGGCCCGGATTCTCCCGGCTGCGCGGGCGGACTGTGGGAGCTGATCGGCGCCGACGCGGTCCGTAGCCTGGCCGCGGCGCACGGCACGACCCCGGACGACTTCGGGCACGAGCGGTTCCGCGCCGAGTTGGCCGAGCGCGTGGCCTTGGGCGTCGCCGCCTTCGCCCTGGTGGTCGACCCCGGCGTCGTCGTGCTCGGCGGTGAGCTCGGCCGGGCGGGCGGCGCGCTGCTCGCGGACGCGGTCGAGCGGCACCTCGCGCAGGTCTGCCCCGTCCCGACCCGAGTCGTCGCCACGGCCGTGCCCGGAAACCCGATCCTCGCCGGGGCCGTCGCCACCGCGCTGGACCGCGCCCGGGCCGAACTCTGGCCCTGACGCGTGTCGCGGCTTCGTCCGTGACAGCGTGCTGAGTCGGACCGCGGCAGTCAGCCGACGGAGCACTCCCGATCCGGCCTTGTCAGGATGCGGACCAGTTCCCGCCGCAGGATTCGGAGTCCGTCGATGGTGAGCACGGACTCGGCGTGGAACTGGAGGCCGGTGTAGTGCGGGCCGCGCATCGCCACGATCTCCCGGCGTTGCCCACCTTCGCGATCTTCTGGTGCGCCGAGCGTGGCGAATTCCAGCCCTGGCACCGGACCGCGCGGAGCCAGCGCGCAGAACGAGTTATAGAACCCGACCCGCTCCGGCCGTCCGAACAGGTCCACCGGCACCTGCGTGCCCTGATTCGGCTCCGGTCGGCGCGCGAGCTCGAGCCCGAGTGCCGCGCACACCATCTGGTGCCCGAGACACACGGCGAGGAAGGGAGTGCGGGCGGCGAGCAGACGGTGCGTGAGCATCCGGCCGTTGCGCATCTTCGGCAGCGAAAGGTCGCGCGGATCGCCGGGGCCGGGGCCGAGCACGACCAGATCGAAGCCCGCGAGGCCGTCGCGCTCGTCGTACCCGGCGGTTCCGTCGACGGCCGCGTACGGCGTCCGCGCCACCTGCATGCCGAGCGCCCGCAGGACCACGGCGAGCATCGAGGTGAATGCGTCCTCGTAGTCCACGATCAGCGCGGAGCGTCCGTTGAGTTCCGGTGCGGCGAACTCGCGCTCGTCGTGCTCGGCCAGCCAGAAGGGGGCGAGGTTCTCGTTGCGAGCGGCCAGTGCGGCGCGCACTCGGGGGTTCTCCGCGTGGCGAACGCCAGTGGTCGCGCGCGGCTGTGTTGATTTCGGCCGCGTTGATCTCGGCTGTGTCGATGTACTGATGTGTTGGCCGCGCTCGCCCGAGTTCGCATTCTCGACGCCGAACGCACGCAAGACACCTGCGGCTTTCGCGTGAGTCTCGAGAACTTCGCCGTAAGGGTCCGAGCCGCGCACGAGCGTTGCGCCCACAGGAATCCTCAGCGAGCCGTCAGCAGGATCCAGATACGCTACGCGCAGCAGCAGTGACGCGTCCATCGTCTGTGTGCCCTGTTCGTCCGCGCCGATCAGCGCCGCGACTCCAGCGTAGTATCCCCGGCCGCCGGTCTCGTGCCGCTGGATCACCCGGAACGCATTGCGGATCGGCGACCCCGTGGCTGTCGGCGCGAACATCGTCTCGCGCAGTACGCGCCGCGCGTCCATGTCCGTACGCGCCTCGATGTAATACTCCGTATGCGCCAGATGGGCCATCTCCTTGAGGAACGGCCCGGCGACCCGTCCATGGCCGCCGACCTCGGCCAGCATCTTGAGTTCCTCGTCCACCACCATCGCCAGCTCGTCGCGCTCCTTCGGATCGGCCAGGAACGCCAGCACCTCCTCCGGCGTCGCCTCGCCCGGCGGCTTGCGCAGCGTCCCGCTGATCGGGTTCATCACCGCCACGCCGCCGTGCAGCGAGACGTGCCGCTCCGGAGTCGCGCCCACCAGGATGCGGTCACCGGTGTGGATCAGGAACGTCCAGTAGGCGCCGCGCTCCCGATCTAGGAGCCCTCGGAACGCGGCCAGCGCCGTCGCGGCGGCGTCGTCGCAGTGCCCGACGAACGAGCGGCGCAGCACGAAGTTCGCGCCCTCGCCGCGCGCGATCTCATCGTCGAGTACTGCCTTGACCTGCCGTGCGTAGGAGTCGTCGTCGATGTCGAACGCACCGTCGCGGATCGCGGGAGGCTGCGCGTCCGGCAGGTCCGCCGGCGAGAGCTCGACGCGCTCGCGCACCAGCAGCGACAGCAGCGGCGTTTCGTCGTCGTGACAGGCGTCGCCGCGTTCGCGCAGCTGCCGATAGGGCACGAGAACGAGCTGCTCACCGCCCTCCCGCTCAACCGGCGGCAGGTCGGCGAGGCGCTCGACGGCGACCATCCGCCCGCGCAGCAGTTCGACGGTGTCGCGGCCTTCGCGTCGCAGCAACGCGTAGGGCGGGGCCAGATCCAGGAGCTCGGTGTGCGTCGGCATGGTCGGAGCCTTTCGGTCGGCCAACCGCCCTCCGGCTGAACCGATCCCTCGCCACACACAGCGAACCGGCCGCCAGATCGGCGGCCGGTTCGCGTGAGTCGGGGTGCGCGAGCCTTGTCAGTCCGCCGAGAGGGCGGACCACCACTGGGTCAGGGAACTGGAGCGGGCTCGCTGCATGGCGCCGACTGTAGCAGGACTCAGCGCTTCGGGAGAAGGAATGACGTCCCGAGGACCACCACCGCGAGCGCCGCGCAGAGCGCCGCGGCGACCGTCATCGCCGAGACGTAGCCGTGCACGCCCGCAGACCTGCCGAGCACCGAGAAGAAGACCGTGCCCAGGATCGTGACGCCGCTGGCGTTGCCGAACTGCTGCGCCGTGGTGAGCGCCCCGGCCGCCATCCCGGCGCGGGCCGGCTGTATCCGGGTGAGCACCGCGCCGATGATCGACGGCAGCGCCAGCCCGTTGCCGAATCCGACCACGATCATCCCCGGCTCGAGCCAGCCGACCGTCGTGTGGTCCCCGCGCGCCAGCAGGAGCCCGGCGGTGAGCAGCAGTCCGGCGAGGCTCACCGTCGCGCCGATCGTCACCACGCGCTTGCCGAACCGCCGCGCCAGCACCGAGCTGAGCGCGAAGGCGATACCCAGCGGGGCGAACGCCAGGCCCGCGCGCAGCGGCGAGAGCCCGAGGCCGTCCTGCAGCAGCAGCGTGAGGCACAGCATGAACCCGGCGAAGAAGGTCAGATAGCCGCCGGAGATCACCATGCCGGCTGCGAAGACCCGCTCGCGCAACAGCTCGGTCGCCAGCACCGGGGCACCGCCGCGTCGGCCGAGCCGAGACTCGTAGCGCAGCACCGCGGCCATCAGTGGGACCGACGCCGCGATGGCGATCCACGTCCACACCGGCCAACCCTCCGGCCGTCCCAGCGTGATCGGCACCAGGATCAGCGCCAGCGCCGCGCTGATCCCGATCGCGCCGACCGGGTCGAGCCTGGTGTCCGCCCGCCTGTCCCGGCTCGGCAGCCACCGGGCCGCCAGCGTCGCAGCGGCCAGGCCGATCGGCACGTTGATGAAGAAGATGGTGCGCCAGCCCCAGCCGAACAGGTTCGCGTCGAGCAGCACGCCGCCGAGCGCCTGCCCGGACACCGCGCCGATGCCGATCGTGGCGCCGAACGCCGCCATCGCCTTCGCCCGCTCGTGCAGCGGGAACATCAGGTTGATCAGGGCCAGCAGCTGCGGGACCATCGCCGCCGCGGTCAGCCCCTGCAGGATCCGCGCGGAGATCAGCAGCGTCGGGCTGGTGGCCAGCCCGCACAGCAGCGACGCGGCGGTGAACGCGGTCATCCCGAACAGGAAGAGCCGGCGGTGGCCCCAGAGGTCGCCGAGACGCCCTCCGGTGATCAGGCCGCTCGCGTATGCGAAGCCGTAACCGCCCACGACCAGCTCGATCGCCGAGTCGGAGGCGCCGAGGTCGTGCTGGAGCGAGGGGGCGGCGACGTTGACCACGAAGTAGTCGAACATCGCCATGAACATCGCGGAGAGCAGGACGGGCAGGACACGCCACCTCTGTGGATAGGGCGGTGGCTCGTCGTCGTGTCTTTGCTGTCGGTGCGGGGCTGTAGCGTCGGAGACCTGGGTCGCAGCGTGTTCGGCGGCGAGGGACATGCGCGGTACCCCCTGTGCGGCGGTTAGTTCGATGAGAAGCGAACACTGGAATCGTACGACGATCATCGAACAACTGCAACCGGATTACCGGGGGAGCCGCGAGCGCCGAGCCGTCGCCCTCCGCCGCACTAGGATTCCGGCGGACCACGACACCGAGGGGCGAACGCGATGACCTACACAGCCGCCGGCGACCGATACGCCACCATGCAGTACCGCCGCTCTGGGCGCAGCGGACTCAAACTCCCCGCCATCTCGCTCGGCCTATGGCAGAACTTCGGCGACGCCAAGCCCCGCGAGACCCAGCGCGCCGTGCTGCGCCGCGCCTTCGACCTCGGCGTCAGCCACTTCGACCTGGCCAACAATTACGGCCCGCCGGCCGGCTCGGCGGAGGCGAACTTCGGCGCGATCTTCGCCGAGGACTTCCGCCCGTACCGCGACGAAATGATCATCTCCACCAAGGCCGGCTACAACATGTGGCCCGGCCCCTACGGCGACTTCGGCTCCCGCAAGTACCTGCTCGCCTCGCTCGACCAGTCCCTGTCCCGGATGGGCCTGGACTACGTCGACGTCTTCTACAGCCACCGCCCCGACCCGGAGACCCCGCTCGAGGAGACGATGGGCGCGCTCGACCACGCGGTGCGCTCGGGCAAGGCCCTCTACGTTGGCATCTCCAACTACACCCCCGACCAGACCCGCGCCGCCGCCGCCATCCTGCGCGACCTCGGCACCCCGCTGCTGATCCACCAGCCGTCCTATTCCATGCTCAACCGCGGCGCGGTGGAGAACGGCCTGCTCGACACCCTCGAGGACGTCGGCGCCGGCTGCATCTGCTTCTCGCCGCTCGCTCAAGGCGTGCTGACCGACCGGTACCTCGGCGGCGTCCCCGCCGACTCTCGCGCCGTGATCGGCCAGTTCCTGCGCCCGGAGTCCCTCACCGACGAACGGATGGACAAGGTCCGCGCCCTCGACAAGCTGGCCGGCGACCGCGGCCACGCGCTGGCCCAGCTCGCCCTGGCCTGGGTGCTGCGCGACTCCCGGATGACCTCCGCGATCATCGGCGCCTCCTCGGTCGCCCAGCTCGAGGCCAACGTCGCCGCCCTCCAGATCCCCCCGCTGAGCGCCGACGAGCTGGCCGCGATCGACCGCATCCTCGGCTAGGGGGATTTTGGAAAGTCTCGCCGGGCCCGCGGCGCCTGCCACGCACGCTCGCTGCGTGGGCGAAGCACCCCCCGGTGCCGCCAGGCACCTATGGTTCACAGCTTCCCGATATGAGGGAGCTCCGCCGCCTTGCGATCGCACGCGTCAGACGCCGCGGGCTTATCCGGCGAGACTTTCCACACACCCCCTGCAATCTCGTCACCCGAAACGCGGGCTACCATCCCACCGGCGTCCCTTAGCCTTATCCGTGTGGATACGACACTCAGTGCACACGCGCAGTTAGAGACGTGGCGGAACCTGCCCGTGAAGCAGCAGCCGGCGTGGCCCGACCACGCCGCTCTGCGCGCCGCCGCCGCGGAGCTGCGCACGTATCCGCCGCTCGTCTTCGCCGGCGAGTGCGACATCCTCAAGGGCCGTCTGGCGCAGGTGGCTCAGGGCGAGGCGTTCGTGCTGCAGGGCGGCGACTGCGCGGAGACCTTCGAGGGAGTCACCGCCGACGCGATCCGCAGCAAGCTGAAGACGCTCCTGCAGATGGCGGCGGTGCTTACCTACGCCGCCTCCGTGCCCGTCGTCAAGATCGGCCGCATTGCCGGGCAGTACGGCAAGCCCCGCTCGAAGGACACCGAAACGCGCGACGGCGTGACCCTGCCCGCCTACCGAGGCGACTCGGTCAACGGCTTCGACTTCACCCCCAAGGCGCGCGTCCCCGACCCGTGGCGCATGGTCCGCATGTACCACTCGTCCGCCGCGACCCTGAACCTGGTGCGCGCCTTCACCACCGGCGGCTACGCGGACCTGCGCCAGGTGCACGCGTGGAACCGGGACTTCGTGGCCAACTCCCCGTCGGGAGAGCGCTACGAGATGGTCGCCACCGAGATCGAGCGGGCGCTGAACTTCATGCGCGCCTGCGGCACCGACCCGGAGGAGCTGCGCACCGTCGAGTTCTTCTCCTCGCACGAGGGGCTGCTGCTCGAATACGAGTCCGCACTCACCCGCACCGACTCGCGCACCGGGCTGCTGTACAACACCTCGGGCCACTTCGTCTGGATCGGCGAGCGCACCCGCGACCTCGACGGCGCGCACATCGACTACTTCTCCAGGATCCGCAACCCGATCGGCATCAAGCTGGGACCGGCCACCACCCCCGACGACGCCATCGCCTACCTCAACAAGCTGAATCCGGACCGGGAGCCCGGCCGGCTCACCTTCGTCACCCGGATGGGCGCCGGCCTGGTCCGGGACAAGCTCCCGGCGCTCGTCGAGAAGGTCACCGGCGAGGGCCACCAGGTCGCCTGGATCTGCGACCCGATGCACGGCAACACCTTCGAGGCGCCCAGCGGGCACAAGACCCGCCGCTTCGACGACGTGCTCGACGAGGTCAAGGGCTTCTTCGAGGTGCACCGCGGGCTCGGCACCCACCCCGGCGGCATCCACGTCGAGCTGACCGGGGACGACGTGACCGAGTGCATCGGCGGCGGCGACGAGATCGTGTTCGACGACCTGGGCACCCGCTACGAGTCGGCCTGCGACCCGCGCCTGAACCGCTCCCAGTCGCTGGACCTGGCGTTCCTGGTGGCCGAGATGTACCGAAGCGCCTCATGACCGCCGCCGGCGCCGCTACCGATGCGACCTCTGTCGACCTGCGCAGTGACACGGTCACCAAGCCGACCGCGGCGATGCGCGCCGCGATGCTCGAGGCCGAAGTCGGCGACGACGTCTACGGTGAAGACCCGACGGTCGCAGCCCTCGAAGAGAAGGTCGCCGACCTCTTCGGCTTCCCGGCCGCGCTCTTCGTCCCCACCGGAGTGATGGCCAATCACATCGGCATCCGCACGCTCGTCGGCCCGGGCGAAGAGCTGGTCTGCGACGCCGACGCGCACATCGCCGCGCACGAGGACGGCGGCCTGGCCTGGCACGGCGGTATCCAACTGCGCACCGCCCTCAACGAGCGCGGCCTGTTCACCCCCGAGACCCTCCGACAGCTGATTCGCCCGCGGCTGCCCCACACGCTCGCGACCAGTGCCATCGAGCTCGAAAACACCCACAACCGCGGCGGCGGCTCGGTCTATCCGCTGGCGACCCTCGAGGCGATCAAGGAACTTGCCGACGAGTACGGCATCCCCGTGCACGTCGACGGCGCACGCATCTGGAATGCCCACATCGCCACCGGAACCCCGCTGCGCACCTACGGGGAACTCGCCGACACCTTGTCGGTCTGCCTGTCCAAGGGTCTGGGCGCTCCTGTCGGCTCGGTCCTGCTGCTCAAGCTGGAGGACCGCCCGCACGCCGTGGCCATGCGCCACCGTCTCGGCGGCGGCTGGCGCCAGGCCGGCCTGCTCGCCGCCGCGGGCATCTACGCCCTCGACCACCACATCGAGCGGTTGGCCGACGACCACGCAAATGCCAAGCTGCTTGCCGAGACTCTGCGCGCCCACGGACTGGCCGCGCGTGAGCCGGAGACGAACATCGTGCTCGTCGACGTGCCCGACGCGCCCGCCCGCGCCGCGCGGGCGAAGGAGCGCGGCGTGCTCGTGTCAGCGTTCGGACCCACGATGCTGCGCCTGGTGACCCATCTCGATGTGAGTGAAAAGGACTGTCTGCGCGCCGCAGAGGTACTCGCGCGCTCCTGAAATCCCGTCACAATCGGCCCGGATGGTCCGGTACCGTCCTGGTTGGCGGTGTTCGCGCCTGTTGATAGAGCCCTGTCATTCGGACTACCGTCCTTCCGACGCAATCACGGATCCGTACTGTCTGGGGGAAGGCTCATGGGCCTGTTCGACAAGCTCTTCAACGACGACGAGAAGGAACGCGAGGAAGAGGCCAAGCGTAAGGCGGCTGAGAAGTACGCCGAGGACCACGCCCACGACCACGACGCGAAGGGGCACTCGGAGCACGCCACCGCCCACGTCCACGCCGCGGTGACCACGACCACTCCGGCGAAGAAGGTCCCTGCGAAAAAGGCCGCGGCCGCCGAGCCGGAGCACGAGGCCAAGCCCGTGGCGAAGAAGACGACTGTCAAGGTCCCCGCAGCGGCACCCGTCACGGCCACGATCCCGCACCAGCACGGGCCGGCGACAATCCCGCATCAGGGCCAGATCAAGGCCGGATCAGTCACCGTCGCGCACGACCAGGCGATGACGCTGCACGTGCTCGCCCACATCCCGGACCACGCCCCGCGCGAGGACGACCCGCACTACCACCTGTTCGAGCAGGCCAAGGCCCGCCTCAAGCGCCAGGGCCTGTGGAAGTGCATGATCGGCGACGAGCTGTGCGGCGGCGAGCCCGAGCTGCACCACACGTTCATCGAGTTCTCGCAGATCAACGAGGTCGACCCGTCGAAGATCCAGCAGGCCCTCGGTCTGCATTTCGACAGCGACGAGCAGTTCCAGGAGTGGGCGGAATCTCCCGGCAATTTGGAGGTTCTGTGTGCACAGCATCATCGCGCCCATTACGGAATCCACGTCATCCCAGGTCCGCTGTGGGAAGCGCTTCGTTTCCGCAAGGCGGGAACCGCGGCCGCGGCCGAATTCGTGGCCGCCTCCGACGCGCCTAAGGATGCTAACTGACGAAGGCCGTCAAAAGGGCGCGGACTCACCCCTGTGGAGTCCGCGCCGTTTTGTGACTCAGGCCGCCCGTCAGTGGATCTCGGCGTTGGGGCGGGCGAAGCGGGGGAGAAGAAAGCCGAGCGGGATGCAGACGACAGCCGCGGCGGCGGTATAGAGCAGGGCGTTGGTGGACGCGGCGACCGAGGTGTGGCCGGCCTTCAGCCCGTTGAAGTAGAGCGTGCCGAACAGGGCGACGCCGAGCGAGTTCGCCAGCTGCTGGACCGCGTTGAGCACGCCTCCTGCGGTGCCGGTCTCGTGTTCGTCGACCTCTGCGACGACGAGGGTGAAGTAGGTCGCGATCATGAGGCCCATGCCGATTCCGCACACCGCGTATGAGGGGGCGACGTCCCAGGCCGTCATGCCCTGGCCGGCCGTCGTGACCGTCCACGCGAGCGCCGCGAGGCCGCCCGCCATGAGGACGACTCCGCTGTGCAGCACCCTGCGACCCAGCTTGGGCGTGAGCGCCGCGCCGGATCCGGCGCCGACCGCGGCGCCGAGGGAGAACGGCAGGCCGGTCAGTCCCGCGCGCAGGGAGCTGAAGCCGAGCGCCAGCTGGATGTGCAGCATCAGGACGATGAAGAGCCCGCCCATCGCCGCGAAGAAGCACGTCGCGAAGACCAGGCCGCCGCTGAAGCCCTTCTTGGTGAACAGCGTCGGCGTCACGAGGGGAGTACGGCCCCTGCGCTGGCGCGCCCGCTGCTGGAACCCGAACGCGGCGAATACCGGCACTGAGGCGGCCATCAGCACGAACATATAGACCGGCCAGTTCTTGTCACGGCCCTGGATCAACGGGTAGACCAGCAGCAGCATCGCGAACCCGGACAGCAGCATGCCGACCACGTCGAGGGTGGGCGCGTTGGGGCCGTGGCGCTTGTCCCGGGGCACGACGCGCCAGGCGCAGACCAGTCCCAGCAAGCCGAGCGGGATGTTGACCCAGAAGATCGAGCGCCAGTGTGAGCCGAGCAGATTCGCCTGCACCAGCGCGCCGCCGACGATCGGTCCGAGCGTCGCGGCAAGTCCCATCACCGGTCCGAAGACGCCCATCGCGGCGCCCGCCTGTGCGGGCGGGAAGACGGAGCGGATGATCGACAGGCCCTGCGGGAGCATGACGGCCGCGGACAGGCCCTGCAGACAGCGGGCCGCGATGAGCAGCTGCGGGTCGGGAGCGGCCGAGCTGAGCCCGGAGAACAGGGTGAACGCTCCGATGCCGAGCAGGAACATCCGGCGGTGGCCGTAGATGTCACCGAGACGGCCCGCGGTGATCAGCGCCGCGGCCATGGCCAGTGTGTAGCCGGCGATCACCCATTGCAGCTGGGTGCTCGAAGCGTGCAGGTCGCGGGCGATCGATGGGGCGCCAACGTTCACGATCGTGGCGTCCAGCAGGTCCATGATGTCCGCGCCGAGCACGGTGAGCAGAACGAACCATTGGAGCCGGGACTTCTTCGCGGCGGCGTGGGTGCCGCTGGACTGACCGGCTGCTACGGCCGGTTCGACGCTGGTGGACATGCTCTGCCTCCCCAAGACACGACGAACAGTGTTTGTGATACGAACACCGTTCTACACTCGTACGATGTTCGCGTCAAGAACGATGTTCGCTTGCGGAACGTCGTTCGTGATTGCGTACGGCGTTCGAGCGCGCGTACGCTGGCCGGGAGATCGAGGAGGACCGCGATGGGTGCGCGAAGCGAGGCTGAGACGGCGGCCGCGGCCGGGTGGGCCGGGATCGCGCCGCCGTGGTCCCCTGCGGCGAAGGGCCGCGGCGCGCGCGCCGAGAAGCCGGCGCTAAGCCGGGAGGCGATCGTCGAGGCGGCGCTACGGATCGTCGACACCGAGGGATTGGACGCGGTGTCGATGCGGCGGATCGCCCAGGAGTTCGGCACCGGTGCCGCCTCGCTCTACGCGTATGTGGCGAACAAGGACGAGCTGTTCGACCTGGTCGTGGATGCCGTCATGGCGGAGATCGCGGACAGCTGGCCGCCGCACGACCCGAAACGCGACTGGCGCGAGGAGCTCAAAGAGAGCACCCGGCTCGGCGTGGCGGTGCTGCGGCGGCACCGCGACGTGGCGAAGGCTTTCATGGGCCGGATCCCGTTCGGCCCCAACGGTCTGCGGGGAGTGGAGGCGCAGCTGGCCATCCTGCGCGATGGCGGTGTGCCGGACCACGTGGCCGCCTATGTCGGCGACTTCCTCGGCTCGTACATGGTCTCCACCGTGATCGAGGAAGACATGTGGGCCTCGCGCTTTCCCGGGGCGACCGAGGACGACGTCGCCCGTCAGATGGGTGAGATCCGCGACTACCTGGTGTCCCTGCCGAGCGACCGGTTCCCCCACGTGGTCGCGATGGCCGGGAAGATGGTGGACGCGGACCGGGACGGACCCGACCGGTTCGAGTTGGGGTTGGAGATCATCATGCGGGGGATCGCCTCCTACCAGGAGAAGGAGAAGACGGGCGACGGGGCCGGAGACTAGGCGGACGACTCGGCGGCGTGCGGCTGCTCGACCAGCTGCGCGAGGTACAGCGGCTCGCCGAGCCGATTGAGCAGGTCGAGCTGGGTCTCCAGGTAGTCGATGTGCTCCTCCTCGTCGGCGAGGATCCCCTCGAAGAGGTTGGCGGAGGTCACGTCGTCCTTCTCGCGCATGTACCGGATGCCGCGGCGCAGCCGGTCCACCGCCTCGACCTCGATCTTCATGTCGCACTCGAACATCTCGGTGACCGACCGGCCGATGCGCAGCGGTCCGAGCCGCTGGAAGTTCGGCAGCCCCTCGAGGAAGATGATCCGCTCGGCGAGCCGGTCGGCGTGCTGCATCTCCTCGATCGACTCGCGGCGGGTGTGCCGGGCCAGCTTCGCCCAGCCGTTGTTCTCCTGGAGCTTGTAGTGCAGCCAGTACTGGTTGATCGCGGTCAGCTCGGCGGTGAGCTGCTCGTTCAGGAACTCGATGACCTTCTTGTCGCCCTGCATGGCCGCGATCCTTCTTCCCGACTGGCGTGAACGGCTCCAGTCTGGGACAGCCTTCCGCGCGGGGGCCGGACGCTCCGGGCGTTGCGCCGGATGTCGGGGGAGGGTTAGGCCGAATGGGTGGGGACGCGGCGGGGAGCGCCGCCATTGGGCTGCAAGGCCGCGGCTATGAGGCAGCCGAGCCGCTCGACGCACGTGCCACAGCTGGTCCCGGCGCCGCATCGATCGCCGAGTTGTTCCTCGGTGTGCGCGCCGCGCGCGATCTCCTCGGTGACCTCTTCCTCGGTCACGCTGAAGCATACGCACGCGTACATGGGGGCCTGGAGCTCCGTATCGGGTGATGGGAACCTGAAACAGGTGAGTTAGGTAAACCTAAGCTAACCCAGAGTTGGTGATTCTGCCAAGACGGAGCGGGGTGGGCGGGCGCCCGGCTTCGGGGGAGTGTGCGGTGTGCGGGCGTGTGCGGGAGCGGGGACGCGGGCGCACATGCGGGGATGCAGGCACGGGGCGCCTGGTGGCACGAGGAGTTCGAACGTCAGTGGCGGCGGGGTCTGATGCGGCCAGAGGCGTCGGGTCGGTCGGAACCGCAGCGTGGCCGCGTCGTCGCGTGCTGGAGGGCCGCGCGAAGTGGCACCGCAGTGGCACCGCCGTGGTTCGGAGCACTGCTCGGGATCTGCGACCATAGAGCGTATGGGTCAGACGGGTAACCCAGCACGCGGGTCTCGCGCTGGCGGCCGCGCTGACGGTGATTCCGTCGATGGCATGGAGCGCATTCCTCCGGGGCAGCGCGCGCAATCCAGCTGGCCGGTCCTGCACTACGGCCCGGTGCCCCGGTTCAAGCCGGATCGCTGGGACTTCCAGGTCTACGGCGCAACGGTCGACGGCGGAAAGCACGTGTGGGACTACGAGGCGTTCAAAGCGCTGCCCACCGACTCGGTCACCGCCGATCTGCACTGCGTCACCAAGTTCACCATGCTCGACAACACGTGGGGCGGCGTGCTTGCCAGGACCGTGCTCCAGCTCGCCCCGCCCGCTCCCGAGGCGACGCACGCGATGGTCTGGGCCGAGTATGGGTACTCTGCCAACTTGCGGATCGAGGACCTGCGGCAGGAGTCGACGATCCTCGCCGACCATCGCAACGGGGAGCCTTTGAGCCCCGAGCACGGATTCCCGCTGCGCCTCGTCGTGCCGCACCTGTACGCATGGAAGGGCCCGAAGTGGGTCCGCGCCATCGAGTACCTGGCCGAGGACCGGCGCGGGTTCTGGGAGGAGCGCGGATACCACAACGTCGCCGATCCCTGGCAGGAGCAGCGCTACTCCTACCAAGAGGTGTAGCGGTCCAGCGCGGTTCTAGGCGAACGTCACCGTCACGTTCTTGAAGCCGAGCGATTGCAGCAGGCTGATGAGCATGGCGCGGGTATTGCGCTCGGCGTCCGATTTGATCGTGCTCTGCGCCGCTGCCTGCTCGATCTTCTTCTGCGCCAGCTCGTACACGGCCTGCTGGCTGTTGGGGTTCCCGCCGAGGAACGAGTTGATCCGGGTGAACAGTCCCTGCTGCTGGGCGAAGACATAGGACTGCTTCACATCCAGGGTCGCGGACTCGAGTTGCGCGTGCGGCAGGGTGAGGGTGGCGGACAGCCGGTCCGCCGACACCTGCACCGCGCTGCCCTTCAGTTTCGAGAAGTCCACGAATGCGTTGTCGTTGCCGATGCCGATGAACAGGGTGTCGCTGCCCTCGAGGAAGCTGGGGAGGATCCCGCCGGAGCTGATGTCGACGACCACCTGGAAGTTGCCGCTGGCCGCCTCGTAACGCGACAGCTCAACGATCGACTTGAGGACGACGGGACCGCTGCGGTCGGTGGTCGTCTCGGAGAACGGGTTGCGCAGCTGTGGGAACAGATGCACGGCCGATCCGACGAGCAGTACCGCCAGTATCAGGACTATCCCCCCGACGACGCCCGCGATACGTTTGCGCCACCTACCCACTGTGTCCGCCTCTCCCATCGGTATCCGGAGCCACTGTTCGCCTGTTCGACCTCGCGCAATCCGGGTACCCAGTGGAGAGCGGTTTGCCCGTGCCCGGTGCCGGTAATCTTCTCAAGGCCACGCCGGAAACGGGGAACGGCGCGGACGGCGGCTTTTTCCCCCACATCAGGGGGCGGACAGGAGGACGGCAGTGGCCTTTCAGGGACCGTGGCGCAGGCGTCGGCGCAGGGACGGCCAAGCCGCCGGGCCCCGGCCGCTCGGCTGCCTCTGGCCGCTGTTCTGGCTGATCCTGCTGATCATCCTGCTCGGGCTGCTCTTCGGCGGCTATCGCAAGGGTACGAGGGTGAGCGCTCCCAGCGTGTGGCCGGAGCGGGCGACGGTGGTGAGTGTGATGGCGATGGGAAGCGGCCACGGTCACTGAGGCGGGCGCTGAGCTTCGAGGGCTGATCAGCCGGGGCTAGAACTGATCGTTGTCGGGATCGCCGCACGGCAGCGCGGCGTCCCAGATCTCGGCGAACTGGCGCACCCGCTTGGCCACCAGCGTGCGGTTGAGTAAGAGGTGGGTGGTGGAGATGACCGGGCGGCTGTCGCCGGGGGCGAGCGAGGGCACCGACTCGTAGCTGATCTCGTTGTCGAACACGATGAAGTCGTCGAGCTTGTTGTGCAGGTTCACCGAGACCATGTCGGGGGTCAGGTACCTGATGTCGATGCCGAGGTTGCGCTGTCGGTCGCACATGCGCTGATACGCCTCGTCCTCCGTGACCCGGCTGTGCTCGAGGACGAAGACGCGGCGCACGGTCACTCCGCGCTTGATCGCGTCGGCCTGCCGCTCCAGATAGTGCAGGCCGAGGTCGCTTTCCCAGAAGCCGCCTGCGTAGCGCGTGCGTCCGCCGCCGTCCGTAGTGGTCAGGCTGGTCGCGTCGAGGGTGCGGGCGCAGTTGTGGGTGAGGGTGAGCAGCCAGTCGCGGTCCTCGCCGTCATAGGTGCCCTCGCCGCTGCGCAACTGGTGCAGCAGAAGGTTGAACCGCTGCGCCTCGGCCCGCACGAAGGCGTTGGCGAGCGGCGAGGAGCGGTGCTCGAACGCGTACGCGTTCTGCACCACCCGGACCAGCTCGGCCGCCCGGTCGTGGTCGATCGGCTGGAGCCCGAAGGCCTCGGGGATGTTGGTGAGCTGGGCGAAGCGGCGGTCCACGTCCGCACGGATCTGGCCGGCGGCGCGCTCCAGGGTCGCGCCGACCTGTTCGAAGGCGTCGCGCGACGATTGTTCCACCGCGCGCAGCCTCAGCTCGAAGCAGAACAGGAAGTCGGCGACCAGGGCCACACCGCCGACGGTGACCCCGACGCCGAGCGCTTGGGCACCGCTCGCGTGGCCCGGTCTGAGCGCGAGAATGAAGCCGACCACCCCGAACGCCGCGGTGATCAGGATTCTGCGCACAGTCCGCACGATGCGTCCCGCGCCACCCTCTTCTTTCCCCACGCCGGCCCCCTCCGCACAATCGCGCCGGATCGGTTGGCGGGGCCGGCCGCCGACGGGTTGCCGCTCCTGTGTCGGCACCCGGTATCAGTACCCGGTGGTGGACCCCACGTCCTTCACTGACAGCGTCGCGAGAAGTTGCAAGGTCTGCAAGGCCAATTGGTCGCGCACTCGGGCGACGGCCGCCTCCCACTGGCGGGTGAATCCGGGCCGCCGCTCGAAACCCTCCCACACCGCGGCGAGTTCGTCCGCGACGCGGGCGCCCGGCATCCAGAGGTGCAACAGGTGGTCTATCGCGGGGCGCAGTTCCTCGACCGCGCGCGCCCGGTCGCCGGCGCCCAGATCGGTGCGCTCGATGCGGCGGGTGACCGTGGTCAGCACCCAGTCGTGCAGCGCCAGATCCCGGCACAGCTCGAGGATCGCCTCGAGCAGCGTGTCGGAGTTCTGCGAGGCGCCGCCCAGCACTCCCGCGGGCCGCGGGATCAGCAGGCTGAGGGTGCGCACCGTGTCGCTCTCCAGGGTGAACTGCGCGGCCGGCTCCCCGCCCCCGGCTCCCGGTTCCGCGCCGTACAGCGCCGTCCAGCGCAGCCTCGTCCACTGGAAGCGCAGCGGCTGGCGGCCGTCCAGCAACGGCGAGCTCTGCATCCGCCGGGCCAGCCGCTCGCTGATCGAGCCGAGGTCGAGGCACTCGGTCGCCTGGTCCTGTGCCAGGTATCCGGAGCACAGGTCGCGCGGGTCGGCCCGGCCGAGCGTCTCGAGCAGGCCGGGGCGCGCGGTGTAGTGGGACCACGGCAGCCGCCGCTGGGCGCCAGCTGGGTCGATCCGCGTATACGACGAGGTCTGCAGCACTCGACCGCCGACCACCGCGGCGTGGGTCAGCACGGTGCCGACGGCGCGCACCCGGGCGCGGGTGTCGGTCGGGAACAGGCAGTCCACCCCGTTGGCCACGTCGGCGGACAGCGCGTGCGCTATCGGCCGCTCGGACTGGCGTACCGGCTCGCCCGGCACCAGGTCGATCAGCTCGGCGACGGCCGCTTTGGGCAGCGAACCGCTGTGCCGCAGCAGCCCGGTGCGGATCTCGCCGACCGCGACCGCCAGGCCGCCGACCCCGGCGGTGCTCCGGGTCGGCGCCGGGTAGGCCGCGACGGACTGGGTGCGCACGTTAGAAGTCTGTCATGAAGACGTAGGCGATGCGCCCGGTCACGTCGGTCGGCACCGGCATGCCCTCCTGCTCGGCCCGTTCCTCGACACGGCTCATCACCTCGGGGTCCTGCGCGACCTGCCCCAGGATCACCCGCACCGCGTGCTCGATCGGCAGGAAGCGGTCCTCCAGCAGCGACAGGGTGCGGTAGCCGTGGAACGGGGTCGCCTTGGGGTTGAGCTGCACGACGGGCGGCATGCCGGCCCACTCGCCGGGCAGCTCGTCCGGCAGCGGTCGCGGCTGGATCACCGTGCGGCCCTGATTGCGCAGCAGTCCGAGGCGCAGCAGCTGCCAGACCGCCGCGAGCATCGGGCAGGACCAGGTGCGCTTGCCGTCGCTCTCGTCCCAGAGTTCGATATCGAGGAAGATCGAGTGGCGCCGGGCCTCCGCCTCGACCGGGGGCTGCCACTCGCGCAGCAGCAGCGCCTCGGCCGGCTCGCTGGGGGAGCGCTGCCCGTTGGAGAGCCAGCCGCTCTCCGCGGTCGGCGGCCGCGAACCGTTCGTGCCCTGCGTGGGGACCGACACCAGGCGCCCGGCCACCAGCTGGGCCAGCTCCACTCCCTCGGCGGCCGCGCAGCCGGATTCCCTGGCGAGGTAGTCGATGCGCACCCCTTCCGCCGCGGCGGCTTCCTGTAGCTGCGGGACCAGCTCGGCCGGGGGGATCAGGTCGCTGAAGTAGTCGTCCACCAGGAAGCAGGTGCTGATCCGCGGGCGCAGCGTGGCGTGCCGCCGCTGGAACGAGGCGACCGTGGTGTCGTACCAAGGCGCGATCTGCGCTATGCGGCGGCGCAGGTGATCGCGACCGAGCAGGAAGTCCTCCATGTAGAGGTGGTCGAGCTCGACCGACAGATGCGAGTAGGCCACGTCCTGCGTGCGGCGCTGCGCCGCGACCTCGTGGAAGCTGGTGTCCATACCAATGTCACAGGCCTTCCCACGGAGCGTGGTCGGTGACGACGCGGGCCAGGTCCTCGAAGGCGGTCACGGTGTCCTGGTTCGCGATCTCGAGCGTGTGCACGTCCCAGTTCGTCAGCAGCTGCTCGCGCCACTGGAGCACCGGGTCCAGCGGGATGGAGCCGATCCGCAGCGCCCGGCCGAGCTTCAGCTGCGAGGCCATCTTCTCCAGCTCCCGGTCCACCTCGGCCAGCCAGGACTGCTGGGACGGGCGCAGCTGCGCCACCGTGGTGGAGTCCTGGCTGATCACCGCGGTGCGCACGAACCGGATCATGGACGACATGGCCTGCTCGGTGTGGCCGATCGCCTCGGCCGATTTGTACAGGCCACGGTCGCCGTGCACGAGGTTGTTGGCGGCGATGACGTGCTGCCGGGTCCACTTGTGGAAGACCAGCCAGCGGGTGAGCACCGGGTGCAGCACCGGGCGGGCGGTGGCTTGAAGCACCAGTTCGAGGGCGAACGAGCGGCCGGCGCTCAGGTCCACCACCGCCAGGTCAAACTCCTCGTCGAGCCCGACGAACAGGTCGACGCACCGGTCCACCATGAGCTTGGCCTGCTTGGCCCGGGCGTCGAAGGACTCGTAGAACTCGGCGCCGCCCTGGCTGCCGGGCAGCAGGGTCAGCGCGCCGGCACCGGGCGGGCGGCGGAACGATTCGCGGTTGGTCTCGGTCCACACGTCGATGCGCCGCGCGGCCGGGGCGCGCCCGGCCAGGTAATCGTGCAGTCCGTCGACGCGCACCCCGGTCACCGCGTGCTCGACGTCGAAGATGGCGCCGACGGTGGGGGAGCCGAAGTCGAAGTCGAGGTAGCAGGTGTTGTAGCCGGACAGCGCCGCCCGGTAGGCGACGTTGGTGCTGGTCACCGAGCGCCCGGTGCCGCCTTTGTCGGACACGGAGAACACGATCATCGAGTCACAGCCCCTGGCTCACGTCGCCGCGGGCGAGGTCGTTCTTGTTCAGTTGGGTGACCGCGTGCACACACAGCGCGATGGACACCGAGGGCTGGGTCTCGACCAGGTTCTTGGCCCGCTGGAGCGAGTCGCGCAGCTCCTGCAGGGAGTTCTGCAGCGGCGAGTTGATCGACGGGGTGGCCATCAGCTGCTGGTTGAGCAGCCATTCGGCCTCGCTGACCATCGACTTGGCCATGTCGGACAGCACCGGGGTGCGCGTTTGGCGCCGTACCAGCGTTTCTGCCGCGGCCACCAGTGCGTCGGCGACGCGGATCGTGGTGTTCCAGGAGGGCAGGTTGCGGGTGGAGCTGGCGGTCGGGAAGACCCGGCCGGGGTCGTCCCACAGCCCCGCGGAGCCGCCGAGCGGGATGCGCCGGTTGCTCAGGTGCGTCCAGATCTGCGCGGCCAGGCCCAGAAGGTCGTCGCGCACCTCGGCGTCGGTGGTCAGCTGGGCCAGCTGTACCACCCGCTTGAGCAGCAGCGGGGCGAAGTCGGTGATCCGCCAGCCCATCCCGGGGCCGAGCTTGTCGGCGCCGTCGAGCGTGTTGAGCAGGCCGGGCACGTGCAGCTGGAGCGTCGGGTCGTCGCGGACCGGGCGGCGGGTGATCCGGGCGCGGTTGGCCAGCTCGGCCAGCAGCGGCGCGATGCGGCGCAGTTCGTCCTCGTTGGCGTTGGTGCGCTGGATGAAGTCCTGGGTGACCACGGCGCAGACCAGGAGGCTGAAATAGTCGGACTCGGTGCCGTCCACGGTGCGCCAGGGCATGTCTTCGACCGGCCAGTTTCCGGTGGAACCGGAGCCGAACCGGGCCAGCCGGGACCAGTACCGCTGGGTCAGGTCCCGCCGCACGCCGAGGCCGGTGGCCAGCCGCTCCTGCTGCGGGTTGAGCAGGCCCAGGACGCGCGTGCGGTCGCTGGTGAGCTGTTCGATGGCGTCGAGCGCGATCGTGGTGAAGTACAGGTAGGGGGCGGACAGCGCCACGCCGTCGCGCTGCGGGCCGACCGCCGCGGTGGCGCCCTCGTCGTCGAATTCGATCGGCGGCGCGTCCTCGGCGATGCCCCAGGTCCAGCCGACCTCGAACAGGACGTTGGGATTGTCCAGCTCGTCCGCGCGGGCGACGCCCATGCGCGCCTCGGACAGACGGCCGCGCACCAGGTCCATGCGGTCGTTGAACAGCTCCGCCACCTTGCGGACCGGCAGCCCGTCCCGGTTGAGCATGCCGATCAGGTTCATGCCCTCCGCGGAGTCCGTGGTCAGCGGGTTCATCGTGAAGCCGCGCAGCAGGCCGGCCAGGGCCGCGGTCAGCCGGGTGCTGGTGCGTTCCCTGATGTCCATCACCTTGCCGCGCCAGGCGCCGCGGGTGGTCGGAGCGTTGGAGTAGACGTCGAGGAAGCCGAGCGCGGCCAGACACAGGGTGACCGAGGTGGCGTGCGAGACGACCACGTCCAGGTTGAGCTGATCTGAGGTCAGCTCGGCCTCGGGGTCGAGGGGGTGGAAGTAGCTGCCGCCGGCGAAGGTCGGTGCTCCGTCCGGTCCGGTGTACCGATCGAGGTATTCATCCAGGCCTTGGGCTAGTGCCCGCGGGATGTTCACGCTGTCGCCGAAGTAGGGGCCGAGCGCCTGGATGATGTCCTCGGCGGTGTCGTCCGGCTCCTCCAGACTCAGCTCGCCCAGCGAGGTCGCCGGCAGCAGCACGGTCAGCAACTGCTCCGCGTCGCTGATTGAGTTGGCCTCGAGCAAACCGCCCCATTGCCACCTCTTGCCCGCGTAGCTATAGGCAGCGGTTGCCCGCCAGATGTCCAGCAGCTGTCGCCGTGGCTGGAGGTTTTCCGTCCGCGCCATGTCTTCCGTGCCTCCCGTCCCGCGCACGCGCTCCGGAGGCGGCCTCCCGCCCCGCGGCGCAGCGTCCGTCTACTTCGCCCGCCCTATCGCCACCACGTACCCGGTGTAGCCCGGGCGCAGGGGGGCCGGGCGCACCTGGACCCTCTGCACCTTGAGATCGGTGGCCACCTGCTCGAGGCAGCCGCTGATCTCGGATTCGCCGACCGAAGTGGCCGGGAAAGCGATCCCACCGACCTCGTACCCCTGCGACCTCTCCATGAAAGCCGCGGCGAACGGCGAGCCGGGTCGCAGGGCCCGCACGAACGCGCCGGTGGCCGCCTCGAACTCGGCGGGGTCCTGCGAGATGGATTCGGCCACGAAGAACATCGTGCCCAGGTCCCAGCCGGCTTCCGGAAGGTCGAACACGCTGCCCTGCTCGACCTGCGCGGAGCGGGCCAGCTCGGCGCGGGCGGACTCGAAGCCGCCGCGGCCGTCGTCGGGCGACACAACCTGCCAGAACGGCCGCCACCGCTCGTCCAGGGCCGCCGTGGCGCCGCGCAGCCACTGCACGTTCGACGCCGAATACTCCCGCAGGGTGATGCGCGCGCAATGCGGGAGCATGGCCAGCGCGGGATAGAGGTTCGGGCCCGCGCCGACGTCGAGGCCGTGCAGAGCGGGGCCGACCGCCGCGTCGGTGAACCAGGAGGAGACCAGGCTCAGGATCTCCTCGTCGTCCTCGCGGAGGCTGTCGTAGTTGTGCTCGTGATACGCGTCGGCGGCGAAGTCGTCCCACGGGAACTGCGCGTTGCGGGCCGGAATGGTCGCTTCCGAGGACTGTCCTGCGGTAGGCATAAGGGCATTCCCGGTTTCGAAGATCGTCAAACTGACGCTGCGTCAGCAATGGTAGGGCCTGGTGACTCCAGATTCGCAATCGTCGTTATTGAACCGCGCTGAAGAGACCGCGCCCGGATGATGCCGCGCAACGCCGCGCCAGTGCCTCGCCCCCACCACATCAGTGTGCCTCAGCCCCACCACGCGTCCAACCGGTCCGCGCGCGGCGGTGGGGGCGTGTCGAGGCGTCCGGGGTCGGCGGTCATCATGAGCCGGTCCACGCCGGGGCCGAAGTAGTCGGGGTGGAAGCCGCTGATGCGGAAGCCGAGGGTCTCGTACAGGTGGATCGCGGCGCTGTTCTCCGGCTCGACGGCCAGGCGCACCTCGCGGGCGCCGTCGGCGGCGATCCGGCGGACGGTCTCGTGGACCAGGTGGCGGCCGTGCCCGGCTTCCCGCGCGCTCGGCAGGACGGCCAGGCCCAGCAGCCAGCCGGTGCGGGGGCGGGCGGCGAGCGCGCCGAGGCAGTAGCCGACGAGCTGCTCGCCGTCGTCGGCGACCAGGCAGTGTCGGGCGTGCAGGTCCATCAGCTGTCTGAGGGCGAAGAAGGGGTAGGCGAGGCGGCCGAAGACCAGGCGGTCGACTCGGTGCAGGTTTTCGAGGTCGGATTCCTCGGCGGGGCGGATCAGCACGACGGCCCCGGCGGGAGACCGCAGCGCGGCGTCCCGCCCTCCCCGGTCGGCCGTGATTCCGCCGCCTGAGCTCTCCTCGTGCCCACGTTTCGTATCGCGCACGCTGCTGCGCCTCCCCGGTCGGTCCGCAAACCCCCCACTCGGTCGGATCCGCGCCTGGCTCCACATCGCGCCGCCCCGAGACGGCATCGCGCGCCGACCTGTCCCACGGTTAACGGTTTCTTTCGTAGACCTCTAAATTAGAGTCCAGATCCGGCGCTGTCACGGGGGATTGCCCCGATACGTGTGCGCGAATGAGGTCGTGTGCGACGCAGGGAGCGCGCTGGAAGACACCGCGCGCCGGGGCGATCGGCCAGCTCGGGGTGGCTGCGCGAGTCAGAAGATGTTCAGTGTGACGGTGCTGCCGAAGGGCTGCTGGGTGTTGCCGGAAGGGCTCTGCGAGCCGACGGAGTTCACGATCGGCAGGAAGCGATGGGTGACCACCTTGAAGCCCAGCGCCTGCAGCTGGGCGGTGGCGTCGTCGACGTTGTCGCCGGTGACGTCGGGCAGCAGCACCTGCCGCGGGCCGTTGGAGACGGTCAGGGTGATCGTGGCGCCGTGCTTCGCGCTGCCGGTCGGGGTGTAGGAGACCACTGATCCGGCGGGGACGTTGTCGGAGGAGACCTGGTCCGCGGCGACGTCGACCTGGAACCCGGCGGCCTTGAGCTGGTCGGTCGCGTCGCCCTGGCTCTGCCCGGCGACGTCCGGGATCGGCACGTTCTGGGTGCCCTTTGAGATGACCAGGGTGACGGTGCTGCCGTTCTTGACCGGGGTGCCCGGGTTCGGGTCGCTGGAGACCACCTCGCCGGAGGGCACGGTGTCGTCGAACGCCGAGGTGAGCGAGGACTTGAGGCCGTCGCGGGTCAGCGTCGCGGTGGCCTGCGACTGGGTCAGGCCGCGCAGGTTCGGCGTGCTCTGGAAGGCGAGCTGGCCGTAAAGGTACGCCCCGACGCCGACCGCCGCGGCCAGCAGGACCACGATGATGAAGATGACCAGGCCCCTGATGCGCCGGCGGTCCGCGGTCTGGACCCGGTACGGCTGGCGCGGCGAGGTGCGGGGCCTTATCTGCGCCGACTGCCCGACCGGCCCGGTCTGGTTGACGCCGCGGTTGGTTCGCACCTGCGGCTGCTCCGCCGTCGCCGAGGTGTCGACTCTTGTGCGGTCCGGGATGCCGGCTGCCATCGGGACGGTCGGCACGGTGGGTTCGGTGCCGCCGGGCGAGCCGAAGTCGAGCGCGGTGTCGGGCAGGTTGGCGTACACAGCGCGAAGCTGCGCGCGGAACGCTGCGGCGTCGGCCGGGCGGTCGCGCGGGTCCTTGGCGCAGACGGCGGCGACCAGCGCGTCGAGGGCCGGGTCCAGGCCCGGCCGCAGCAGCGAGGGCGGCGGCACCCGGTCGGTCACGTGCCGCCGCGCGATGTCCAGCGGGGTGCCGCCGGTGAACGGCTTGCGGCCGGTCAGCAGCTCGAACAGGACGATTCCGGCCGAGTAGACGTCCGAGCGGGCGTCGCAGGTGCCGTGCTGCACCAGTTCCGGCGCGAGGTAGGAGACCGTGCCGATCAGGCCGCCGCGCTGAGCCTGGGCACCGTTCTGGCCGCCAGCCGCGGCTATGCGCAGCCCGTCAAAGGACGACGACAGGGTGTTGCCGTTCTGCCCGGGGGCGGTGCGGGCGAGGCCGAAGTCGGTGACTTTGACCGCCGCCGAATACGAGCGCTGGTGACGCAGGGCCTCCTCGCTCAGCAGCACGTTCTCCGGTTTGACGTCGCGGTGCACGATCCCGGCGCGGTGGGCGGCGGCGAGCCCGCTCAGCATCGCGTCGATGATCTCCAGCGCTTCACGGGGGCTCAGCCGCCCACGCCGGCCGAGCAGTTGGCGCAGCGTCAGGCCGGGTACGAGCTCCATCGCCAGGTAGGCGAGTGGCGGCTGGCCGGGGGCGCCGGGCAGCGCCGACTGGTCGTACACGGCGACGATGTTCGGGTGGCTGAGTTTGGCGGCAGCCTTCGCCTCGCGGATGAATCGCTCCACGTAGGCCGGGTGGCGCGCCAGCTCGGGGTCTATCACCTTCAGCGCGACGAGGCGGTCGAGCCGGTTGTCGAAGGCCTGGTAAACGGACGCCATGCCGCCCTGGGCAAGGCGCGATTGAACGGCGTACCGGCCGTCGAGCAATCGCCCGATCAGCGCGCTGTCGAGGAGCGCCGTGTATCGCCCCGTACCAGCTTCCACGTTTGGGAGTGTAGGCGGTGGTTCTGACGCACAGGTCTCAGAAACGCGACAGATTGACGCGATATTGACGGTTCCGTCTAGATGTCCAGGTCACGGCGGGCCGGTGAACCGCACCAAAGGGCGGAATGCGGAAACGCGCCGCGCTGAGAAGCCGGGTCAGAAAGCCGGGGTTTCGGCGATGCCGGGCGACGAGGCGCGCGCGTGATAACGCCGGGGGATACGGCCGGCCTGCAGCGCCAACCGCCCCGCCGCGACCGCGTGCCGCATCGCCAGCGCCATCCGCGCCGGATCCTGCGCCCGGGTGACCGAGGACGCGAGCAGCACGGCCGAACAGCCCAGCTCCATCGCCTGCGCAGCATCCGAGGCGGTGCCTATACCGGCGTCCAGCACCACAGGTACCCGCACCGAGTCGACGATCAGCGCGATGTTGTGCGGGTTGCGGATGCCGAGGCCCGAGCCGATCGGCGAGCCGAGCGGCATCACGGCGGCGCACCCGGTCTGCTCGAGCCGCCGGGCCAGGATCGGGTCGTCGTTGGTGTAGGGCAGCACGGTGAATCCGTCGGCGACGAGGATTTCGGCGGCCTCGACCAGGGCCAGCGGGTCGGGCAGCAGCGTGTCCTCGTCGGCGACCACTTCGAGCTTCACCCAGGAGGTGCCGAGCGCCTCGCGGCCCATGCGGGCGGTGCGCACCGCTTCGGCCGCGGTGTGGCATCCGGCGGTGTTCGGCAGCACCTCGATTTTCAGCGCGGCGAGCAGATCCAGGATCGAGCCCGCCGTGCCAGGAGCGACGCGGCGCAGGGCGACCGTGGTCAGCTCGGTGCCCGAAGCGGTGAGTGCGGCCTCGAGCGCGGTCAGGCTCGGCGCGCCGCCGGTGCCCATGATGAGCCGGGAACCGAACGTGCGACCGCCTAGTTCGAGTGCGTCTTCCCGGTTCGTTTCTGGCACAGTGCTCGTTCCTGACACAGCACCCGATTCTGATGCTGTGTCCGTTTCTGAAGCTGCGTCGCCTGAGGCCGTGGTCACCGCGGTTGCCGTGTCCACCGGTGTCATCCTCCCGTCACCCGCCCTGAACGGCGGTCAGAATCTCGACCTCGTCGCCGTCGCGCAGCGTCCAGCCGTCCCACGCGGTGCGGGGCACCACCGCATCCCCGACCGCGACCGCGACGCCGTTTGCTGAGCGGCAGACCTGCGCCACCACTGCCGCGACCGTCGCCCCGGCCGGGTACGTTTCGCTGCGCCCGTTGACAGTGACGCTGATGCCGATGTCTGCGGTACTCACCGCGCCGCCGCACTCGGGGCTGCCGCTGCGAACCGGGCCGGTTCGAAGCCGCGAGCCTCAGCCGGCAGCTCCCCGGTGGCCAACAGTTCGGCGATCGCATCCGCGGTCACCGGGGTCAGCAGGACTCCGTTGCGGAAGTGCCCGGTCGCGGCGATCAGGCCCGGCAGCGCCGTCGGCCCGATGACCGGGGCGTTGTCCGGCGACCCCGGCCGCAGCCCGGCGCGTACCTCGGCCAGCGGCAGCTCGGTGATCCCGGGCACCAATGCGTGCGCGGCCCGCAGCAGTTCGTACACGCCGCCCGCCGTCACCCGGGTGTCGTAGCCGAGCTCTTCGACCGTGGCGCCGACGACGAGCTCCCCGTGATCGCGCGGCACGAGGTAAACCTGGCGGCCGCGCACGAGGCCGCGCACTGCGCTGTTGAGGAACGGCACGGCGTCCGAGGGCACGGACAGCCGCAGGATCTGGCCCTTGACCGGCCGGATCGGCGGCAGCAGGCCGGGTGGCACCCCTGGGATCGAGGTCGAGTGGCAACCGGCTGCGATCACCACGCGGTCAGCGCGCACCGTCTCGCCGCCGCTAAGCCGCACGCCAGCCACCGCGTCGTGCTCGACCAGCAGCTCGGCGACCCGTTCGCGGTACAGCGGCACGCGGCGCTGGCCGACCGCTGAGAGCAACGCGGCGATCAGTTGGCGGTTGTCGACCTGGTGGTCGCCGGAGACACGCAAACCCGCCTGGACGTCGGGGGAGAGCAGCGGTTCGAGCCGTCTGCACTCGCGGGCGCTCACCGGCTCCGAATCGAGTCCGAGCGTGCGGTGAAAGGCGGCGAGGTCGGCGAGGACCGCGCGGTCGTCCGCGTCGAAAGCGACGGCGAGCGTGCCGCGCTCGCTGTATCCGGACGTGGTGCCCGCGGCTTCCTCGAGTTCCGCGGCGAACGCCGGGTATCTGGCGGCGGAGGCGAGGTTAAGCCGCAGCAGCGCCTCTTCGCCGTAGTGGGCCTCGGTGACCGGTGCGAGCATCCCCGCGGCCACGTGTGAGGCGCCGGAGCCAGGTTCGGGATCGGCCAGCGCGACCCGCAGACCTCGAGTCGCCGCGCGCCAGGCGACGGCCAGGCCGATCAGCCCGGCGCCCACCACGACCGTGTCGAAGGACGAATCCGGCCGCGTGTGCGGGATCTTCGTCGCCTGCATGATCCGCTCCCTCCACCGCGCGTGCCACGCCCTAAGGCACTGGCCGCGCTGGCCAGGTTCAAACGGTCGGGGGCCGGTCGCGCCCCCCTCTCAGCCCGCCGCGGCGGGCTCCCGTGCTGTTTGCCGCCGCCCAGTCTACCGGCGGCTGTACCGCCGGACACTGGGCCGTTCGGGGCGCGCAAGGCGGGACGGTGCCGCCCCGCCGCGCGCCCGGTCGCATCGGGGGCTCAGGAGATCTGGCCGCCGATCACGTCGAACCACATCAGCACACCGAGCAGCAGGCCGACGAAGCCGACGAAGACGCCGCCCAGCGCCGCCGCCCGCGCCCAGGTCGGGCTCTTGCCGCTGAGCAGCAGGCTCGGCGCGGTCAGCACGCCGGCGCCGATGAGCAGCGCGACGAGGCCGAAGATGAGCGCGAACAGGCCCTGCGTGTGCCACTGGCTCGAGTAGACGTCGTACTCCTGCTTAAGGCTGGAGATCTGCGTCTTCGTCAGCTCGAGAGTGCGCCGCTGCTGGTACACGTTCGCCAGCCAGCCGCCGGTCAGCGAGACCAGCGCGAGCGCCAGGGACGTGAAGCCGAACGCCCCGGCGATCAGGCCGGAGCCGGCCTCGTCGCCGGACTCGTCGTCGTCTTCGATTTCGAGCAGTTCCTCGTGCTCCTCAATGAGCTCGGGCTGCGCGACGGGGGACGAGACGACCTCGGTCTCGGTATCCCCGTTCTCCGGTGTGGTTGTGTTCTCCATAGCCGGACACCCTAGAGGTTTTTGCCGAGCTTGCGGTAAACATCTCTCCCCGTTTTCGCGGCGTATTCGCGTTGGGCTTGCGCGCGGCGTCGTGGCACTCTGGGTTCGTGACATCCATCTCCACCGAGATCGACGCTCTCGTCCCGGCCTGGCTCACCCTCCCGGAAGTCGCCAAACGCCTCGACCTGCCGGTGAATCGGGCCAGACAGCTGCTCAAGGACCATCAACTGGCGGCCGTGCACCGCGGCGAGGGCAATGCGCTCGCGGTACCCGCCGCATTCCTCGACGGTTCCCAGATCCTCAAGGGCCTGCCCGGTACGCTCACCCTTCTGGCCGATAACCACTTCTCCGCCGAAGAGGCGGTGCGGTGGCTGTTCACTCCGGACGAGTCGTTGCCCGGCACCCCCGTCGAGGCGCTGGCCGGCAACCGGGGGACCGAAGTGCGGCGCCGGGCGCACGCGCTCGGCTTCTGAGCGTCCGCGAGATTCCATAGATCTGAGCCTCCATATCCCATGACGCCTGAATCTGACGCGCGCGTGGCGGTGCGCGCCGCGCGGCTCTACCTGTGCACTGACGCCCGCGAGCAGCGCGGCGATCTGCCGGAGTTCCTGGACGCGGTGCTCGGCGCCGGCGTCGACATCGTCCAGCTGCGGCAGAAGGGCTTGGAAGCGCGACGGGAGCTCGAGCACCTCGAGGTCCTCGCGCGCGCCTGCGCCCGCCACGGAAAGCTGCTCGCCGTCAACGACCGGGCCGACATCGCATTCGCCGCCGGGGCGCCGGTGCTGCACCTCGGCCAGGACGACCTGCCGACCGCGGCGGCCCGGCGCATTCTCGGTCCTGAGCCGCTGCTCGGCCGCTCCACCCACGACCCGGCGCAAGTCGACGCGGCGTTGGCGGACCCGGAGACCGGCTACTTCTGCGTCGGACCGTGCTGGCCCACGCCGACCAAGCCGGGGCGGCCGGCACCCGGCCTCGGCTTGGTCGAGTACGCAGCGAAGGCGGCGCCGCCGGACGATCCGGGTTCGGTGCCCTGGTTCGCGATCGGCGGGATCGACCTGGAAACCGTCGGGGCGGCGCTGACGGCGGGAGCACGCCGGATCGTCGTGGTGCGCGCCATCACTGAAGCGGCGGATCCGGCCGCCGCCGCGTCGGCCCTGGCGGCGCTGCTCCGCTCACCCTGATCGCGGTACGTGCGCCACCATCGCAACGAGCTCCGATTGGTGCGCAAATCAGCGCACGGCCATCGGCAAATCCCCGGGCCAGCAAGGTGAGCCGATCTGCACTCCATGATCGTGAGTCAGGTCAGGTAAAACCAAGCGAGCTCAGCCGCAGAAGATCAGCCAGCAGCTGGGACTGGAACTGGCCCTGGGAGAGCTTTGAGTCGCCGTCGGCGTGGCGGACGCACTGCCAGGGCCTGTCGGCGTCGGCCGGGTCGAGGGCGAGGCGGTGTGCGACGGGCTCGGCGAGTGGCTTGGCGTGCGCGACGCGTGGGGAGACGAGGCGTCCGTGGGCTGACCCAGATCTCCGCCCTGAGCCCGCGCCGGGCTGGACGAGTCCGAGACCATCGGCAGGACGGTGGTTGCCGCGCCCTTCAGCGGCGTGGTGCTGCCGTCGTTCAGATCGGCGACCGCCGCTCCTACGAGGACCACGGCCGCTGCGCTGCCGAAAATCAAGGTGCGCCGCCTGCCCGTGCCGCGGCGTGGTGCGCGCCGGGAGTGTGCGCGGCTGTCCTGCGCCCGTCGGCGGTGGCCTTCCGCGGACGCTTCCGGCGCCATCGGCTCCCAGACCGCCTTGATTGCAGGCCCCTGATCCGCGGCGGCGTCCGGGCCGGCCATGGGGATCAGATCGGCCGAGCCCTGAGCATCCAGGCTGCGCCGGAATTTGACGGCTTCCCGCAGGTCGATGGCATCGTGGCCGCGGCCCCACAGCGGTTCAGAGGGCTGAGCCTGGGGATGACCGCGGCGTGGGTCGGGATGCCTCCTGCGCGCCTCGCTCACAATGCGAGCGACCCTATCAACGCTCGGCATCACCGGGGAGCAATTGCAGATCAAACAATCCGTAAAACGGAACGGTTGTGTCTCGCAATGGATCGGGCTACGCTGGCCCGCAGCGAAATTACGAAACGGAACCGTCCCGGATCGCCGGGAGCCGGAGCGGGGAGGGGTCCCACATGACGCAGGCTTCGCACGACCCTCAGGACCCACACGGCACGCAGGGTGGACAGGCACAAGCGGGTCCACCGCCCGGTGGGCCGGCCGACACCGGGCACCCGAACCGGTGGCCGATCCTCGCCGTGCTGGTCTTCGCACTGCTCGTGGTCGTCCTCGACAACACGGTGCTCAACGTCGCGCTCAAGACCATCTCGCAACCCAAGCCGGTCGGTCTCGGCGCGAGCCAGTCCGACCTCGAGTGGGCTGTCAACTCCTACACCCTGATCTTCGCCGGGCTGCTGTTCACCTGGGGGATCCTGTCCGACCGGCGCGGCCGCAAGCGGATACTCATGCTCGGCATGGTGCTGTTCGGCTTGTCGTCGCTGCTGTGCGCATATGCGGGCAGTCCGGGTGAGCTGATCGCCGCCCGCGCCGCGATGGGCTTCAGCGGCGCCGCGATCATGCCGTCCACGCTGGCCGTGATCGCCAACGTCTTCCCGCGGCGCGAGCAGGCCAAGGCCATCGGCGTGTGGGCCGGCTCGGTCGGCCTGGCCGTCGCCATCGGCCCGATCGTCGGCGGCGCGCTGCTGGTCAACTTCTGGTGGGGCTCGGTCTTCCTGATCAACGTCCCGATCATCATCATCGCCCTGGTCGCGATGGCGTTCATGGTGCCGGAGTCGCGCAACCCGAACCCGGGTAAGCAGGACCCGATCGGCGTGCTGGCCTCGATGGCGGGCCTGGTGGTCTTCGTCTACGGCGTCATCCACGGCGGCGACAGCGGTGATTGGGGCAGCGTGACCGTGTGGGGCCCGATCGTGCTGGGCGTCGCGCTCATGGCGCTGTTCGTGGTCTGGGAGCGCAACAGCGACCATCCCGCGCTGGACGTGCGGTTGTTCAATAACCGGATGTTCTCGGCGGCGGTCCTGTCCGTCACGCTGTCCTTCTTCGCGCTGATGGGCGGGCTGTTCTTCTTCTCCTTCTACCTCCAGTCGGTGCGCGGGTACACGCCGCTGCGCGCGGGCCTGTGGTCGCTGCCCTTCGCCATCACACAGCTGATCTTCTCGCCGCTGTCCGCGAACATGGTCCGGCGGTTCGGCGCGCGGGCGGTGTCGGCGTTCGGCCTGCTGATGGTCGGTGTGGCGTTCGCGATGTTCCAGCTGATCGAGGTGAACTCGCCGATGTGGCTGTACGGCGTGATCGCGAGCGTGCAGGGCATCGCGATGGCGAACGTCATGCCACCCGCGACGACCACTGTGATGGCCGCGCTACCGCGGGAGCGGGCGGGCGTCGGCTCCTCGGTCAACAACACCGTGCGGCAGGTCGGCGGCGCGCTCGGCGTCGCGGTCCTCGGCACGTTGCTGACCTCGGCGTACCGGGGACGGGTCCAGCCATTGCTGCAAGGGTTGGGGCTCCCCTCCGGCACCGCGCACACCGTCAGCGGCTCGATTCAGGCGACGCAGACGTTTGTGGGACAGTCGGCAGCGGCGCACCCGAAAGTGGTGACCCTGCTGGCACCGGCGAACGACGCCTTCGTTCACGCGATGCACATCACGACCCTTGTCGCGGCCGGGATCATGGTGATCGCCGCGGCCGTCGTGCTCGCCTGGATGCCGCGCAAGTCGGCGATGCCGACCGGCGGCGTTCCGGCCGGAGCGTCGGCGGCGGCCGAGAGCGTGACCGCATAGACGCGCCGCGGGGTAACCCAGGGCAGCCGTCGGCAGTGACCCGATCCGATCGGGCCCCTGCCCCGAGGACGAGATCGGAAGGATGACGACGATTCAGGAGCCGCAACCCGGTCCGGGCGCGCAGCGCGCACGGCCGCTCCGGAAGCAGCCGCCCGCGCAGTCCGCATCACCGGCTGAGCAGCAGCTGATGCAGGCTCAGCGGCGCCACTCGCCGGAGGCGAAGGTGGTGCGGCGGCCGGGCCGTCCGCGCAGCGACAAGGCCGAGGAGGCGATCCTCGACGCGGTGCTGACGCTGTTCGGCGAGGGGGCGACCTACGACAGCCTGTCCATGGAGATGATCGCCACCGCGGCCGGGGTGGGGAAGGCGACCATCTACCGGCGGTGGCCGAACAAGGAGGCGCTCGTCATCGCCGCGATCGGGCGGCGGCTGCACCCGGACATGCCGGACGCGCCGCCAGGCGAGTCGGTACGCGAGGACTTGATCTTCTTGCTGGAGCTGATGCGCATTCACCTGCAGGACGAGTGCACCGGCCCGGCGTACAACGTCCTGGCCCAGCTGACGCTGAGCAACTCGAACGTGTCGCGGCG
>NZ_DASZGI010000192.1:0-35408 GCF_035938995.1 Actinocrinis sp.
GACTGCGCGGCGGCGGTGGCCGCATCGCCTGCCCAGGCCGACTGGAGCGACGCGTTCGACGTGTTGAGCGTCTGGATGATCTGGTTAAGCGAGCTGTTGACCTGGTTGTACCCGTTGATCTGGTCCTGGATCGCCCCCGGATCCAGCTGCTCGATCTGCTGCTTCGCCCAGGCGACACCGCCGTACTGCTGGACCTGGCTCTGGTTGAACTGGTTCGGCATCTCTCTGGCCTACCCCGCGTGTGTCGGCGTTTCTCGACGGTCGGGTGTCTCGGGCGCTCGCCGGCGTTCCGCTCCGATCCACCCATGGTCTCAGGTGGTCCTAGGTTTTCCCGGTGTTCAAGCGTCCTTCTGGATCTGCGTCATGTCCAGATGCAGATTCGTCTCGGTCGTCGAGTACAGCTGGTGCGTCTTCTGGATCCGGTCGTGCAGGTCCGAGATCTTCTGGTTGACGTCGTCGATCAGGCCGAAGATCGCCTGTTGTACCTGGTTGTGCGCGTCGTTCAGCTTGTAGATCGCCTCGATACCCGAATCTGTTGCACCAAAGTTCGACGATCCGTCGTTCCCGTCTGCGCGCTTTATCCCCATTGGCGCGGCTGTGTGCATAAGGTCGGACGCCGTGTTGTTGTGGTACGTGTTCGGTGCGAGCGGGCTCGTCGTTGCCTGGAAATGGTCCTGGATCAACGCCTGGAGCTTGAGCCTGACCGCTTCGAGCTCCTCCAACTCGACTTTGAAGCTGCTGCCCATCTCGCCGGATCCCCTCGTGTACTGACCGGACTAGTGCGTGCCCCCTGGGACGCCTCCGGACAGCTTATCGAAGGACACCGACATGCAGGAGGCTGGCTACCGAATCGTGTCCGATTTCATGGGGACCGGTACGGTGTCCCGCATACGCGTCGCGCCACGGAGGTTAGCCGGACATGAACGTCAGCCGCCGGTCTCTTCTGGCCGCCGGCCTGGGTACGGTCGCTGCTGGCTGCGGCACGGGGCTTCGAGGCGTTCCAGCGCGGCCGATCGACGCTGCGGCGACCTCGTACGATCCGTACTTTCCAGGGCAGGGCTCTGGCGGCTACCTCGTCAATCACTACGCGCTCGACCTTTCCTACTCCCGGACGGTAGGGGTGATTGCAGGCACAGCGACCGTGCGTATCCTGCCCTTCGCCGCCTTATCAGGCCTCAGCTTGGATCTTTCTTCGGGCATGAGCGTCGTGTCGGTCAAGGTCAACGGCGCTGTCGCCCAGTTCGACCGACGACCGGACAAACTGCACATCCGACCTTCGGCTGTTCTGCCGAGTGGGCGGATGGCGCTGCTTGAGATCGCTTACACCGGGCTGCCGCAGCCCGTGTCGGTCGCGGGTGTGGGGAGCGTCGGCTGGCAGTCGGTTGGGGACGGGGTGGGTGTTCTCTCGCTGCCGATTGGTGCACCCACGTGGTACCCCTGCGCGGACGCTCCAGCGCTTAAGGCTGCTTATGAGATTTCCGTGACCGCGCCGGCCGACCTGACCGTCCTGGCGAACGGCAGGCTCGTGGGTAAGGCATCGCAGAACTTCGGCACCAAATGGACGTATCACCACGACGGCCCGATGGCGCCTTTTCTGACGACCATTCAGATCGGCGATTTCCTCGTGGACACGGCTAACGGACCTAGCGGTATCCAGCTGAGGAATGCGTATCCGCGAAGCCTTGCCAGCGAAGCGTCCTACGATCTCGGGCGGCAGGCGCAGATGCTGAATACGTTCAGCGACCTGTTCGGGTCCTATCCGTTCGACGTCTTCGGCACGGCGGCGCTTGACGGCCTTCCGGTGGCGCACTTCGGCGTGCAGACGCTTGGCCTGCAGCAAAGCTCGCTCATCGACGGCAAGCGCACCAACGAGGACGTGGTCGCGCGCGGTGTTGCGCACCAGTGGTTCGGAGCGAGCGTTTCGCCGGCGACGTGGCGCGACATCTGGCTCTCCTCCGGCTTCGCGACCTATGGCGCATGGCTGTGGTCCGAGAGGTCCGGGCGGTCGAGCGCCGATACCTTAGCGCGTGCGGCAATGGTTCAGTTGCGCGGCATGGCCCAGGACATCGTGCTCGCCGATCCGGGTGCGCGCCGGATCCTCGACTCGCGCGTGGAATTGCGCGGCGCCTGCTTTCTGCATGCGCTGCGGCTGAACATGGGCGATACGAGCTTTTTCCAACTGCTGCACGTGTGGTGCAACCGGAACCAAAGCGGCTCGGCGCAGACGGGCGACTTCACCAACCTCGTCCCCGATGTCTACTCGGGACAGGACCTGACCGATGTGATGACGGACTGGGTGCTGAAGGCCCCACTGCCGGTTTTGCCCGACCAGTCGTAGATTCTCCGGTTTGCCGGATCACAATTCAGTCGCGGCGGGAACACGGAGTCGAACGGGCGCACATGCGTTCCGTAGGATCAGCCGCTCATACTTTCTTAATCTTATGAGAGGGATCATCGTGTCCGATCAATGGGGGCAGCCGCAGCAGAGCGGCGATTGGGCGATGCCTCGGGACGGGGTTCAGCCGCAACCGCAGGCGCAGCAGGCCATGTTCGCGCCGCCGCCGGTTACGGACAGCGGCCAGTTCGGGGCGCCGCAGGCTCAGCCTCAGCCTCAGTTCCAGCAGGGTTTTCCGCAGCAGCCGTACGGGGCTCCGCAGCAGTCCTTCGGCCAGCAGGTGCCCTATGGGTATCCGGTTCAGCAGCAGAAGCAGAGCAACGGTTTCGCGGTCGCCGGCTTCATCCTGTCGCTGCTTCCGCTGCTCGGCCTGATCTTCTCGATCCTCGGTCTGGTGCGCTCCGGCAAGGTCGCCGGGAAGGGCCGCGTCCTGTCGATCGTGGGTCTCGTCCTGTCGATCGTGTTCGCGGTGGTGTACTCGCTCCTGATCGCCAACGTGGCCAAGTCCGCGACGGCACTGGACCCCGGCTGCACCACGGCGGAGAACCGGTTCGCCACCCTCGACTCGCAGATCCAGGCCGACTCCGGCAACATGAACTCGCTGATGGGCGACCTGACGTCGATGCAGCTGGCGCTCCAGGCTTCCGCGAACCAGGCGGTGCACGACAACGTCGAGTCGAAGCTCCAGGCCTCGAGCACGGACCTGCAGGCCACGATCGCCGACCTCAAGGCGCTGCAAGCCGGCACGTCGACTGACTCGACGAAGCTGTCGAACGACCTTCAAGCGTTCCAGACGGATGGCACGGCGCTGGACACGCTCTGCTCTTCGTTCTAGCCGAGTAGCTAAGGCAGCAACGCGCCGTCGCCCGCGATGTGGGCGACGGCGCGTCGTGCTTGCGAGTCGTCGGCGAGGTCTACCGCAACTACCACCGCATGATCCGAAAATATGACGTGAGGGGCGGTGGCGAGTTCATCCGGGGTGGTCCTGGGTGAACTCGAAGGCTGGAATAGGTCGGTGCGGCCTGATCAGCTGGACCGAGGAAGCCTGCGGCGCGTATGCGATGCCGACGCGGTCTGCTCAGCTCGTTGTGTGGCTGCGGCGCGGGGAGAAGGACGGCAGCCCGAGGAAGCCCTCGGCGCGGGCGTAGGCGATGCCGATGCGCGGCAGGTCGGAACTGCGGGAGTAGAGCACGAAGCGTGGCTCCCAGATCGGGCGGTATTTCGCATTCGCGCGATACAGCGACTCGATCTGCCACCAGCGGGAGAAGAACATCAGCACGGCGCGCCAGAGCCTGAGCACCGGCCCCGCGCCCAGCCGCGAACCGCGCTCGAAGACCGAGCGGAACATGGCGAAGTTCAGCGAGATCCGCTCGACGCCGACCTCGGCCGCCCGCTGGATCAGCTCGATCACCATGAACTCGATGACGCCGTTGTCGGATGCCTTATCGCGTCGCATCACGTCGAGGGACAGGCCGTTGCTGCCCCACGGCACGTACGAGAGCAGCGCGCACAGGCGGCCTTCGAAGTCGTGGCATTCGACCATCACGCACTGGCCGTCCGCCGGATCGCCCATGCGACCCAGCGCCATCGAGAAGCCGCGCTCGGTCTCGCCGTAGCGCCAGTGGTCGGCCGCCGCGATCAGGGTCGCGAACTCGTCCTGCGGGATGTCGGCTTGCCGACGGATCCGCGCGGTGTAGCCCGCACGCTTCACCCGGTTGTACGCCTGCCGCACGACCCGCATCGCCCGGCCCTCGAGGGTGAAGTCCGCAGTCTCGACGATCGCCTCGTCGCCCAGCTCGAGCGCGGTCAGGCCGTGCCGCGCGAAGATCGTGCCGCCCTCCTCGCTCGCCCCGGCCACCGCTGGAGCCCAGGCGTGCTGGTAGGCCTCGGTGAGCCACGCGTCGATCGCGCCCGGCCACGCCTCCGGGTCGCCGAGCGGGTCGCCCGAGGCCAGCGACACGCCGCCGACCACCCGATACGTGATCGCGGCCTTCCCGCTCGGCGAGAAGATCACCGCCTTGTCCCGGCGCAGAGCGAAGTAGCCGAGCGAATCGCGTTCCCCGTGCTTGTCGAGGAGGGCGCGCAGGTGCGCCTCGTCGTCCGGGGAGTGCAGCCAGCGGCCGCGTGGGGAGCGGAAGAGCGCGTAGAGCACCAGCAGGAACAGCGCCAGGCTCATCAGGTTGATCAGGACGCCGATCCAGTGCGCGGCGACCAGGCCGTCGACGTCCTGGTCCGAGCCGGCCAGCGAGGCGACCCGCACCAGGACGTAAGTGATCCGGTCGGAAAGCGTGGAATGGCCGGTGGTCGCGAAGAACGTGACCAGCACCGTGCCGATCGCGACGGCCACCGCGCCGCCCCCGAGCAGCACCGCCGCGGCAAGCCGCGGATTGTTCCGGTCGCCCTTGGCGTAGAACTCGCGGCGCCCGAACAGCAGCCCGAACCAGAGCAGCAGTGTGAAGACCGTGGCGACCCAGTTCTCGGGATGGCTGCGGAATTCGGCCAGAGTCATCGCGGAGACGTAAGCCAGCGCGGTGGGCGTGAGCAGAGCCAGGTTGAAGATCCACGCGGCGCGCTTGCGGCGGCGCATCATCACCGCGAGGAAGCCCGCCAGCGCCGCCGAGGTGAAGCCAGCGGTGACGAGATAAGGCGTGAAGTACTCACCAGCGTTGTGCCTATGGATCGAGTTGCCGAACGACACGACGAGGGCGCCGAGCAGATTGACGGCCGCAGCGATCCGCAAGTACCAGACGACATAAGCAGCCGAGGGGCCGCGCAACCTTCCGTTGAAGAGGCCGGGAGACCGCTCGCCCGCCTTGGCCGGGGAGTTGTTGCCCGCCGCGCGTTCCGTCGTGCCCGCCGCCATCGGCCCGTCGCGTCCTTTCTCCGTCGCGTTCCGGTACCCATCCTGACCGACGGATGGTCCTGGACGCGAACCGCCGCGCGCCACGCGCCGAGTTGCTGCTAAAGCCGCGTCGGCACGTGGCGCTCGTGACGCTATGGGTTGGTGCGTGCCTGTGGTGCGGTTAGTTCAGGCTGTCCCAGGTGACGGAGAAGCTAGATCCACCGGACAGGCCGGACGTGGTCGCCTGCGTGGTGCCTGAGGAGTCGACCATGTCGATGCTGTCCCAGTGGGTGTTGCCCAGGCTCGAGCCGTTGACCGTGGCCGACGTGAATGTGGCGGTACCGAAGTCGTCCAGGGGCAGCGGACCGGAGGCGTCGGACGGCGCCTCGGCGATGATCTCCGCCGACGACCGCGGGGCATTGCGCAGCGACTTGGTCACCGAGCGGCTCCAGCCCTGCGTCGAGTCAGCGAGCTTGAGCGTGAACTTGTTCGATCCGACATAGGTCACGGTCGCGGTGATCGTGTCGCCGGGCCGCACCCTGTTGCTGTAGGTCACCGGGAAGGCCGGGAACATTTCGTACCACGCGGAGTACGACGCGGAGCCGCCAGAGCAGTCGGCCTCGGTGCCCGTCTGCTCCACGGAGTTGGAGCTGTAGCCGTCGAGACCGACCCAGAAGCTGGAATACCCGTCGCCCTGGGAGCAGTTGACCGAGGGCTGCCTGAACGTGGTCGACACACTCGTGTAGGTCGAGCCATTGGCCGCGTAACCGGCCCAGTTGGTGCTGGTCGTGGTCGCGTTACGGCTGAATGAGTGAATGAAGAGTGGATGGGCTCCGCCGGCGACGCGCATCGGCGCGTGCAGCAGCGGGGTGGCTGCCGCGAGGGGAGCTGACGCCGGGACAGCGACCGGCGCGACCGCGAGCACGGCCGTTGCGCACATGCGCAAAGAACGGTGGAACGCGTACAAGGGATCTCCTTATCCGTTCCCGCGGCGCGCAGGAACGGCTTGCTGGACGGCCGCTCAGGGCGTGGGTAGCTGCACTCGTGGGTGAAGGCAGCCGAGCGGTCGTTGGTGATCCGGTAGCGCTACCGTGAGGCGAACGCTAATAAGGCCGTGATCAAGCGGCAAGAGGCGATCGAGAAGATTTTCGGTAAAGCCTCTGTTACGCACTGTTTCTGACCGCTGCGCCCCTTAGGTAGACACGGTCCTTAAGGCGCCATGCGCAGCGAACGGGTGTCAGGATGACCCCATGGATCTGCGTATTTTCACCGAGCCGCAGCAGGGTGCTTCCTACGAAACGCTGCTGTCGGTCGCTAAGGCCACTGAGGAACTCGGTTTCGACGGGTTCTTCCGCTCCGACCATTACCTGGCCATGGGCTCCTCGGACGGACTGCCCGGCCCGACGGACGCCTGGGTCACGCTCGCGGGCCTGGCCCGGGAGACCAGCCGGATCCGGCTCGGCACCCTGGTGTCGCCCGCGACGTTCCGCCTGCCCGGTCCGCTCGCGATCCAGGTGGCGCAGGTGGACCAGATGTCGGGCGGGCGGGCCGAGCTGGGCCTGGGCACCGGCTGGTTCGAGGCCGAGCACCGCGCCTACGGGATCGGCTTCCCGGAGCACCGCTTCGGCGCGTTCGAGGAGCAGCTGGAGATCGTGACCGGGCTCTGGGACACGCCAGTGGGTGAGACCTTCTCGTTCCGGGGCGAGCACTACACGCTCGAAGGTTCCCCGGCGCTCCCGAAGCCGGTTCAGACGCCGCACCCGCCGATCATCATCGGCGGCGGAGGTGCCAAGCGGACCCCGCGCCTGGCCGCGGCTTACGCGGCCGAGTACAACTTCGGTTTCGAGGGCCTGGAGCAGGCGGACGCCGCTTACGGCCGGGTGCGTGCCGCAGCGCAGGCGGCGGGGCGGGACGCCGACTCGCTCGTGTACTCCTACGCGGGCCCGGTCGTGTGCGGCCGCACGGACGACGAGGTGGCCCGGCGCGCCGACGCGATCGGCCGGAAGCTGGACGACGAGCTGCGCCAGAGCGGGTTCGTGGGCACGCCCGGCGAGCTGGTGGAGCGGATCGCGGCCGTCCGGGCGATCGGGGTGAGCCGGGTGTACCTGCAGGTCCTGGACCTCGCCGATCTCGACCACCTGGAGCTGCTGGCCGCCGAGGTGGCCCGGCAGCTGGACTGATCCGACAACCGTTGTCATTGTCATATCTCAATACCCTGCTTTGTCGCGCTACCCTGGGCGCATGGAGAACGACGGCGCCCGGGGTCGCGGCGGCCGGCAGTCGGCGGCCCGGCCCGACGAACGCGCAAGTGCCGATGGTCACGGACATGACCACGACCGCGGCCACGACCATGGCGCGGCGGTCGCGGCCGATTCCGACCGGCGCTTCCTGACCGCCGCCCTGGTCCTGATCCTCTGCTACATGGCGGCGGAGGTCGCGCTCGGCCTGGCCGCCCACTCCCTTGCGCTGATCTCCGACGCGGGGCACATGCTCACCGACGCCGCCGCGCTCGTGCTCGCCCTCGCCGCGATGCGGCTCGCCGCTCGGCCTCCCGCCGGCCGGTGGACCTTCGGCTTCAAGCGCGCGGAGATCCTTTCGGCTCAGGCCAACGGGATCACGCTGCTCGTCCTCGTCGTCGTCTTCACCGTCGAGGCGGTTCGGCGGCTGGTCTCGCCGCCGACTGTCGCCGGAGGAGTGGTCGTCGCCACCGCGGCCGCCGGGATCGCCGTCAACGCCGTCGCCGCCTGGCTGATCAGCCGGGCCAACCGGACCAGCCTCAACGTCGAAGGCGCCTTCCAGCACATCCTGAGCGACGCCTGGGCCTTCCTCGCCACCGTCGCGGCCGGCGTGGTCGTGTTGACCACCGGCTTTTCTCGGGCCGACGCGCTCGCCTCGCTCGTCGTCGCGGCGCTTATGGCCAAAGCGGGTTACGGCCTGGTGCGCGAATCGTGGCGGATCTTCCTCGAGGCCGCGCCGGAGGGCCTGGACCCCGCCGCGATCGGCGCCGCGATGGTCTGCGACCCGCAGATCGCAGAGGTGCACGATCTGCACGTCTGGACCATCACCTCCGGATTCCCGGCGCTCTCCGCGCACGTGCTCGTCGAGCCCGGCCACGACTGCCACGCGGTCCAGGGAAGGCTTCAGGATCTGCTGCACTCGCGGTTCGGGATCGACCACGCGACGCTGCAGGTCGATCATGCCGCCGAGCCCGTTCTGACCATAGGTTCCGGCGCCCGAGCGTCACAGGACGATCACAAGGCGAATGGCGCGGCGCATCTGGGCGACTGCCAGCCCTCCTCTTCCGGCAGTTCGGAAGGCTCATCCGAGTGATCCGTCTGATGAGAAGCTCATCAGCCAAAATGTCACGGATAGGTAACGCTTCCTCAGATCCCTTGTCGCACCCGGCAACGCTGGGAGAAAGTCGCAATGCCGGGAGATCGACGGTCTCGCCTGTTTTGGCCGTCGGGCTCACCGGCGCTTCCGGCCGTGGCCGCAAGACGGCTGGGACTGCTGCCGCACGCGTTCGAGGGGCGGGTTGATGATGGATCGGCAGGGACGGCCTCCGGCTTCCGACGTCGAGGTCTGGCTCGCCCGGGAACTGGCTTTCCTCGACGGGATCGAACGCAGGATCCGCCGCCGGGCGGTGTGGGCGCGCCGAAGTCTCTGGATCGGCGTGTCAGTGCTCGCCGCCGCCGTGGGCGCCTGCATCTGGATCTACGCCCTTTCGGTCTGACCCGCTCAGCCGCCCGCCCGTCGCTCCTCCTGGACCGCTGACCTGTTCTGACCCGTTCATGCGTCCGTTTCGGTGATCCATCGTCAGATAGTCACCCGTACGGGCGCCTGACATGTCTAGGATCCGTCCAATAGGGTCACGGGGCAGATGAAGCATCCGAACAGTGTTGGTCGCGCAACCTTCTCCTGCGGAGAAAGCCCCGGCGCGATATGGTGAGACCAGGCGGTGCATTCGGCCACCTCATCCATATCGTGATGTGAGGTGGACCCGCTTACGGGGAAAACAGCGCAGGACTGATGCGAACGGCGGATGCCGTGTTGCCTGGTGCTGCGCTGACGCGATACCGGACAACTGAACAAGCTCAGCTGTGGACGACCACAGCTGGAACGACTCGACGAGGGAGAAGTACCGGAAGAGTACTCAGGCAGATCCGAGTGCTGCTCGCGGGTGGACGCGCAGACCGTGACTCCGTAGGGCTCGGCGATGGCGAAGGACAAGGCCGCTGGGGAAGGCGTACCTCGTCCGACCGACCGCCGACCGAAGGAGACAGTGTCGTGCCTACTCGTGGAGTCCTGTACATCCACTCCGCGCCCCGCGCGCTGTGCCCGCACGTCGAGTGGGCGGTCGCGGGCGTCCTCGGGGTGCGGGTGAGCCTCGACTGGGGCCGCCAGCCCGCCGCCCCGTCGACCTGGCGCGCGGAGCTGCCCTGGTCCGCCGAGCCCGGCACGGCGACCAGGCTCGCCTCCGCTCTGCGCGGCTGGCAGCTGCTGCGCTTCGAGGTGACCGAGGAGCCGTCCGCCGGGGCCGAGGGGGAGCGGTACTCGTCGACCCCCGAGCTCGGCGTGTTCCACGCCGTGACCGGGGTGCACGGCGACATCATGATCTCCGAGGACCGGCTGCGGGCCGCGATGCTGCGGGCCGGGCGCGGGGGCGACCTCGAGTCCGAGCTGCAGGCACTGCTCGGCAGGCCCTGGGACGACGAGCTCGAGCCCTTCCGGTGCGCCGGCGACGGCGCCCCGGTGCGTTGGCTGCACCAGGTGGTGTGACGGCGGCGACGGGCGGGGGCCCGGTACCCGGGCTGCCCGAGCGGGCAGTGTTCGGGCGTTGTGGTAGCTGTTGCGGTAGGTTCCGCAGCACACTAGTTCGGAACCGAACAATGGGCCCGGGGGGAGAATCCGGGGCCGAATAGACAAAGGGGGACGGGCCTCGTGCCGACTCTTCGCAATGTCATCTCCACGCTCGACGCCAACGGCCGCGAGGCCATGGGGCCGGGCGTGCTGCTGTACCACTATCCCGACCCGAACATCCTCAACGGGTCGCTCGTCACGGTCGAGTCGAACCACTACTGCGTCCTCAAGTCGCGCGGCGCGATCCTGAACGTCTACGGCACCGGGCAGCACCAGCTCGAGACGCCGGACAAGCCGCTGTTCGGGTCGATCCAGAAGGCGTTCTACGGCGGCCAGTCGCCGTGGCAGTACGAGGCGCTCTACGTCAACCGGGCCAAGAGCGTCGTGCGGGCCCGCGGCACCGCGCTGTCCCGCGAGATGGCCGAGCTGAACTACGAGGTCGACTACTACATCCACGTCGAGACCGAAGAGGACGCGGTCAAGCTGGTGCAGCACATGCCGCACGAAGGGCACGTGCTCACGGCGGACGCGGTGAACGTGTACGCCGCGCCGGTCGTGGAGCAGGCGGTCAACCAGATCATCCAGCTGACCCCGCTGGAGCAGGTCAACGAGAAGATCACCGACATCGGCGACCTGGTGCGCACCCACCTTCAGGAGTTCCTCGCGGTCTACGGGATCACCCTCAACGACGTCAAGGTGCTGATCGCTCCGCGGGACGAGCGGATGCGCGAGCTGCTCTCGCTGCGGGCGTTCGGGATGACCGAGCAGGAGGCGCTGCGGGCGTACCTGGCCCTCAAGCTCGCCGACCGCGGTCTGCCCACGGCGGTCAACGCGCTCGTCGGCCAGCCGCTGCAGATCGCGCTGCTGCCGGCCGGGGTGCTCGGCGATCTCAGCCAGATCGGCTTCGGCAACGGCGTGACAGGTGCGCGGTAGGGCGGCCGTCATGGTGCACGGCGCATTCGAGCCCCTCGCCGGGGTCGACCACTACACCGAGGCCGGGCGTCTGCGCGCGGACGACCTCGCCGTCCGCGGCCATGCGGCCGAGATGCTGGCGCACGCCGCGCAAGCGCTGATGGCCGCGGCGGCGGAGTACCGGCGGACACACGTGCCGCCGCCGACGCGCGAGCAACCGTTCCCGCCGCCGGAGTTGCTTGAGCCGGCGGTCGTCGCCCGGCGCTGCGCCGACCGGTACGCATCGGTGGCCGACCGCGTGCGCAACGCCGCGTTCCCGCCCGACCCGAAGAAGGCGTGGAAGAAGCTGCGCGGCCCGGGCGCGGCCCGGCTGCTGGACCTGGACCGCAGTCTGGTCGGCCAGGCCGAGTACGCCGCCGCGGTGGTGAACGGAGTGGTGGCTGAGCTGCTGGCCGAGGTTCCGGCCCGGGAGGCGGACGAGGCACTCGCGGCCGTGACGGCGACCCTGGACGAGCGCACCGCGTTTCTCAAGGCTCTGTAACGCTCGGCCGCGCCGCCTGCGCGTCGCGGCCGAGCGCCGGATGAGTCGGACGAGGTGCGGCGCCCCCGTCCGACTCTCCGCGCGGCACCCGATCCTTCGCGGGCGTGTGTTCCCTAACCCTTGTGCAGAACGACCCAGCCGTCGTCCTGGAACACGATCTTGTATCCCCTGGCCACTCTCGCCTGCACGTCGGCCTGCTGCGCCGCGATGCTGGCGAACGGGTACGAGGGCCGCTGGACGTCGGCCAGCACCCACGGGGTCTGCGGGTAATCGCGGTCGCCGGGGAACGACCACATGATCACCTTGTCGCGGTGCAGCAACTGCGGGCCGACCTGGGTCGCCGAGGCGACCAGGACGCCGCTGGGCACGTGCGCGGCGGCGACCTTCGCGGAGACGATGTCGGGCGTACTGGTGTCCCAGAACGCCGCCTCGGTCATGTGGTGCATCGGATACCGGAAGGCCGTGGACCAGGAATAGACCCCGACATACGCGCCGAAAGCGGCGAGAAGGGTCGCCTGGGTGAGCAATCTCATCTGCTCGTTGTGCCGGAACCCGTGGGACGCGGTGAGCCATCTGGCCAGCCGTGCCGCGCCGTCCACGCCGGCGCAGAACACGATCGGCGTCAGGAACGCGTTGTAGTGGTACGGCATCACCCAATAGAGGTGATTGACCGAGAGGAACCGCTCCACGAGGAGAGGTACACCCAAAAGACCGATCGGCGAGAGCACGGCGAGGAAGAGCACCGGCCAGAGCAACATGCCGAGCGTCTGCAGCTTGAGCGGGTCGTCGAACAGGGTCGTCCAGACGCGCCACGGGTCGCCGAGCATCGCGCCGACCGCCTGCCCGGTGTTGGCACCGAACTCGTTGTACGTGAAGTTGCGATCGGAGCTGCCGCCGAACGCGGGCAGCAGGACCCGGTTGACCAGGGCCACCATGCCGAGGCCGAGCGGGACCATGGCCAGGAAGAGGAGCCGGTCGCGGCTTCTCAAGGCCCTGAAAGGCGCCTTCCAATCCCGCACCGTCCGTACGATCAGCCCGCCCCACCGGCGCAGCGTCACGTCCTTCGTCGCCAGGTAGACGCCGAAGACGGCGACCACGAAGCCGAGGTCGTCCTTGACCCCGAGCAGCAGCAGGCTGATCAGGGCCGCCTGGCGCAGCCGGCCCGCCTGGGCCCGCTCGAGCATCCAGGCCAGCACGGGCATGGCGAGGAACACCTCGTGGAACTCGAACCACAGGGCCATCTGGATCGGCCAGGTCACCCCGTAGCCGATGATCACCAGATACGCCGCCAGGGTGGCCGGCCACGGCGCGCGGCGCGCGGCCACCGCCCGCCGGGTGAAGATCCACAGCGGGATGATCGGCAGCGCGGCCAGGATCGCCGTCTCGATCAGCATCGTCTGCGGGCCGTCGTAGATCCAGTACCCGGGCGCCAGGAGCGCGAGCAGCGGGGTGAAGTGGTCAGACAGCTGCAAGGCCCCGGCGCTCGACGTGCTGGTGAGCCCGACGAACGGCGAGTGCGGGCCCATGAAGTGGGCGTATCCGGAGATCGCCTGGTCGTACTCGCCGACGTCGGCGAGACCGTCCTTCAGCGTCGCGTGCAGGGTGAGCAGATAGGCCGAGTACAGGGCCGCGTAGAGGGAGGTGATGACTCCCACGCCGGCGACGTGTGGCCAGCGGCGCGGCGGCCGGACGGCGTCGGCGGGGGCTCCGGTGCCTCCGCTCAGGGCGGTCGTGCTGCTCGCGATGGCGGTCAAGGGGGCGCCTCACTGCTCGGGATCCGCTCGTCGGCCCCCAGTATTGCGCGTCGGGCGTCCGGGTCTGTAGCGGACGCGTAGCACCGGTGTGACGCGGCGAGGAGGGACGAGTCGGCTGTGGAGATTCGACGATCTCGCCGGGTGGTGACGGGGACCGCCGAGCCTTAGAACTCGCGCTGCGCGGCCCCCTTAAGTATCTGGCGGCCGCGTTCGGCGAGCGTCTCGGCGGCGGCCGGTGTGCAGCCCACCCGCTCGGCCAGTTCCGGGTAGGTGATCCGGTCGAACCGGCGCGGGTCGGTCAGCTCGGCTGCCGCGATCGCCTGGTAGGTGCCGGCCCGGTCGGCGGCGTAGCGGAACGCGTCGGCCAGCGCCGTGGCCCGGTGCAGGAGCTCACCGGCGTCGGTGATCTCGTCCAGACCGAAGAATCGCGCCGTCTCGGGTTCGGGGACCGCGGGGTCGAACAACAACGGCACCGGGCGTGTCCTGGGCTGCTCCTTCACCCGTTCAGCTTCTCACGGCGGGCGGCCAGTACGGCGCGTAGCAGCGGCGGAACCTGTTCGGGCGCCGCTAGTCGCAGGTCGGCACGTTCCGTGAGCGACACGACGGCGCCGTCCGCGTTGGCGATCGCGACGCGCACGGCGTGGAAGCCGGGCCGGCGCGCGAGTTCGTCGAGCGCGGCGTAGGCGGGCAGATCGCCGAGGTCGTCGCCGAAGTACCAGGCGCCGGACAGGGATTGCGCGGCAGTCCGCACCACGGCGCCCTTGTCGGTGTCCACCGGCGGCTTGAGTTCCACGACCATCCGGCCGCGCTGGAGCTTGAGCCCATACGAATCCGCCCGCGCTGTAGCCCATTCCTCGATGGCGGGTTGTAGCTCCGGCGTGGTGCGGTAGTGCAGCGCGCAGGACAGCCGCTTGTCCTCGATCAGCGCGGTGGGGAACGTCGCACGCGCCTCGTCCACGATGCGCGCCATCAGCGGCAGGTAGGGCACTGCCTCGGGTGCGGTGGCCACCGTGCGGCCGCCGTCCGCCGAGTATTCGAGGCCGTACAAGCCGTGCAGATGGAGGCCGGGGACGTGGCCGAGGCGGTCGCCGAGGAACCCGACGGGACGCGCCGAGACCACCGCAACGAGCGCCGCCTCGCCGGCGAGGGCGGCGAGGGCGTCCACCGCGTCGGGAACGGGGACCACGGCCTCTGGGTCTTCGCCGATGGGGGAGAGCGTGCCGTCGAAGTCGAAGAAGAAGCCATAGCCGTCGAGCCGAGCAGCGGAGTCGGCGATGGCGGCGCGCCCGGATTCCGTGCTCGCGATGTCGGTCGTCGCGGTGCGTTGCGTCTCAGTCACCTGTCCAACCTGCCCTGGTCAGCCGAGGTCGCGCAAGGCGAGCGCGGTGACCAGCAGGGTGACGCCGCGTGGCGTGGACGGGTCCAACCCGGTCAGCTCGGCGACCCGGGCCAGCCGGTTGTCCACGGTGTTCGGGTGCAGCGCGAGGCGGCGGGCGGTGCGGCGCCGATCGTGCTGCTCCTCCAGGAAGATCCGCACCGTCTGGAGCAGTTCGGGGCGGTCGCCGAGCGGGTCGAGCAGCGCGGCGAGCGCCGAGGAGGATTCGTCGTGCCTGGTCAGGTGGTATTCGAGCAGGACGTCCTCGAGGACGTACGCGCCGGGCGGGCGGCCGAGCGCGCCGGCCAGGCGCAGGATCTCGGCGGCGACGCGAGCCGCGGCGGGTATTCGCTCGGGCTCGGCCGCCTCGGCGATGCCGATCCTGACCTCGTCGCGCCAGGCGTCCGCGAGCACGGAGGGCAGGCGGGTCGCGGTCGAGACCGGGCCCGGGACCACCGCGTACCCTCCGGCGGAGTCGAGGAAGGTGGGCACGAACACGTCGAAGTGCCGGTCGAGCGCGGTCTGGACCCGGTGCAGACGCCGGGTGACGGTCGGGTCGGCGCCCGGCGCGATCGGGACGGCACCGGAATCCGGGCGGCCGAAGCGCAGCGCCAGCACGGTGACACCGTCGCCGAGCCCGAACTCCTCCAGCACGTCCGGGGATGGCGAGGTGTTGCCCAGGACCAGGTCCCGCACCAGCGCCCGCCGCCGTTCGAGGCCGGTCGAGCCGAGCGCCGCGGACTCGTCCTGATAGGCGCGGATGACCTCGGAGACCACGTCGTCCAGCGCCGCGAACAGCAGCAGCGCGATCTCGGGGAGCGCCGCCGCCTCGTCGGGTCCGGCTCCGGGCCGGGTCGCCTGGTCGCGTAGCTCCGCATACAGCAGGCGGGCGCCGATCATGTACGCGCGGACCATGGCCTGCAGCGGCATGCCCTCATCGGCGCGCTGAGCGGCGCGTTCGCGGAAGTGCTCGCGGGCGCGCTCGTCGGCCGGGGCACCCGAGAGGCGGTGCAGAAAGGAGCGGATGGCCTGCCGCGCGGTCGCCAACGCTTCGTCGACCACCGGCATCGGCTCGGGCGCCGCGCCACGGGCCGTTGTCTCAGACGGGCTTTCGGTGGCATCGGCGCGGCGGTACTCCGGGAGCCGTTCCGCCCACGCCTCAGCCATGGAGCGGGCAAGCGCGTTGACGCGCGGCTCCAAGCGGCGGGCCAGTTCACGAACGGCCTCGGACGGTTGCGTCACAGCCGCCCATTGTGCCCGGTCGGCACGCTAAACGGCGAAAGACAGAGCACGGAGAAAACCGCGTCTTAAGCGGCCGCGCGCCCGCCGCTCAGGAGATCGCGCGCAGCGCGGCGTGCGCGGCGCGGGAGCGCAGCAGGGTGGCGAAGGTCGTGCGGCCCTTGCAGAACTCGGCAAATGCGCGCCACGCCATCGGCAGCGTGGTCACCGAGGTGTGGAAGAAACCCGGATGCTTCTCGAACGCCGCCAGCAGCCGCGCCCCGGCCGCCATCTCCGGGCCGAGCAACTCCTCCACCTGCTCGCGATACCGATTCGACGCGGTCGCCACCGACTTCGCGTCCGGCGCGGTCGCCATGCGCGCCGCCGCCTCCCCGGCCAGCCGCCCGGAGCGCAGCGCGTACGAAATCCCCTCGCGGGTCCACGGCTCGAGCAGCCCCGCCGCGTCCCCGGCGACCAGGACCCTGCCCCGGGCCATCGGTGAGTCGGGGGTGCGGCACCTGGTCAGATGACCGGAGTCCGAGAGCGGGCGGTAATCCGATAATCCGAGGCGTGCGACGAAGTCACGGTAGTAGGCGCGGGTGGCGTTACCGGCGCCCCGCGCGGCGATGACGCCGACGGTGAGGGTGTCGCCCTTCGGGAAGACCCAGCCGTACGAGCCCGGCACCGGCCCCCAGTCGATCAGCAGCCGCCCGGACCACTGCGCGGCCACCGCGGGCGGAACCGGGATCTCCGCCTCGAGGCCCAGATCGACCTGGCCGAACGACACCCCGACGTAGCGGCTGATCCGGCTGGCCGAGCCATCCGCGCCGACCACCGCGCGAGCGATCACCTGCATGTCGTCGGCGAGGGTGAGCACGGCGAGGTCGCCGCGCTCGGCCGTCCCGGTGACGGTGGCGCCCTCGCGCAGGACCGCCCCGGCCTCCACGGCGGCCTTCGCCAGCGCGTGGTCGAAGTCGGCCCGGTTCACCAGCGCCAGCAGGTCGCCGTTCCGGTCCCGTCGGGTCCGCTCCTTCCGGCCGTCGTGCGTGAACGAGATCGCGTCGATCCGCTGGCGTACGGGCACGTCGAACCCGGCGGGGAGCGCGTCCCTGGAGAAGCCGATCAAGCCGCCGCCGCAGGTTTTATAACGGGGCAGCGCGGCCTTCTCCAACAGCACCACCCTGGCCCCGGACGCGGCGGCGACCCGAGCCGCGGTGGCACCGGCCGGCCCGGCGCCGACCACCGCGACGTCCCATACCTCGGCGCCGCGGCCGTGGGCGTCGGGTCGGTCGAGCGGCGAGTCGGTCGGTGTGGTCATCACACCAGCTTAATCGGAGTCACCCGCTGAGACGTCCGGCCGGGACGGCAGTTATCCGAGGTCGACGGGGGTGGCGGCCGAAAAAGCACGCGTCCGGTGGCGTCCCTGTGCCGAAATCTCCGGCGCGGGTTTGCTGCCCGGGACAGCGGATAGCTGTCAAGCGACTTACCGCGCCGCGGCTGGATCGGCCCGCCCCCCGGCGCAGGGCCTTCTCGGGCATTGTCGGACAGCTCAGGCGTATCCGTCATGCCGGAATGATCATACTGTGAACGGGGCGAAAAATGATCGAAACAGACATCGATCTTGATCGCTTCTTGATCCGATCGTGACTCCCGCCCCCTGCCGCAACCCCTGAATCCTGCGGTAGAAAAACGGCAGCACAGCGTAAGTCTTTCGCCGCGATGACCGTCGGTCCACCAAACCTCCGGTCGGCGACCCGCCGATCCGCCCCCCACCAGAGGGGTGGGCCGAGGGCGAGAACGAGCAGCATCACCCCGCGCTGCGATGGTCGCAGCGCGGTATTCGACGATAAGCAGCGAGCCGGTCCCGGGCGGGGCGGTGCGCGCGTGCGAGGGGATTGGAAGACTCCATGTCAGGGTCCAGGAAGCGGCGTTTGATCGCCGGCGTCGCCGCGGTGGGCGCGGTCGCGCTCGTGGCGACTGCCTGCTCGAGCAGCAAGTCCGGGGGCGGGGTCTCGACCTCCACCGTCGGTCTCAACAACATGAACAGCGGCACGCCCAAGAAGGGCGGCTCGGTCACGATCGCGATCGAGAAGGCCATCGACAACTGGAACCAGTTGGACGCCCAGGGCAACACCGAGGACTTCATCTACGCCGAGAACGGCTACTGGTACGCCTCGCCGTACATCTCGGAGCCGGACGGTTCGCTCGCGCTCAACTCCGACTTCCTCACCTCCGCGACCGTCACCAGCCAGTCGCCGATGACCATCACCTACGTGGTCAACCCGAAGGCCGTGTGGAGCGACGGTACGCCGATCAACGCCTCGGACTTCATCTACACCTGGCTGAGCCAGGCCGGCGTCGACCCGGTCATCAGCGCCGCCGGCACCACCGGATACCAGGACATCGCCTCGATCGTCGGCTCCGGCACCAACGACCAGACGGTCACCGTCACGTGGAAGGCCGGCAAGGTCGACCCGGACTGGAAGGGCCTGTTCACCCTGCTGCCGGCGCACGTGGCCGCCCAGCACGGCTACAACCCCGCGCTGACCCTGGCCCAGCTGACCAGCGAGAGCGCCAACGGCAAGACCGGTGACACGGGTCTGGAGAACGCCTGGACCTCGTTCGACAACACCGTGCCGACCTGGTCCAACGGTCCGTACGTGGTCCAGTCGGCCTCGGCCGACGGCTCGAAGGTCGTCGAGGTGCCGAACCCCAAGTGGTACGGCAAGGACGGGCCCTACTTCGACAAGATCACCTTCACAACCATCACCGACTCGGCGCAGGAGTGCCCGGCGCTGAAGAACGGCGAGGTCAACGCGATCATCCCGCAGCCGGACCAGGACATCGTCAAGTGCGTGAACGGCATCTCGTCGTCCAAGGCCAAGTCCCAGATCGACGCCGGTCTGCAGTACGAGCACTTCGACTTCAACCTGCGCAACACCTTCCTCGGCGGCCAGACCCAGGCCCAGCAGGACGACCCGGTCAAGCTGGCGCTGCGCCAGGCGTTGTTCACCGTGGTCGACCGCAAGGCGATCATCGCCCGCACCGAGGGCCTGGTGAACTCCAAGGCCCAGCCGCTCAACAGCCGCATGTTCGTCTCGACCCAGACGCAGTACTACACGGACAACGTGTCCGCGTCCGGCCTGGGCACCGGTGACGTGGCCAAGGCCACGTCGATCCTGAAGGCGGCCGGCTACACCAACATCGGTCCGGGCCTGCACCTGACCACCCCGAGCGGCCAGCAGGTCCCGGCGTTCCTGCTGCGGTACACCTCCACCAACTCCGAGCGTGCGACCGAGTGCCAGATCTTCGCGCAGGAGGCTGCGCAGCTCGGCATCACCCTCACCGTCGAGGGCACCGACTCGCTCGGCAAGACCCTCACGCAGGCCGACTCCAACCACACCTTCGACATCATCGTGTTCGCCTGGGTCGACTCGCCGCTGTGGGACGTGAACAACTCCCAGCTGTTCGAGTCGAACCCGCCCGGCAACGTGGTCGTCGGCGGCAACTACGGCTTCTACACCAACTCCCAGGTGGACTCGCTGCTCCAGCAGGCCGCGAACACGCTCGACCTGACCAAGGCCGCGTCGCTGGAGAACCAGGCCGACAAGATCCTGTCCCAGGACGCGGTGACCCTGCCGCTGTTCCAGAAGGACTCGATGGTGGCGTTCAGCTCGAACCTGGTCAATGTGCGCGACAACATCACCTCGGCCGGCCCGACCTACAACCTGCAGGACTGGGGATACACCCAGTAAAGAGGGGCCAGGCGAAAGGTTCAGTCCAGGCGCCTCACGCGCCACAATAGGCTGAACGAAAAGACCGGGGCGGGCAAGGTCTCCTACGACCCAATGCCCGCCCCGGTTCGGCACGACCACATCCGAGCGCAGAGCCGGTGGGGCAACACCGGCTCCGTGCGCCCCTCAACCGCTGAGGCCGTCATGTTCGCATTCACGATACGAAGATTGCTGGCATCCATACCAGTTCTTTTCTTCTCCACGCTGCTGGTCTTCCTGCTCGTCGCCTCCTCCGTGGACCCGTTGGAGCCGCTGCGCGCGAAGAACCCACCCGTGCCACACCAGACGCTGGTCGCGCTCGGAACCCGGCTCGGGCTCTACCATCCGCTGCTTCAGCGCTACTGGGACTGGCTGACCGGTCTCGTCCTGCACGGCAACTGGGGTACGCCGGTGCAGCCCGGCTACCACATCGCGGCCCGGCTCAGCAGTTCCTTCCTGGTCACCTTCCGGCTGGTGATCTTCTCGATCTTCTGCTCGCTGGCCCTGGCCATCGCGGTCGGCGTGTTCAGCGCGGTGCGCCAGTACTCCAAGATGGACTACGTCGCCACCTCGATCGGCTTCCTCTTCCTTTCGCTGCCGACCTTCTGGTTCGCGGCGCTGCTCAAGGCATGGGCGATCCAGTTCAACAGCGCCGTCTCGCCGGACCACGCGCTGATCGACACCATCGGCGAGGCCAGTCCCAACCCGCCGTCCGGATTCTTCCCGCAGCTCGGTGACGCCTTCGGCCATCTGCTGCTGCCCACGATCACGCTGTCGCTCATCTCCTACGCGTCCTGGTCCCGGTTCCAGCGCGCGTCGATGCTGGAAGTGCTCAACAGCGACTACATCCGGCTGGCCAGAGCCAAGGGGCTGTCCCGGCGGAGAGTGCTGTTCCGGCACGCGCTGCGCAATGCCCTGATGCCGCTGACGACGCAGGTGGCCCTGGACACCGCCGCGCTGCTCGGCGGAGCGGTCATCACCGAGACGGTCTTCGAATGGCACGGGATGGGCTACATGTTCCTCCAGGCCGTGGGCAACTACGACCTGTTCCCGCTCCTCGCCTGGTTGATCGTGGCGGCGCTGCTCGTGATCGTCTTCAATCTGATCGCCGACCTGCTCTACGCGGTCCTGGACCCGAGGATCCGCCTTGCCTGACACAGTCACCCAGCAGGCCGCGTCCCCGACGCCGGCCGCGGCCGAGCGCGAATTCACCGTCAAGGTCAGGACCCAGCGGGAGATCGTCTTCCGCCGGTACCTCGAGCACCGCGCCGCAGTCGTCTCCAGCGTCGTACTGCTGCTGCTCATCCTGGTCGCCTTCTTCGGCCCGCTGTTCTGGCACACGCCGTTCACCTTGATGACGAACGACATCGAGGTCGGACCTTCGACGGCGCACCCGTTCGGCACCGACAGCAACGGCTTCGACCTGTTCTCCCAGGTGCTGCACGGCACCCAGCGGTCCCTGGAGATCGCCGTGTCGGTGTCGCTCGTCTCCACCGTCTTCGGCGCGATCTACGGCGCGGCGGCCGGGTTCTACCGCGGCTGGATCGACACGATCATGATGCGATTCGCCGACCTGGTGCTGACGCTCCCGGCCCTGGTGTTCGCCATCATCATCACCGACAAGGCGTCCCCGACCGTGGCCGGCCAGTGGTACTTCCTGGCGGCGATCCTGGCCGCGCTGTTCTGGCCGTCCTGCGCGCGCGTCGTGCGGGCGCAGGTGCTGTCCTTGCGCGAAAAGGAGTTCGTCGAGGCGGCCAGGGCGCTCGGGGCCAACGACCGGCGGATCATCTTCCGGCACATCCTGCCGAACACCCTCGGCTCCATCTTCGTCATCGCGACGCTGACCGTGGCCGGCACCGTGCTGGTCGAGACGGCGCTGTCGTTCCTCGGCTTCGGCATCAAGCCGCCGGACACCTCGCTCGGCCTGCTCGTCGAGAGCGGAAAGACCGCCATCCAGGACGGCTATCCCTGGCTCTTCTACATCCCCGGAATCTTCATCGTGCTGATCGTGCTCACCATCAACTTCATCGGCGACGGGCTGCGTGACGCCTTCGACCCGCAGCAGACGAGGGTCCGCGCATGAGCGACTTCCTGAACCCGGCCATCGAGGTCGACACCTTCGACGGCGCCGACCTGCTGACCGTCGACAACCTCACGGTGGACTTCCCGACCGCCGACGGCGTGGTGCGCGCGGTGCGCGGCGTCTCCTACCGCCTGCGGCCGGGCGAGGTACTGGGCATCGTGGGCGAGTCCGGCTCCGGCAAGTCGGTCTCCTCCATGGCGGTCATGGGCCTGCTGCCGCGCACCGCGCAGATCAAGGGCTCGATCAAGTTCCGCGGCGAGGAACTGCTCGGCCTGTCCGAGGTCGAGATGATGTCCGTGCGCGGCAAGAAGATCGCGATGATCTTCCAGGACCCGATGACCTCGCTCAACCCGGTGTACAAGATCGGTTTCCAGCTCGAAGAGGCCGTCCTCGCGCACAACGACATCCCGAAGGCCGAGGCGCGCAAGCGGGCGCTGGAGCTGTTGAACATCGTCGGGATCCCGTTCCCGGACAAGCGGGTCGACCAGTTCCCGCACGAGTTCTCCGGCGGTATGCGCCAGCGGGTGGTCATCGCGATTGCCATGGCCAACAACCCGGACATCATCATCGCGGACGAGCCGACCACCGCGCTGGACGTGACGGTGCAGGCCCAGGTGCTCGAGGCGCTGCGGGCCGCGCAGCGGGAGACGGGCGCGGCGATGGTCCTGATCACCCACGACCTCGGCGTGGTGGCTGGCCAGGCGGACCGGGTGCTGGTGATGTACGCGGGCAAGCCGGTCGAGATCGGCAGTGTCGACGACATCTACTACAACCCGCGGATGCCCTACACGCTCGGCCTGCTCGGGTCGTTGCCCCGACTCGACTCCTCCCGCACCGACCGGTTGACCCCCATCCAGGGCGCTCCGCCGTCGCTGCTGAACCTGCCGCCCGGCTGCCCGTTCACCCCGCGCTGTCCGATGGCGCAGCCGGTGTGCAGCGAGCGCGAGCCGGACCTGCTGCCCGTGGGGGCCGGCCACGATTCGGCCTGCCACTTCTCCGGGCAGCTCACGGACAAGCACGCCGAGGACGTGTTCTCGGCCACCGCCGTGGACGCGCAGATCCCGGCCGAGTTCGGCGCGGACGTCCAGCCGCCCGCGGACAGCACGACGATTGTGGAGAGCGCATCGTGACGACGCCCACTGACGCTCCGGTGTTCGACCGGGTGGAGGCCGGCGGGCCGATCCTCTCGGTCCGCGACATGGTCAAGGAGTTCCCGATCAAGTCCGCCGGGATCATCCGGCGGACGGTCGGCGCGGTGCACGCGGTGTCCGGCGTCTCGTTCGACATCAAGCCGGGCGAGACGCTGGGGCTGGTCGGTGAGTCCGGCTGCGGCAAGACCACCACCTCGCGCGCGGTGCTGCACCTCCAGCCCGCGACCAGCGGCCAGGTCCGGTTCGAGGGCCAGGAAGTCACCAAGATGCCTAAGGGCCGACTGCGGCGCCTTAGGCGTGACATGCAGTTGGTATTCCAGGACCCATACGCGTCGCTGAACCCGCGGATCACCGTCAACGAGATCATCGCCGAGCCGCTGAAAATCCACGGCCTCTTCGGAGATGGAGGCCAGCAAGCCGTCGCCGAGCTGATGCGCACGGTCGGTCTCAATCCGGAGCATGGCAACCGGTTCCCGCATGAGTTCTCGGGTGGTCAGCGTCAGCGCATTGGTATTGCGCGGGCGTTGGCGTTGCGGCCGAAGGTGCTGGTGCTGGATGAGCCGGTGTCGGCGTTGGACGTGTCGATCCAGGCGGGTGTGATCAACCTGCTGGAGGATCTGCAGGACGAGTTGGGGTTGGCGTATCTGTTCGTGGCGCACGACTTGTCGGTGGTGCGGCACATCGCGGACCGGGTGGCGGTGATGTACCTCGGCAAGATCGTGGAAATCGGGCCGGCGGACGAGCTTTTCGAATATCCGCTCCATCCGTATACGCAGGCGCTGATTTCCGCGATCCCGATCCCCGACCCCCGCCGCGAGCGACAGCGGGAGCGGATCATTATTCAGGGCGACGTGCCGTCCCCGGTGAATCCGCCGTCCGGATGCCGCTTCCGCACTCGCTGCCCGAAGTTCCTGACCCTCTCCGAGGTCGACTCCCAAAAGTGCGTGAACGAGGAGCCCCCGCTGGTCGAGCGGGGTCTCGGTGCCCGCCACCCGGCCGCGTGCCACTACGCGGAGGGCGCGCGCATCCTGTAGCCGGACGGCGGCCGGAACCCGGTCCGGAATGTCAGTCTTTGGGGGCCTCGATTCTGGCCGCCGAATCTGTACCATGGCCCGTGGGCGGCGGGACGATACCTCGCGTTAACACAACGGTGCGCCAGTCGTTTCAAACAGCCGCTCGACGCTCAGACCCCAGCCAGGACCACAGCGTGGTGGACCCGGGCGCAATTCCGTTACCCCTTGACGGACGACCGGAGGATTTCCGCCGTGCCCAAACCCGTGGTTCTCATTGCCGAAGAGCTCAGCCCCGCCACCGTCGAGGCCCTCGGGCCCGACTTCGAGGTGCGCCACTGCGACGGGGCCGACCGCGCCGCGCTGCTGCCCGCCATCGCCGACGCGGACGCCATCCTGGTGCGCTCGGCCACCCAGGTCGACGCGGAGGCGGTCGAGGCGGCCAGGAAGCTGCGCGTCATCGCCCGCGCCGGGGTCGGCCTGGACAACGTGGACATCGCCGCCGCCACCAAGGCCGGCGTCATGGTCGTGAACGCCCCGACCTCCAACATCACCTCGGCCGCCGAGCTCACCGTCGCGCTGATCCTGGCCAGCGCCCGCAACGTGGCCGCCGCGAACGCCGCGCTCAAGGGCGGCAAGTGGGCCCGGTCGAAGTACACCGGCATCGAGCTGGACGGCAAGACCATCGGCATCGTGGGCCTCGGCCGCATCGGCGCGCTGGTGGCCGCCCGGCTCGTCCCGTTCGGTGTGAAGCTGCTTGCCTACGACCCCTACGTGCAGGCTGGCAAGGCGGCGCAGATCGGCGCGAAGCTGGTCACCCTCGACGAGCTGCTGGCCGAGTCGGACTTCGTCACGGTGCACATGCCGAAGACCCCGGAGACGATCGGGCTGATCGGCGAGGAGGCGCTGCGCAAGGTCAAGCCGACCGTGCGGATCATCAACGTCGCCCGCGGCGGCCTGGTCGACGAGGCGGCGCTGGCCTCGGCGATCAAGGAAGGGCGGGTCGCCGGCGCGGGCATCGACGTGTACGCCAAGGAGCCGTGTACCGACTCGCCGCTGTTCGAGCTGGACTCGGTCGTCGTCACCCCGCACCTGGGCGCCTCCACCGACGAGGCGCAGGAGAAGGCCGGCATCGCGGTCGCCCGCTCGGTGCGCCAGGCGCTGGCCGGCGAGCTGGTCCCGGACGCGGTCAACGTGCAGGGCGGCACCATCGCCGAGGACGTGCGCCCCGGGCTCCCGCTGGCCGAGAACCTCGGCCGGCTGTTCACCGGCCTCGCCGGCGGCGCCGCGCAGCAGCTCGACGTGGTGGTGGCGGGGGAGATCACCCAGCACGACGTCAAGGTGCTGGAGCTGTCCGCGCTCAAGGGCGTCTTCGCCGACGTCGTCGAGGGCTCGGTCTCGTATGTCAACGCCCCGCTGCTGGCCCAGGAGCGCGGCCTCGAGGTGCGGCTGACCACGACCTCCGAGTCGCCCGACTACCGCAACGTGGTGACCGTGCGCGGCACCCTGGCCAACGGCGAGGTGGTCTCGGTCTCCGGCACCCTGACCGGCCCGAAGTCCGTCGAGAAGATCGTCGATATCAACGGGTTCACGGTGGACCTCGCGCTGTCCGAGCACTCGGCGTTCTTCCAGTACGTCGACCGCCCCGGCGTCGTCGGCGTCATCGGCGGCCTGCTCGGCGAGGCGGACATCAACATCGCCGGCATGCAGGTCTCCCGTAACGCCAAGGGCGGCGAGGCGCTGGTCTCGCTGGCCGTGGACTCCGCCATCTCGCCGGAGGTGCTGGCCGAGATCGCCGACGCGATCGGCGCCTCCTGGGGCCGCGCGGTCTCCCTGCCGTAGCGTCCGGAGAAGCGAAGCGACGAAGGGCCCTGTCTTCCGCCGGGAGGCAGGGCCCTTTCGCGCGCTTGAGCCGGGCTCAAGCTTCGTTCAATCGGTTCTCGTCATACTTGAGGTGCGCAGCAGGAGGAGAGCGGCGGTCCGGCTGCACCGCGCGCCGAGGCGACATCGAGAGCGCGCAGCGCCGCAAAACCGCTTCAGCGGTTTCTGTGCTGGTTCTTCGACGGCGAAAATATCGGCATGATTGGCGTCTCAGATAGTAGGACGTCCAAGCAATGTACGAGACAAACCCCCGGCGGGGCGGGTACCTTCGGATGCTAGGACTTCCAAGTAAGTGCTCGGCGCAACACCCCCGCGCCGGAGCGTGAGTCCGAGAAACGAGGAAAAGGACCGAAGCACGGGCCACAAGCCCGCGGTGTCCGTACCCGAGGCGAGCAAACGAAGCCGGCCCAGGCCGGCGAGGGACGGATCACGAGATGGACGAGCACCCCGACTTCGGCTTCCGCGAGGCGGCCGGCCCCGACGACCGCGACATGCACGCGCTGGCCCGGCGCGCCCTGCAGGACGCGTACGACTGGCGCGACGACGACCAGCGGCGTGTCGGCGCTCCCGCGGTGTCGCCCGAGAAGATCCCGGACCCGCGCTCGGCGCGCGACGAGGCCCGGCGGCTGCGCAGGTCCACATCCCGGACGGTCGGTGTTTGAGCGGCGAGACGCACAGTAGTCTCGTGCGCATGGCCACCCCGACAGCGTCGTCAGGCGCCCCCGCCACCGTCCTCGATCTCGCGGTGATCGGCGGTGACGGGATCGGACCCGAGGTCACCGCCGAAGCGGTCAAAGTGCTGCGTGCGGCCCTGCCCCCGGCGGTCAAGCTGGAGACCACCGACTACGACCTCGGCGCCCGGCACTGGCACGCCACCGGCGAGACCCTGACCGACGAGACCCTCGAGCGCCTCAAGCGCCATGACGCGATCCTGCTCGGTGCGGTCGGCGATCCCACCGTCCCCAGCGGCGTCCTCGAACGCGGACTCCTGCTCAAGCTGCGCTTCGCCCTCGACCACCACGTCAACCTGCGGCCGTCGAGGCTGTACCCCGGCGTGACCGGCCCGCTGCGCACCGAAACGCCGATCGACTTCGTGGTGGTGCGCGAGGGCACCGAGGGTCCGTACACCGGCAACGGCGGCTCGCTGCGCACCGGCACGCCGCAGGAGGTGGCCACCGAGGTCTCGGTCAACACGGCGTTCGGCATCGAGCGGGTGGTGCGCGACGCGTTCGCCCGCGCCCAGAGCCGCCCGCGCAAGAAGCTCACCCTCGTGCACAAGAACAACGTGCTCGTGTACGCCGGGCACCTGTGGAAGCGCGTCTTCGACGCGGTCGCGGCCGAACACCCCGAGGTCGCCACCGACTATCTGCACGTCGACGCCGCCACGATCTTCCTCACCACCGCGCCCGAGCGCTTCGACGTGATCGTCACCGACAACCTGTTCGGCGACATCATCACCGACCTCGCCGCGGCCGTGACCGGCGGCATCGGCCTGGCCGCCTCCGGGAACATCAACCCGGCCGGGGCGTTCCCGTCGATGTTCGAACCGGTGCACGGCTCCGCCCCGGACATCGCCGGCACCGGCAAGGCCGACCCGACCGCGGCGATCCTCTCCGGCGCGCTGCTGCTGCACCATCTGGCCGGGCGCGACGCGGCTCTAGCGGATGCGGCCCACGCGATCGAGGCCGCCGTTGAGACTGATCTAGCCGAACGCGCCGGGCTCTGCGTACGCAGCACCGGCGCGGTAGGCGACGCCATCGCGGCCCGAGTACTTGCGGCCGTAGGCCGAGCGGGCTAATGAGACGGTAGTCATTCTGGGTTACCGTCTCACTAGGCGAGAAAAGTCAGTGTGACGGGCCCAGCGCAGTGCCAGCCCTTTTTCGTGGGTGCCGTCACGGTAGGACGCAGGCGACACGGACGCTCAGGCGCCGGTCGACCCCGAAGAAGAGGACTCACCGATGACGACCATCGAGCTCAAGCCCACCTCCGAGCCGCTGGCCGCGGCCGAGCGGGACGCACTTCTCGCCGACCCCGGTTTCGGGCGGTACTTCACCGACCACATGGTCACCGTCAAGTACACCTCCGGCCAGGGCTGGCACGACGCCGAACTGCGCCCGTACGGCCCGATCGAGCTCGACCCCGCCACCGCCGCGCTGCACTACGGCCAGGAGATCTTCGAGGGACTCAAGGCGTACCGGCAGGCCGATGGCACCATCGCCTCCTTTCGCCCCGACGCGAACGCCGCGCGCCTTAAGCGTTCGGCCCGCCGCATGGGCATGCCCGAACTGCCTGAGGCACTCTTCCTCGGCGCGATCGACGCACTCGTGCGGCAGGACGCCGCGTGGGTGCCCAACGACCCGGAGAAGTCGCTCTACCTGCGCCCGTTCATGTTCGCCACGGAGACCGGGCTCGGGGTCAACCGCCCAGCCGGCGAGTACCTGTTCATGCTGATCGCGTCCCCGGCCGGCGCGTACTTCAGCGGCGGCGTCAAGCCGGTGCGGGTCTGGCTGTGCGAGGACTACGTGCGCGCCGCGCCCGGCGGCACCGGCGAGGCCAAGTGCGCCGGCAACTACGCCGCCTCGTTCCTAGCCCAGGCCCAGGCCGTCGACGAGGGCTGCGACCAGGTCTGCTGGCTCGACGCGCACGAGCACCGCTACGTCGAGGAGATGGGCTCGAACAACCTGTTCTTCGTCTACGGCACCGGCGCCGACGCCCGCCTCTTCACCCCGGCGCTGTCCGGCTCCCTGCTGCCGGGCATCACCCGCGACTCGCTGCTCACGGCCGCCGCGGACCTGGGGATCCCAGCCGAAGAGGGCCGCATCACGGTCGAGCAGTGGCGCGCCGACGCCGCCTCCGGAACGCTCTCCGAAGTCTTCGGCTGCGGAACCGCCGCCGTCGTGACGCCGCTCGGCTCGGTCAAGTCGAAGGACGGCGAGTTCGCCATAGGCGACGGCACCCCCGGCCCGGTGACGCTGCGGATGCGCGAGCACCTGCTCGGCATCCAGCGCGGCGTGGTCGAGGACAAGCACGGCTGGCTTCACCAAATCCCCTGATGAGGCACCTGCCTGATCGGAAACCGGCTGAGTTGAACGCCTCCGCGGCGCCCCGCGGTGTCACGGGAACAATTCAGTTGCACTCGCGCCCCCTGAGTGCGAGGGTCCGCGCATGACGGCAGACGCGAGCACCGCGGAGCAATCCACCGTCGCCCCGAAGTCCCTGTGGCGACACAGGGACTTCCTGCTTCTGTGGGGTGGCCAGACGATCAGCGAGATGGGCTCCTCCGTGTCCCAACTCGCCCTGCCGCTGCTCGCGGTGACCGTCATCAAGGCCACCACCTTCGAGGTGTCCGTCCTCAACTTCCTCAGCTCGCTGGCGTTCCTGCTGATCGCGCTGCCCGCCGGCGTCGTGGTGGACCGGGTCCGCAAGCGCGGGCTCATGCTGTGGTGCGACTTCGCCCGCATGCTGCTCATGGGCTCGATCCCGATCGCCGCGATCCTCTGGCACGTGACTCTCTGGCAGCTGTACGCCGTCGCGGGCGCGGTCGGGGTCCTGACCGTGTTCTTCGACGTCGCCTACCAGAGCTACCTCCCCGTGCTGATCGACAAGGAGCAGCTGGTCGACGGCAACGGGAAGCTCGGCACCACGCAGTCGATCGCCCAGTTCGTCGGCCCGTCCCTCGGCGGCGCGCTGGTCGGGTTCATCGGCGCCGCGAAGACGATCAGCGCGGACGCGATCTCCTACGCCGTCAGCACCCTGTCGCTCGCGCTGATCCGCAAGCCCGAGCCGCGCGCCGAGGACGAGCCGCGCGCCGAGCGGGTCACCTTCCGCGCCGCCATGGCCGAAGGGCTGCAGTTCGTCGTCAAACACCCGATCCTGCGCAAGATCGTCGCCTGCACCGGGTCGAGCAACTTCTTCTCCTCGTCGCTGGGCGCGGTCGAGATCGTCTTCCTGATCCGCTCGCTGCACGCCACCCCGACCGAGGTCGGCCTCGTGTTCACCCTCGGCTCGGTGGGCGGCCTGCTCGGCGGGACGCTGGCCGGACGGCTGGCGAAGTGGGTCGGCTCGGCGCGCATCATCTGGCTCTCGCAGATGATCTCCGGTCCGTTCGGCCTGCTCATCGCGTTCTCCCAGCCGCGCTGGGGCCTGCTGATGTTCGCGTTCGGGTACGTCGCGTTCTGGATGTCGGCCGTCGTCTACAACGTCGCACAGGTCTCGTACCGCCAGGCGATCTGCCCGCCGGAGCTGCTCGGCCGGATGAACGCCTCGGTCCGCTGGATCGTCTGGGGCACGATGCCGATCGGCGCGCTGTTCGGGGGCGCGCTCGGCACCGCGATCGGCCTGCGCCCGACCCTGTTCGTGAGCGTGATCGGCGGTTGGGCGGCGGGCCTGTTCGTCGTCTTCTCCCCGCTGCGCCGCATGCGGGACGTCCCGCAGACCTGAGCCCGCGCCCGGGCGTCGCCCGAATTTGTCCACATGCCGATACAGGTTGTTCACACCCGCGACACCGTGGCAGACTCGGGGACCATGGCAGCCCGGCGCGTCATCATTAGCCGCGGCGCATCCGCATAGGGCTGATTTGAACAGCCCGCCGCAGATGCGCAGACCTCTCGCGACCCGCGAGGGGTCTTTTGCTTTTTAGCGTCAGACAGCGAGGAGCGACATGGCGAGCGACGAGTTCCACGTCTACGACACGACCCTGCGCGACGGCATGCAGCAGGAGGGCCTGAGCCCGTCCGTGACGGACAAGCTCGCCATCGCCCGGCACCTCGACGGCCTCGGCGTCGGATTCATCGAGGGCGGGTGGCCCGGGGCGATCCCCAAGGACACCGAGTTCTTCAGGCGTGCTCAAACAGAGCTGGACCTGAAACATGCGCAGCTGGCTGCGTTCGGCGCGACCCGCCGGGCCGGTCTGAAGGCCGCCGACGACCCCCAGGTGGCCGCCCTGCGCGAATCCGGAGCCCCGATCGTGACGCTCGTGGCCAAGGCGCACGACCGCCACGTCGAACTGGCCGTGCGTACCACGCTCGAGGAGAACCTCGCGATGTGGCGGGACACCGTCGAGCACCTGGTCGCCGAGGGCCGCCGGGTCTTCGTCGACGCCGAGCATTTCTTCGACGGCTACCGCGCGAACCCCGCGTACGCGCTGGAATGCGTGCGCACCGCGATGGAGGCGGGCGCCGACCTCGTCGCCCTCTGCGACACCAACGGCGGGATGCTGCCGGGCGAGCTCGGCGACGTCGTGCACCAGGTCATCGAGACCACGTCCGCGCGCGTCGGCATCCACTGCCACGACGACTCCGGCTGCGCGGTCGCCAACTCGCTCGCCGCGATCGACGCGGGAGCGACGCACGTGCAGGGCGCGGCCAACGGCTACGGCGAGCGCACCGGGAACGCGAACCTGTTCACCATCGTCGCCAACCTTCAGCTCAAGAAGGGACGCGAGGTCGTCCCCCCGCAGTCCCTGGCCGAAATGACCCGAATCGCGCACGCCATCTCCGAGGTCACCAACGTCGCCCCGCACACGAAGCAGCCCTACGTCGGCTTCTCGGCCTTCGCGCATAAGGCCGGTCTGCACGCCTCTGCGATCAAGGCCGACCCGAACCTGTACCAGCACGTCGACCCGGCGTGCGTCGGCAACGATATGCGGATGCTGGTCTCCGAGATGGCCGGCCGGTCCAACATCGAGCTCAAGGGTCGTGAGCTGGGCTATGACCTGTCCGAAGATCGCGGCGTGCTGACCCGGATCACCAACCGGGTCAAGGAGCTCGAGGCCGCCGGGCACTCCTTCGAGGCCGCCGACGCTTCCTTCGAGCTGCTCCTGCACGGCGAGCTCGGCGGCGAACCCGCGCGCTTCTTCACCGTCGAGTCCTGGCGGGTCATCGTCGAGCAGACCGCGGACGGCCGCCACGTGAGCGAGGCGACGGTCAAGCTGCACGCCAAGGACGAGCGGATCATAGCGACCGGCGAGGGCAACGGCCCGGTCAACGCGCTCGACGAGGCGCTGCGCCAGGCCCTCGGCCAGCTGTACCCGGAGCTGGCCCGGCTGGAGCTGATCGACTACAAGGTGCGCATCCTCGAGGGCGACCACGGCACCCAGTCGCGCACCCGGGTGCTGATCACCACCTCCGACGGGGACGACGAGTGGTCGACGATCGGGGTCGAGGAGAACATCGTCGCCGCGTCGTGGACTGCGATCGTGGACGCCGTCACGTTCGGCCTGCTGCGCGCCCGCAAGTGACGCGCGACAGGGTTGCGCGCCGGCCGCCGCGCATGCCGTGAACGCCGGGCCTCCGCGCCTCCGGAACGTGATCGCCGTCGCCTCCCGGTAGGCTCGGGGCGTGCGCATCGCGAGATTCTCCCTGCCTGACACCGCCTCAGACGCCGGAGCCGTGCGCTTCGGCGTGGTCGAGGGCGAGCCGGACCGCCCCGAGACGATGGTGATCGCCGAGCTGGACGGCCACCCGTTCACCCCGAACCCGCAGACGACCGGCCGCGCCTGGCCGCTGGACGACGTGCGCCTGCTCGCCCCGGTCCTGCCCAGCAAGATCGCCGCGATCGGCCGCAACTACGCCGAGCACGCCCGGGAGCTGGGCAACGAGGTGCCGGACGTGCCGATCACCTTCCTCAAGCCGTCCACCAGCGTGATCGGCCCGAACGAGACGATCGCCTACCCGGAGATCTCGAAGGACGTCCACCACGAGGCCGAGCTCGCCGTCGTCATCGGCCGCCTGTGCCGGCAGGTCCCCCTCGACCGGGCGAAGGACGTCATCCTCGGCTACACCTGCGCCAACGACGTCACCGCCCGCGACCTTCAACAGACAGAGAAGCAGTGGGGGAGAGCAAAGGGCTTCGACACCTTCTGCCCTCTCGGCCCCTGGATCGAGACGGAAATCGATCCCGCCGACCTGTCCGTCACCTGTACCGTCAATGACGAGCTGAAGCAGGCCGGCCGCACCTCCCAGATGATCCGCGACGTGGCCGCGCTGGTGGCGCACGTGTCCGAGGCGATGACGCTGCTGCCCGGGGACGTGATCCTCACCGGCACCCCAAGCGGGGTCGGCCCGCTCCACGTCGGCGACACCGTCTCCGTGACCATCGAGAACATCGGCACGCTGACCAACCGAGTGGTCAGCCGCGATTAAGGACTAGGACCCGCAGTGACTGGCAGTACCGTGACCGGCACCGACAGCGGCGTCCGCGTCCGCTTCCCCCCGTCCCCGACCGGCGACCCGCACGTCGGCATGGTGCGCTCCGCGCTGTTCAACTACGCGTTCGCGCGCCACTACGGCGGAACCTTCGTCTTCCGTATCGAGGACACCGACGCCGCGCGCAACACCGAGGCGTCGTATGCGGCGCTGCTCGACACGATGCGGTGGATGGGCCTCGACTGGGACGAGGGCCCCGAGGTAGGCGGACAGTACGGCCCCTACCGCCAGTCCGAGCGCAGTGAGATCTACGCCGACGTCGCCAAGCGCCTTAAGACAGGCGGCTACGCCTACGACTGCTACTGCACTGCCGCGGAACTCGAAGCCGCCCGCGAGCGAGCGACCGCCGAGAAGCGCACCCCCGGCTACGAGGGCACCTGCCGCAACCTGAGCGCTGAGCAGATCGAGAAGTACAAGGCGGAAGGGCGCACCAGCGTGCTCCGCTTCCGCATGCCCGACAAGCCGCTCGCCTGGAACGACCTGGTCCGCGGCGAGATCACCTTCGCCCCCGAGAACGTCCCGGATTACGTCCTCGTGCGCGCCGACGGCTCACCCCTCTACACGCTCGTCAACCCGGTCGACGACGGCCTTATGCGGATCACCCACGTGCTACGCGGCGAGGACCTGCTCTCCTCCACTCCCCGCCAGATCCCGCTGCACGAGGCCCTGATCGAACTCGGCCTCACCGACCGCGTCCCCGAGTTCGGCCACCTGCCGTACGTCATGGGGGAGGGCAACAAGAAGCTCAGCAAGCGCGACCCCGAAGCGGCCTTCAGCTACTACCCCAAGCGCGGCTTCCTGCCGGAAGGCCTGCTGAACTACCTGGCGCTTCTTGGCTGGTCGCTCGGCGACGACCAGGAGATCTTCACCAAGGCCGAGCTCATCGGCGCTTTCGACGGCACGCGCATCTCCGCCAACCCCGCGCGCTTCGACCTGAAGAAGTGCGAAGCGATCAACGCGACACACCTGCGCCTGCTCGCGCCCGAGGACCTCGCCAAGCGGATCCTGCCCTACCTTGCCGAGGCCGGCCTGCTCAAGGGCGACGCCCCCGAGGGCCACCTTGCCAACGACCAGGAGTGGAACACGCTCCTCGCCACCATCCCCCTCATCCAGGAGCGGATGGTCGTCCTGTCCGACGCGCTCGGCATGGTCGGCTTCCTCTTCGTCTCCGAGGACGCCTTCACCGTCGACGAGGCTGACGCCGCCAAGGTGCTCACCCCCGATGCCGTCCCCGTCCTCCAGGCGGCCCTCGCGGCCCTCGACACCCTCCCCACCTGGACCTCCACATCCATCGACGAAGCCCTGCGCGCCGCCCTCATCGACGGCCTCGGACTCAAGCCCAAGGTGGCGTTCACCGCGATCCGCGTCGCCGTCACCGGCCGCCGGGTCTCGCCGCCGCTGTTCGAGTCCCTCGAACTGCTCGGCCGTGAGCGCACCTTGTCCCGCCTGCGCGCCGCCCTGCCTTAGACCCCTCCCTTTCCCCCCTTCCACCCCGTCCCCCGAAGCGTTGCCGCTTCCCTCTCCTTACTGATTTGGGCCCCCGGGCGGCGTCCGCTAAAGTTGGTCGGGCGACGCCGCCCCGGTGAGGACTTCGGTCCCGCTGATGCGGAGTTGATGCCAGCTTTGGGGTATGGGGTAATTGGCAGCCCGACGGATTCTGGCTCCGTTAGTCTAGGTTCGAGTCCTGGTACCCCAGCACAAAAGCGATCGGCGCGGACATCATCCGCGCCGATCGCTTTTTGCGCCTTCCCTACGCCAAACCCCTTCTCTCCAACAGCGGCCCGATTTCCGGATCCCGCCCCCGGAACGACCGGAACGCCGCCATCACGTCGACGCTCCCGCCCTTGGAGAGCACGGCTTCTCGGAACGTGTCGCCATTGACCCTCGTCATGCCGCCGTTCTCCTTGAACCACTCGACGGTGTCGGCGTCCAGAACCTCGCTCCAGATGTACGAGTAATAGCCGGCGCTGTAGTCGTACGCGAACGAGTGCGCGAAGTACGTCGAGCGATACCGCGGCGGAATCACGTCCATGGCAACGCCCACCCGCTGCAGCGCCTCCCGCTCGAAGACTTCCGGATCGCCCGGATCGACTCCGGCGGGGATCGTGTGCCAGGCCCAGTCCAGCAGCGTCGCGGCCAGGTACTCCACCGTCCTGAAGCCCTGCCCGAACTTCTCCGCCGCCTTCATCCGCTCGAGCAGCTCCGCGGGGATCGGCTCGCCCGTCCGACAGTGCTTGGCGTAGTTCGCCAGCACCTCCGGCCACACTGCCCACATCTCGTTGACCTGCGAGGGGTACTCGACGAAGTCCCGCGGCACCTGCGTCCCGGAGAACTTCGGGTACCGCACGTCCGAGAACAGCCCGTGCAGCGCGTGCCCAAATTCATGAAAGAGTGTATTGACCTCCTCG
>NZ_DASZGI010000193.1:0-19965 GCF_035938995.1 Actinocrinis sp.
GGGAATCATCCGGCGAATCAGAACTCGTTCGATCCGGCGGGCAGCAGCGGACGCAGTTCCTCGCGCACCCGTCGCTCGATCACCGCCAGATAGAGGTTCGCGTCCTCGTCGGCGAAGCGGTCCGCCCCGATCCGCGCCGCAGCCGCCTCGCGCACGTCGAACCGCGCCCCCGCGGCCACGGTCAGCCCGGCGGCGGCCGCCTGCGCGAGCAGTGCCCTGCTTCGGCGGCGCAGCACCGGGTCGGCAGCGGTGCGCAGGATCGCGCGCGGAGCGCCGAACAGCGCGGCGGGCAGGTGCACGGTGGCCCGCGCGGCGCACCGGAACGCGGCGATCCGGCCGAACGGCGGGATGTGGTCGGCCACCCGGTACTGCGCCGCGATCGGAGCCATGACGTGCCCGTACAGCTCGACCTGGAGCAGTCCGGCGCCCGCCGTGGCGCCTAGATGCGCGCTGACGATCAGGCCCGCCGGGTCGCCGCCGATCCGGATCCGGCGGAAGGTGCGCGGGCCGCCGTCCCGGTGAGAGGCGGCGCGGGCGTCCGGGATCAGCCGGACCTGGTCGGGGTCGATGCGGGTGGCGAGGGCGGGCGCCGTGGAGATCGCGCACTCGTCCACGCGTACCGCGCCGGGACCGCGCGCGGCGTCCGCCGGGTCGAGCGGTCCGAGCCCCACGCTCAGCCGCTCGCAGATGCGGTCGAGCAGATCCTCGCTGTCGAACGGCGCGGAATCGGAGGCGGCCGGGCCCACTTCTATCAGCCAGCGCCGCCGCAGCACCTGGCGTCCGACGCCGATGAACGGATCGGCCGGGTCGGCCAGCGGGTGGTGGGCGAGGCGGGGATCGGCGAGCCGCTCGCCGAGGACCGCGAGCGCGTGCTGGGCCCAGGCCGGTTCGGCGGAGAGCCAGCGCGAGGGGGTGTACCGCTCGGGGCGCAGCCGCTCGGCGACCGTCGCGTAAGCGGCCATCTCCTCCACGAAGAGGGCCAGCCAACAGCAGACCGCCGCCGCGAGCGGCACGCCGACCCACTCGGCGGCGCGCGCCGCCGTCGGCTGCGGGATGCCCCACCCTCCGCGCAAGCCGTACGGGTCGGCGTCGGTGAGGGCGAGCGCGAGCAGGACGACCGCCAGCAGGCCCCACAGCAGTGCGGCAAAGCGGCCGAAGGCGCCTGCGGTGCGCAGTAGGAGCCGCAGGCCGGCCAGCCAGACGTACCAGGCGATGGTCGCCCAGGCGCTCACGGCCACCGCGACCAGCGGGAGGATCACCAGCGCGGCGTCCCGGTACAGCCGGCGGGAGCGGGCGGCGATGCAGTGCCGGACGACCGTGACCAGGTCGATTCCGGAGACCGGGACGGGCAGCCGGTGTTCGGCGACCAGGAGTTCGCGCACGACCCGGTGGGCGAACTCGGAGTCCACATGCGCGGCGACGCTTAGGTAGCGGGTCGCTGCCTGATCGGTCCGCGGCTGCGGCCCGGGTCCGGCCGCCGCGCCGTCGTGCCGCCGCGTGCGGGCCGCGACGCCGCTCATCGGGCTCGCCCTTCATGCTCGGGGTGGTCTCGTGGCAGGTCGTGCTGAAGTCGGTCAGGTCCGACTCAAGATCAGGCAGGGTACGTATTCTGCCGGGTGCGCGGCGCCCTGGAGTGCGCTTTCGGCGCTGCTTGACCAAGGTTTTGCCCGGTGGACGCCGGTCCGTGTCCCGCAGTACGACCATCGGACAGCGGTATCAGCGGTTCATCATTGAATGTCCGGGTATGGCGTAGCTGTCCACGGTTCGGTGCGCGTTGCGGTCAGTTCGGGGGAACAAGGCGGCGCCCCGTGACGTTAACTGCACACAGACGGACACATGCGGCGGACGGTCACGGCAGAAGCCGCGGGCAGGAGGAACGGGACCATGAGCGAGCGAGCACTTCGGGGTACCAGGCTCGGCGCGACCAGTTACGAGACGGACAGCGGCATAGATCTCGCACCCCGCCAGGACGTCGAGTACAGCTGTCCGAATGGCCACCGTTTCGAGATGCCGTTCGCGCTGGAGGCGGACGTTCCGCCGACCTGGGAGTGCCGGGTCTGCGGCACGCAGGCGGTGCGGGTCGACGGGGAGGCCCCGGAGGCGAAGCCGGGCAAGCCCACGCGTACGCACTGGGACATGCTGCTGGAGCGGCGCTCGGTGGCGGACCTGGAAGAGGTCCTGGCCGAGCGGCTCGAGGTGCTGCGCGGCGGAGGCATCGCATACGCAGCGAGGGCTGCCCTAGAGCCGGCGCTGGTCGACGCGGCCAGCGGCGTGCCGACGGCGGCGCGCCCCACGACGGCGAGCCGCCCCTCGGGCGGAGCAGCGAGGCCTTCGGCGAAGAACACCGCGCCGACCAAGAAGAGCGCGGCGGCGGCACCGGCTACACGGTCCGCTGGCAAGCCGGTCAAGAAGTCCCCGACGGCGAAGAGCCCGGCGGCGAAGTAAGGCGCGGATTGCAGCAGCCGGGACAGTGGAACGGCGGCGGCTGCCAACGGATAATCACGGGCAACTGAAGAGGCGTCGCGAGCGCGCAGCTCGTCGAACCACAGCTACACGCATCGGAATGGCTACCGCGTCAGCGCGGTAGCCATTATTCGTGTCTGGGCGACGCGTCAGGCCGACGCCGCCGTGCCCTTTCCGCGGCCGGTCAGCTTCGCGAGGCGGTCTTGGAAGCCCCAGACGGTGCTGCGCCACAGCGCCTCGTACACGATCGAGCCCGACATCTTCGAGGTGCCGAACTCCCGCTCGACGAAGGTGATCGGGACCTCGACCACCTTGAACCCCTGGCGCACCGCGCGGCGCGACATGTCGACCTGGAAGCAGTAGCCGGCCGACTCCACGTCCCCGAGGCCGAGCCCCTCGAGCGTCGCCCGGCGGAAGGCGCGGAAGCCGCCGGTGGCGTCGCGCAGCTTCATGCCGATGGCCAGCCGCACGTAGAGGTTGCCGCCGCGGGAGAGCAACTCGCGGGACTTGGGCCAGTTGACCACGCTGCCGCCCCGCACCCAGCGCGAGCCCAGAACCAGGTCGGCGTTCTGCTCCTCCAGCGCGGTGAGCAGACTCGGCAAGTCCTCCGGGCGGTGCGAGCCGTCGGCGTCCATCTCCACGATCACCGCGTAGCCCCGGTCCAGCCCCCAGCGGAAACCGGCGAGGTAGGCGGCGCCGAGCCCTTCCTTGCCCTTGCGGTGCAGGACGTGGACGCGGGAGTCGGCGGCGGCGAGCTTGTCCGCGATCTCCCCGGTGCCGTCGGGGCTGTTGTCGTCGGCGACGAGGACGTGGACGTCCGGGTTGTGCGTGTGCAGCCGGGTGACGATGCGCTCGAGGTTCTCCGACTCGTTGTACGTCGGGATGATCACGAGGACTCGGGCGGCTCCGGCCGCGTCCTGCGCGGCGTCGTCGGCCTGGCTGGTCGGGGCGGTCACGTGCTGGCCTTCCTTGCGGTGGTGGGGTGGTCCGGCGCGGCGGCGCCGGCGACCGGGGCGCCGACCGCCTCGCGCGGCGGTGCGGAGGCGTCCGGTTGCGGTTCTGATTCAGGTTCCTGCGGCGCGGCCCCCGTGCCGACCGGCTCGAGCCGCTCGGCGTCCGGCTGCTCAGAGGCGGAAAGGGTACCGGATCCGTTCGAGGGGCCGCCAAGGGCCGAGCGGCGCCCGGCCCGCAGCGCCAGCGCCCAAGCGACGAGCGCGGCGGCGGCCATCGCGGCCTCGGGCCACGCGCCGACCCGGTCGGCGAGGGTGAACCCGGTGCGTGGCGTGACGTCGGCGGCGACCACGGCCGGGGTGAACTGCCGGGTCTGCTGGTGCACGACGCCGTCCGGGGTGATGTATCCGGAGATCCCGCTGGTCGCGGCGATCAGCACCGGCCGGCCGTGCTCCACGGCGCGCAGCTGCGAGATAGCCAGCTGCTGCTCCGGCTGGCCGGTCCAGCCGTAGGTCGCGTTGTTGGTCTGGACGACGATCACGCCGCCGTTGCCGAGCACGGAGCTGCGGACCATGTCGTCGTAGGCGACCTCGAAGCAGATCACGTCGGCGAGGCGCACCCCGCCGACGGTCAGCACGCCGGGCGTCGAGCCCGGCACGTAGCTGCGCGGGACCCGCGCCAGTTCGCTGATGTACTTGCGCAGCGTCGACTCGAACGGGACGTACTCCCCCATCGGCACCAGGTGCCGCTTGACGTAGGTCTGGCCGGGGCCGGTGACCGGGTCCCAGACGACGCCCTCGTTGCGGGCGTGGTTCGCGTCCACGCTGACGACGGTGCCCACCAGGATCTGCGTGCCGACCGCCTGCGCGGCCGCGGTCAGCTCGGCGGCGACGACCGGGTCCGTGGTGGGGTCGACGTCGTCGGAGTCCTCGGGCCAGATGACCGCGGCGGGCTTGGGGGCCTTCCCGGCGGCCACCTCGGCGGCGTACTGCTCGGTGACCGCGAGGTGGTTGTCCAGCACCGCCGCCGCCTGTCCGTAAGCGTCCAGGCCGGTGCGCGGGACGTCGCCCTGGATCGCGGCCAGCTGGACCGGGGCGCCGGCGTTGGTCTGGAGCGGGACCAGCCATCCGACGGCGGGCAGCGCGACCGCGAGCACCGTCCACGCCGCGAGCGGCCAAGACCAGGCGGCCCGGAACCGGTCCGTGCGGCGCGCGGCCTGATAAACGGTCAGCGCGAATGCGGCCAGCAGGGTGCCGATCAGCGCAGTGGCGAAGGTGACCAAGGGAGCGCCGCCGAGCGCGGCAAGCGGGGTGAGGAGCGTGTGGGTCTGGCTGAAGGCGAGGCGCCCCCAGGAGAAGCCGCCGACCGGCCACCGGTCGCGGGCGGCCTCCTCGGCGACCCAGAGCAGCGCCTGCCACAGCACCGCGCCGCGCAGCCGGGCCACGGCGGCGGTCGCCGCGCCGAACGGGATGAAGTACAGCGCCTCGAGGAAGCCGAGGATGATCCACGCGTCGGTGCCGACGACGGTCACCCACTCGAACATCAGGATCGAGAACGTCAGGCCGAACCAGAACCCGGTCCACGCGGCAGCCGTGGCCGGACGGCGCAACCCACGTGCGGCCCGGCTGTTCGCCGCGGCCTGGGCGCAGAGCGTGTAGCCCGCGACACACAGCGGCGCCAGCCAGAACCAGCCGACCGGGGCGAAGGCGGGGACGAGCAGCGCGCCGAACCCCGCGGCGGCCAGCTGCGGCAGCCAGTGCCGACCGGGGCGCGGGCGCCGGAGCGGCGGCCGCCACGCGGTGATACGGCGCTGACGTGCCACGCGCGGCCTCTCGTCGAAATCGTCGGTGCAGTTGGAAGCGTGATGCTTACGGTAATACCGTAAAGCACCAGGCCACAGCCTCCGACCGAAGGCCGGCGCCGGAGCACGGTCCCGGTGATCGTGCTCGCGGATCGTGCACGGTATTCGACGGGTCTTGCCGCCCCGCCGGTTCCCGCGCGTGCGGCGTCCCTGGAGTCAGCGGTCCAGCTGGTCGTACACGACGCGCCCGCGTACCGCCGTGCGCAGGCAGCGCGGCAGGTCGAGGCCGGGCGTCAGGTCGGGCAGTCCGGGCACGCCCGCCCGCTCGTCGGTGGACCACGCGGCAACCCGCTGGTCGGGGGCCTGCACGACCAAGTCAGAAGCCTGCCAGACGGCGTAGGTGGCGGGGCTGCCGGGGGTGAGCACGCCGGTCTCGTCGGCGGGCACGCCCGGGGCCGACGGGTGCAGCGCCCGCCAGCCGCCGCGGGTGTGCGCGGTGAAAGCGGCGCGGGCGCTCATCCGAGAGGCTTGGGTCTGGTGGAACGCGGCGGCGCGCACCGCCTCCCACGGGCCGAGCGGGATCACCGGCGCATCGGAGCCGAAGGCCAAGACCACGCCGGCGGAGGCGAGCGCGGCGAACGGGTTCATCGCCAGCGCCCGTCCGGTGCCCAGCCGTCGCGCGTACATGCCGTCCGAGCCGCCCCAGGCGGCGTCGAACCCGGGCTGGGCGCTGACCACGACCCCGTGGTGCGCGAACTTCTTCACGTGTTCGTGGTCGGGCATCTCGGCGTGCTCGGCCCGGGTCCGCATCGCGCGCAGCCGTTTCTCGCCGACCACGTCGTGCGCCAGGTCCAGGCCCGCGACGAACAGGTCGAGGCCGTAGTCGCCGATGACGTGGAAGCCGGGCTGCACGTCCGCCTCGACGCAGGAGATCACGAAGGCGCCGATCTGTTCCGCCGTCATATACGCGGCCCCGGCGTGACCGGCGGGGGTGAGGTGGCCTTGGCCCGCCTCGGCCGCGTCGGTGTAGGGCTCGCGCAGGCAGGCGGTGTGCGAGCCGATCGCGCCGTCGATGAACAGGTCGCCGCCCGCGCCGACCCCGCCCAGTTCGCGGGATTTCACCGGATCGGTCAGCTCGCCCCAGTACCCGAAGACGTAGGGGCCTTCGCCGCGGGCGGCCAGGGCGAGCAGGCCGGTGAAGTCGTCCTCCCCCGAGATCTGCGGGCCGCCGCATTCGTGGAGCGCGCCGATGCCGAGCTCGGCGGCCCGTCGCAGGGTCGCCTCCTGTGCTGCGGTGCGCTGCGCAGAGGTGATCGAGGCGAGGGCGGCGGCGCGCACGGCGTGGTGGGCGTCCCGGGTGAGCGGCCCGTCCTCGGTGAATCCGACGCTGCCGGGCGCATCGGGAACGGCGGCGAGCAGGGAGTCGGAGACGAGTGCGCTGTGCACGTCGACGCGAGAGAGGTAGACCTTGCGCCCACCTGCGGCCCGGCCGATGTCGGCGCGGCTCGGCAGGTCCCGGTCCGCGACCGCCGCCCACGCGGTCTCGTCCCAGCCAGTGCCGAGCACCACGACGTCGTCCGGAAGCGACGCGCTATAAGCGGCGATCCGGTCGAGCAGTTCCGCACGCGAGCCGGTACCGGACAGGTCGAGGCCGCCTAAGGCGAGGCCGGTCGCGGTCGCGTGCACGTGGGCATCCACGAACGCGGGGGTGACGAGCGCGCCGCGCAGGTCGATCACTTCGTCGGCCGAGTCGGCGTGGGCGTCGGCGGCGCCTTCGGAGCCGACCCAGGCGATCGCGCCCGCCTCGGCAACCATCGCAGTGGCGAACGGATCGGCGGGCGTGTAGATCGCGCCGCCGCGCAGCAGGGTCGTCTTCTCGCGTGCGCTCATGGCGTCTATCTCATCCGATGCGCCGCCGGATGGCCAGTGATCGCACCCCTCGGAGTTAAATCAGGGCGGCGAAAGACCGTGTGGCGGGGAAACGCCTTTCTCCCCGTCACACGGTCTACAGCCGCCCCGAACCCTGGTTTGACTCCGACTGGCAATCGAACACTGGGTTAGTCCGAGAGGTGGCGTTTTCCCGCCGCGGGCCGCACGTGCGAGGCGACGAGGGCGATCGTGCCGCCGAGCAGCGTGCCCAGCAGCCGCGCGCCGGCCATCTGGTGGGCGCTTTGGCCCAGAAGGTCGAGCAGCAGCACCACGAAGCCGGTGAGGAACGTGGTGAACAGGAAGTAGTTCGCGGGAAAGACCGTGTACGCGAGCGTGACAGCAACGGCCGCACCGATGAGCAGGGGCGCGGTGCCCAGCGCGGCGAACGCGGCGAGCAGAATGCCGAGCACCACACCGAGCGCGGTGCCGCCGATCCGGTCGAGGCCGCGTCGCACCGTGATCACATGGTCGGACTTGAGCACCACGAGCGCGGTCAGCGCGGCCCAGTACGGATGCGGGAGGCCGAGGAGCAGCGCGGCGAGTTGCGCGACAACCGCGGCTGCGGCCATGCGCACTGCGTGGCGGCCCTGTTCGGTGCGCACGCCGAGGTGTGCGCGGACCGTGCCGACGAGGTGGCGGACGAATACGCGCGGCGTTCGGTGCGGGGGCCGCGCGGGCGCTTCGTCGGTTTGGGTACCGGTCGCCGCCCCGATGGCTGCGGGCGCAGCGATGAGGGACGCGAGCGCCGCCTGGAAGAGGCCGCCGGCTAGGACGAAGCCCGCGCGCACGGCGGCGTGGCTCGGGGGTTCGGGCAGCACGGTGGCCATCAGGAGGGCGAGCGGCCACTGGAGCGCGGCGACGGCGACGCGGTCGCTGAATGCGGTGACGATCCCGGCGACGTAGGCGAACAGGGCGATGACCGGGACCAGCAGCACCGGCTCCGCTGCGGCGAGTGCCCCGATGAACGCGGCGACGGCCATGCCGACGGCGGCGAGGAAGGCGGTCGCGGCGCTTCGGCGCCCGGCGCGGTGGCCGAAGATGGCGGCGCATCCGGCAGGCAGGGCGCCGAGGGCGGCGAAGGTGCCGTGAGCGAGGTTGTCGGTGGCGGCGCCGAGCGCGAGCGGGACGATGACACCGACACCGTGCAGCACGCCGCGGACCGGGATGAGGCTGGACCGCGGGATCTGGGCGACCCGGCGTGGGGACCTGAGCTCCCGGACGGTCTCGCTGTACGTGGACGTGCTGTATGTGGACACGGCGTCTGCTCCCCCAAGGCCCGCGACAGCGGCGCGGCCCGTCTTGGGCCGACACGCTTAAGCGCGGATGCGGATGGTGACACGCCGTCGGGCCGTCCCCGCCGCGTCCGAGTGGACGCGGTCGAGGCTTTTCCATAGTGCGCCACGCAGTCTTCATGCGTCCAATAACCAGTACTCACTGTTCCGATGCGCGGCAGGCATGAAAGAATCCAGGTGTGCAGATCGAGGAATTGCGCTGGTTCTCAGTGCTGTGCGAGACCCGGCACGTCGGGCGTGCCGCCGAGGAGCTGGGCCTGTCGCAGCCGGGGCTTTCGCGCGCGCTGGCCCGCCTGGAGCAGGAGCTGGGCGCGCCGCTGTTCGACCGCCGGGGCCGCGTGCTCGAGCTCAACCGCTACGGCGCTGCGTTCCTCACCCACGTGCGCCGGGTGCTCGGTGAGGTGGAAGCGGGGCGGCGGGCGGTGGCGGATCTGGCCAGTCCTGAATCGGGCACCGTGGCGATGGGGTTCCTGCACACCGTCGGGACGTGGCTGGTGCCGCGGCTGCTGATCTCGTTCCGCTCCCAGTACCCCGGCGTGCGGTTCCAGCTGATCCAGGGCGGCTCGGCGGCGATCACGGCGGCGCTCGAAGCCGGTGACGTGGACCTGGTGATCACGTCGCCGAAGCCGCCCGGTGCGGCGGGTCCGGCGGCGAAGCTGGCGTGGCGGCCGCTGCGGCGCGAGCGGCTGTACCTCACCGTCCCGGTCGGCCACCGCTTCGCCGAGCGGCGGCGGGTGCGCTTGGCCGAGGCGGCGGCGGAGACGTTCGTGGCGAACAAGCCGGGCACCGGGCTGCGCGAATCCAGCGAGGAGCTGTGGCGGGAGGCCGGGATCTCGCCGAAGGTCGCGTTCGAGGGCGACGACGTGGCGACGCTGCGCGGCATGGTCGCGGTCGGCCTCGGCGTCGCGGTGCTCCCGCGCGCCCGCACCTACGACGGCGGCGTGGACCAGAGCGGCGATCCGTGGCTCCGCTACATCCCGCTGGCCGGCACCGGCGGCTCCCGCGTCCTGGGGCTGGTCTGGCGCGAGGACCGCTGGGCGTCTCCGGCGGTGACGGCCTTCCGCGAATCGGTCCTCGCGTTAGGGCGTGCTTAAGAAGGATCGCCGGGCCCGCGGCGCCTGCCACGCACGCTCGCTGCGTTGGCGAAGCACCCACATATTCCCGATATGAGGGAGCTTCGCCGCCTTGCGAATCGCACGCGTCAGACGCCGCGGGCTTATCCGACGCTCCTTCTTAAACACGCCCTAGGCCCTGAGCTGCCCTGATCTCACGCAGGACGGCTCACGCCTCCGTCAACAGCGCGACGATCCGCGGCAGCGCCCGTGAGATCGGCTCGCGGATCACCTCGGTGGCCAGGTCGTCGTACGGGGTCGGCTCGTTGTTGACGATCACCAGGTCGGCGCCCGATTCGGCGGCGACCTCGCAGAGCCCTGCCGCCGGGTGCACCTGTAGCGAGCTTCCGACGGCCAGGAAGACCTCACAGACCTGCGCCGCTGCCGCGGCCGCTCCGAGCACTTCCGGATCGAGCGCCTGCCCGAACATGATCGTCGCGGATTTGAGGATGCCGCCGCAGGCGCGGCAGGCCGGGTCCGGCTCGCCCGCGGCCACCCGGTCCAGCGCCTCGCGCATCGTGGAGCGGGCCGCGCAGCCGACGCATTCGACCTCGAACATGTTGCCGTGCAGCTCGAGCACCTTGCGCGGGGTCGAGCCGGCCTTCTGGTGCAGGCGGTCGATGTTCTGGGTCAGGATCCGCACCGAGCGTCCCGAGCGCTCCAGGTCCACCAGCGCCCGGTGCCCAGCGTTCGGCTCGGCGCCCCAGGCCGGATTGTCCCGGCGGGCGATCCATGAGCGCTCACGCAGCTTCGGGTCGGCCACGTAGTCCTGGTAGGTCGACGTCAGCTCGGCGATCGGGTTCGCGGTCCAGGTGCCCTGCGGGCCGCGGAAGTCCGGGATTCCCGAGTCGGTCGAGATCCCGGCGCCGGTGAGCACCGCGACAGGGCCGCGCCGCCGATACCACTCCGGCATGCGCGCTCCGGGTTCGCCGGCCACGTGTTCCTCCCACCCGTCAACCACTTGCTTCTCCCGTGCCGACCCGCCTAGGGCGTGGTTAAGGAGGAGCGTCGGATAAGCCCGCGACGCTCCTTAAACAGGCTCTAGTCTCCCACCTTCGGCAGGTCGGGCAGGCGGCCGTCGAAGGCCGTGGACAGCACGATCGTGGTGCGGGTGGAGACGTTCGCGGCGGAACGGATGCGCCCGAGCAGTCCCTCGAGCGCGCTCGGGGTGGCGACGTGGACCCTCAGGATGTAGTTCTCCTCGCCCGCGACGGAATGGCAGGACTCGATCTCGGTCAGTGGCGCGAGACGCTCGGGCACGTCGTCGGGCGCGGCCGGGTCGAACGGCTTGACCGAGATGAACGCGGTCAGCGGCAGGCCTATCGCGTCCGGGTCGACGACCGCGCGGTAGCCCTTGATCACTCCGCGCTGCTCGAGCCTGCGCACCCGCTGGTGTGCGGCCGAGGTGGAAAGGCCGGTCGCCTTGCCGAGGTCCGTGTAGCTCATCCGCCCGTCTTCGAGCAGAAGCCGCACAATCTGCCGATCGATCTCCTCCATCCCTCAAACTTAACGGTTTGTGCTGGCCGAGACCCACTTTTCGACGAGCGGACAGGCGTACCGACGCAAACCCGTAATGTCGCGCCCGGCCAGGTCGCGGGTCCGTGGCAAGGCCAAACGTCAGCGGGATGTCGGGCCGCTCCCCTACGATCAGCCGCATGTCCGATGAGGAATCAGCCGACGACATGGACAACGGGGCGCACGCGTTCCAGGTCGACCTGCGGGGTCTGGTCGATCTGCTCTCGCACCACCTGTACTCCTCGCCGCGCATCTACGTCCGCGAACTGCTCCAGAACGCGGTGGACGCGGTCACCGCGCGCCACGCACTCGACCCCGCGGCCCCGGGCCGGATCCGCCTGCGCGCGGACGGGGGCTCGGTGTGCATCGAGGACGCCGGCATCGGCCTGACCGAAGCCGACGTGCACCGGTTCCTGGCCACCATCGGCCGGTCCTCCAAGCGCGACGACCTGGCCGGGGCGCGGCGCGAGTTCCTCGGCCAGTTCGGCATCGGCCTGCTGGCCTGCTTCACCGTGGCGGACACCATCCGGGTCGTCACCCGGTCGGCCGCCGACCCTGATGCCGGACCGGTCGAGTGGCTGGCCGGCTCGGACGGCCGCTACACGATCCGCGCGCTGCCCGCCTCCGCGCGCGAGACGCCCGGCACGACCGTCGAGCTGACCCCGCGCCCGGGGGCGGAGCGCTGGTTCGCCCCGGACCGGGTGGTGCAGCTGGCCCGCGAGTTCGGCTCGCTGCTGCCGTACGAGGTCGTCGTCGAGAGCGACGGGCACTCGGTGCGCGTCACCGACAGCCCGGCGGTGTGGGACCGCCCGTTCGGCTCCCCGGCCGCGCGGCGCCTGGCGCTGTTCGAGTACGGCGAGCGCACGCTCGGCTTCCCGGCGCTGGACGTCATCGAGCTCGACGTCCCGGTCGCCGGGGTGCGCGGCGTCGCCTACGTGCTGCCGTCCGCGGCCAATCCGACCGAGGCCGGCCGCCACCGGGTGCACCTGAAGGGCATGCTGCTCTCCGACGCGACGAGCGGGCTGCTGCCCGAGTGGGCGTTCTTCGTGCGCTGCGTCATCGACACCGACACGCTGCGGCCGACCGCCTCGCGTGAGGGCCTGTACGAGGACGAGACGCTGTCGGCGGTGCGCGAGGCGCTGGGCCGGCGGATCCGGGACTGGCTCACCACCCTGGCCGCCGAGGACCCCGCCCGGCTGGGCGCGTTCCTCGCCGTGCACACGCTCGGGGTCAAGGCGCTGGCCCGGCACGACCGCGAGCTGCTGCGGATCATGCTGCCGTTCCTGGAGTTCGAGACTACGGACGGGCGGGTTCCGCTGACCGAGTTCGCGCGCAACCACCCCACCCTGCACCTGGCCCGCACGGTCGACGAGTTCCGGCAGGTGGCGCCGATCGCCGCGGCGCAGGGCATCGGGGTGGTCAACGGCGGCTACACCTACGACGCCGAACTGGTCGAGCAGCTGCCCCAGGTGATCCCGGGGACGGTGGTCGGCGAACTCGGCGCGGACGTGGTCACGGCGCACCTGGACCTGGTGGACCCGGCCGAGGAGCTCACCCTGGCCGGGTTCCTGTCCGCCGCCCGCGCCACCCTCGACCCGCTGGACTGCGACGTGGTGCTGCGCGCCTTCGCGCCCGTGTCGGTCCCGGCGCTTCACCTGGACAACCGCGAGGCGCGGCACGAGCGCGCCCGCGCGCAGACCGAGGCGGCGGCCGACGAGCTGTGGGCTGAGATCCTCGGCGCGCTCAAGTCCTCCGCGCCGCGGGCGCAGCTGGTGCTCAACCACCACAGCCCGGTCGTCCGGCGGCTGACCGGGATCAACGACCGCGCGCTGCTGACCACGGCCGTCGAGGCGCTCTATGGTCAGGCGTTGCTGATGACGCATCGGCCGCTGCGCCCGGCCGATACCGCCTTGCTGAACCGGGCGTTCGGCGACTTGTTGTCGTGGGCGTCGATGGCGGTCAAGTCGGGGGACGAGGTCTGACCGGATGTCCTTGACCGGTGAGGAGATCTGGGCCGCACTCGCCGACAACGGGCGGGCGCCGCACGGTCCGGTGCGGATCGCCCGCGGCGAGTATCTGGTCGACGCGGCCGAGGCGGCGGGCGACCCGGCGGTGCGCGCGCAGGCGCTGATCGACGTGATCGAGGCGTATGAGTTCGGCGCGGAGCAGCCGAAGATGCTGGTGCAGTTCGCGAAGCTGCTGCGGCTGTGGGATGAGGCGCCGCACGGTTTCGACCGCGGGCGCGCGCACAGCCTGTTCTGGTACTTCAAGTGGACCACGGGCGGGATGATCGGCGTGCCGGAGGTGCCGCTCGCCTCGATCGGCCGCTGGCTGGAGGAGATGAAGTCGCGCTACCGCCAGGCGGGCTACTCGCCGCGCGCGGTGCACATGGGGCGGCACCGGCTGGCCCGCGAGGCGGGCGACCTGGAGCTCGCCCGGAGCGAGTTCCAGGCCTGGCTCGACGCCCCGCGCGACCAGATGGCCGACTGCCACGCCTGCGAGCTGGGCGATCAGGGCTGGTGGATGACGCAGCTTGGCCGGGACGAGGACGCGGTGACGCTCTGGCGCCCGGTGCTGGAGGGCGAGAGCTCCTGCGCCGAGGAGCCGCACCGGGTCCTGGCGCACAGTCTCATGCCGCTGGTGCGGCTGGGCCGACTCGACGAGGCGCGGGCGAATCACCTGCGCGGCTACCGCCTGGCGCGCGGCGTGCCGAATCTGCGCGCGGCCCTCGGCCGACACCTGGAGTTCTGCGCGCTGACCGGCAACGAGGCGCGCGGCCTGGAGATCCTGGCCGAGCACGCCGCCTACCTGACGGAGGGCGGGGAGGACGCGGAGACGCGGCTGGACTTCCTGACCGGCGCGGCGATCCTGCTGGGCCGACTGGCCGCGCTGGGCTTGGGCGGGCTGGACCTCGCGGACACCACGGTCGCGGACGCCGCGGCGGATGCCCAGGACCGGATCAAAGCCCTGTGCGACCGCTTCGACCGGCGCAACGGCAGCTCGGCGGCCTCGGGCCGGGTCGCCCAGCGGCTGGCGCAGCGCCCGCTCGAGGATCCGCTGCCGATCGGCTCGGCGACGCTCCTTCCGTCACCCACCCCGGCGCTGCCCTCGGCGTCAGCGTCGGCCTCGGACCGTCGGGCAGGGGCGTCCACGGCGGTCGGTGGCGCGGTCGACGCGTCAGCGCTCGACGATCTGATCGCCGAGGCCGACCGGCTGACGAAGGCACGGCACCCGCACGCGCGGTGGGCGTGGGAGCGGGTGGCGGCTAGCGGGTCCGAGCTGCCGGACGCGGCCGCCGCGCAGGTCGAGCGGGTCCGCGCCAAGGCCCTGATGGAGCGTGACCCGTCCGCCGCGCGGACCAGATTCCTCGCCTTGGCGGCGCGGTTCGGCCGGTCCGGGCAGACGGCGGACGCGCTCGAGGCCCGCGGCTCGGCGGCGACCGCGGCGTTCCTGGCCGACGACCAGCCCACCGCCGAGACTGAGGCGCTGACGCTCAGTGCGGAGGCGGAGACTGCTTACGCGGCGGGCGAACTGACGGCGCGCCAGTACCTCGGCGCCCGGGGCCTGCCCGTTTACTTCGCATACAAGGCCTTTGGCGCGACGTCCGACGGCGGCGATGCACCCGCCGATCCGCCCGACCCGACGTCCGTCGTCGCGGTCATCGAGGCCGAGCTGGATCTGGCGGACCGGCTCGGCGACCCGGGGCGCGCCGGCATGTACTGCAGGATGCTGATGCAGCTGGCGTACGTGCGCGGCGAGCGCGAGGAGGCACGCACCCGGGTCGAGGGCGCCCGGGATCGGTTCCTCGCCGCCGAGCAGCCGTGGGATGCGGCGGAGCCCGAGGCGCTGCTCGCCCAGATGGCGTTGGCCGCCAACGATGCGCAGACGGCTGAGGAGTACGCGCGCGCGGCCCTCGAACACGCCGTGCCGCAGCCGCGCGGCGCTGAGGTGACGCCCGACACGACCCGTCCGAGCGCCGCGTCGCTGCTGGTCGAGGCGATATCGCGACAGTCTGGACGGTACCCCGATCTGGTCGGGGCCGCGCTGCACGCCGCGCGGCTGTGGGACGGCGTAAGCGAGCCCGACGCGCTGAACAACCGCTTCATCGCGGCGCGCGCTTATCTGGCAATGAGGCGCTATGCCGAGGCGGCTGCGCTTTATGAGGAGCTCATGCCGCACGTCGAAGTGCCCTACCGCGGCGTGACCGTGGCGATGACGCGCGAGCAGTACGGCAACTGCCTCACCCAGCTCGGCGAACACCGTGCGGCAGCCGCGCAGTACCTGGCCGCCGCGGCACTGCTCCAGGACGACCCGGACAACCGCGGGCCGTACGCGCGGCTGGCGTGGACGGCGGCCGAGTCGCTCCAGAACGCCGGCCGCCCGGACGAAGCGCTGGCCGCGTACCGGAGAGCCGCCGACCTGTGGGAGGAACTGGACGCTCCCGCCGCGCGGGCGCGCTGCCTGCGCTCGGCCGCCTGGCTGCTGACGTGGTCCGGCGACGGACGCGAACCGCACTGGTCGGAAGCGCTCGAGGCGATGCGCGCGGTACTCGCGGAACTCGAGGCGATCCCGGCGGAGGGCCGCGATCCGCGGATCGGCGCGGAGATCAAGAGCACCGTCGATCAGCTGGAGCGGATACACACCTATGCCGAGGCCGCGAAGCTCTCCGGCGCGGCGGACCCCGCGGGAGCCGAAACGGCAGCCGACACCGACGACGTCTAGGGCGGGTCCACGAAGGATCGCCGGGCCCGCGACGCCTGCTGTGTGGTTGGCTCTTCGCGCGGCCGGGGCTGGAGGGCGGCTGTAGGTCAGGCGTCGGAGAAAGGCGCTCCGCCGCCCGGTCTTTCTCCGACGCCCCGGCCGCGCGAAAAGCGGCGCACTCATCCGCAGCCCCTTCTCCGACCGGCGCCAGCGGCTAAGATCGCCGTCATGGTCATGCGCGTTGGCGTCTGCATCCTGCCCGAATATCCGTGGCGCGAGGCGGCCGCGCACTGGCGCCGCGCCGAGGAGTTGGGCTTCGACTCGGCTTGGACCTACGACCACATCACCTGGTCCGGTCTGCCGTCAGGCCCCTGGTACAGCGCGTGGCCGACGCTGACCGCCGCGGCGGGCATCACCTCCCGGATCCGGCTCGGCACGCTCGTCTCCAGCGCCAACTTCCGCCACCCGGTGCCCTTCGCCCAGGAGATCATGACGCTGGACGACGTCAGCGGCGGGCGGCTGACCGTCGGCCTCGGCGCCGGGTCGGCCGGCCCGGACGCGACGGTGCTCGGAGGCCCCGGCTGGAGTCCGAAGGAGCGGGCGGACCGCTTCGAGGAGTTCACCGAGATCCTGCACGCGATGCTGACAGGAGCGCCCGAGGGCCGCACGCACACGACCTACCTGGGCGCCTACTACCAGGCCTCCGAAGCGCGTCTTGAACCCGGCTGCGCTCAGTCGCCCCGCACCCCGTTCGCGATCGCCGCGACCGGCCCGCGCGGTATGCGGCTGGCGGCCAAGCACGCGCAGACGTGGGTGCATGTGGACTCGGACAAGGGCAGGGGCCTTTCGCCCAAGGAGCAACTGGCCGAGGTCGCCGTGCTGACCGAGAAGCTGGACGCGGCATGTGCGCAGGCCGGCCGCGATCCGCGAACCCTGGACCGGCTCGTGCTGACCGGTTTCGGGGCGCTGCGTCCGCTCGACTCGGTGGAAGCGTTCGAGGACGCCCGTGGCCGGTACGCCGAGTTGGGCTTCACCGACCTCGTGGTGCACTATCCGCGCGCCACCGAGCCCTTCGCCGCCAGCCTGGACGTGCTCGAAGCCGTCGCGGCCCGCTGAGCTGACCGCCCGTCAGGGCTTCCACCCGAACACCGGGTCGTACTGCCGCAGAAACAGCCCCACCAGCCGTTCGCTCGCCGTGAGCTTCAGCGACTGGTCGCGCACGTACCTGCCGAGTGCCGTGCGCGGGTGATGGAACGCGGCCATCTTCTTCGACCGCTTGACGATGTCCGAGGTGCGCGCGAGCCGTGCCTCCGTGTAGGCGGCCAGCGCCGACACGACCCCGCCGTTTCCACGACCGTCGCCGCCCGCTACGAGCCGCGCCAGCACGACCGCGTCCTCGATCGACTGCGATCCGCCCTGCCCGAGGTCGGGGGTCATCGGATGCGCCGCGTCGCCGAGCACGGCGACCCGGCCGCGGTGCAACGCGGGCAGCGGGACGCGCATCCACCGGGCATCGTCGCGGAAGACCGAGGCCGGGTCGACCGCTGCCAGGACCTTGCGGACCTCTTCGTGCCAGTCGCCGAAGCGTTCGCGCAGCGGGGCGATCGGATCCTCGCTGGAGCCACCGGGTTCCGTCACCATCGTCGCGTACGCATAAACCCGCCCGTCGCGAAGGCCGAAGCTGCCCCAGATCGCGCCCTTGCCCAGCGTCTCGCTCGCGATCAGGTGGTCCCCGATGCCGGGCGAGAGCATCCACCAGACGGCGTATCCCCCGTACTCGGGTCCGGGGTGCTCGGGGAACAGCAACGAGCGCACCGTGCTGCGTCCGCCATCGGCCGCGACGACCAGATCGGCCTCGTATACGGCGCCGTCCACCGTCTCGACGCGAGCTCTGGTCCCCGCGTCTCCGGGCTGCACCGTCCGCACCTCGGCCTCGAAGCGCACAGTCCCCTCCGGCAACTCCCCCGCCAAGACGTTGAGCAGGTCCGTGCGCAGCAGTGTGTAGAACGGATAGCCGTACCGCTTGCCCACCGGGTCGCCGCCCGGCCGGTAGATCCAGCGTCCGTCCGGGCGGCGCGCGCCGATAGCCCCGGCCGGCTCCCCCGCCGCGCGAACCCGGTCGCCCAGGGTCGCGTCGCCGAGGTCGATCGCGTCGAGGGCGTGTTGGGCGTTCGGCGGCTGCGAGATGCCCGCCCCGATCGGGCGCAGCGCATCGGCCCGTTCGAGCACGGTGACCCGCCATCCCGTGCGGTACAACGCGTTCGCGGCCGTCAGACCGCCCACCCCGGCGCCGATGATCAGCGCCTCTCCGACAGACTCCATCGTCATCGTCTCCCCGCGCGCGCGAACTTCTACGTTCCATAGAAAATTAGCACTCGGTGTTCTCCCGATCGACCCGCGCGGGTGTGGGCACCCTTTGCTTCCACCTGTCAGACCCGCCCGGTATGTTGATCAACCGTGACGGAGGGTCAGGGTCAGGACGAGGACGGCAGCCGGGTCGCCCATGCCGCCGTGCGCGAGGTCGAGGCGGCGGTCGAGCGGCTGTGCCTCGAGGAGGGCACCAGCCCGGCCCGCGCCCGGCAGTTGCGCTGGGTCGCCAAGGAGCTGAGGATCGCCAGCGCGCACCCCGACTTCCGGCCCGGACGCACGCTGCGCCGGGCTGAGGACCTGCTCTCCGCGCAGGCGGTGAGCTCGTATCTGCGCTTGGCGCAGCAGGGTGAGCTGCGGCAGCGGCCGACCAGCACCGGCGACGGGACCTCCAGCGCCTCGTCGATGCGGATCCGCGAGGACTGCCTGCGCCTCATCTCCGAGCAACTCGCCGTGCCCCTGACGCTCGGCGAGCGGGCGCAGATTCCGGCCCCGCGCGAGGTCGTCGACGGGCCGACCCGCTCGCAGCTGAGGGCCTACCTGGCCACGAAGGCGGAGAGCCCGCCGACCCGCCCCGGCCGCATCCGGCTGCTGGCGATCATCGGTACCGTACTCGACACCGGTGCGCGGGTCGGCGAACTGTGCGCGCTCAAGATCGAAGACCTGGACAGCTCGGGCACCGAGCCGGTCCTCACCGTCGTCCGCCACCCGCAGGCGCGCGCCGTCTCCGCGCCGGTCACCGAGCACATCCGGCTCTCCCCCGGCACAGACGCCGCGCTGCGGCATTGGCTGTCCACCCGCGAGCAGATCATCGACACGCTGCATCTGGGCGTGAAGACGTTGTGGGTGTCAGTCGCGGGCAACCATGCCGGCCTGCCCGCCGCCGACGGTCACTCGATCCGCCGTCCGGCCGGCATGCCGCTGCGCCCTCGCGGTCTTCAGCGTGCTTACACCCGCGCCGTCGTCGAGCTGAACAGCGAGCTGGCGGGCTCGCCGGGATGGCGGCCGCTCCCCTATCGCCTCGAGCAACTGCGTCGCGCCGTCGAGGTCCAGCCCGACCGCCTCGTGTCCTGACGGCGCGGCCGTACTCGCCGCGGTTGCTTTGGCCGTCGTGCCGACGACCCGGGCGACCGGCCAACGTCACTGCGGACGGCCGTATTTCGCCGCAGCCGCGTTCGCCGTCGGACAATGGCCAGAGGCACGGTCGCAGGCCTCGAGGTCGCAGAGGCGGCAGATCCACGCCCCGCCGTCCTTGCTCTGCACGATGTTCGCCATGACGCGGCCGGTGAGGGAATGCAGCTGCCGCAGTTCCTCGGCGGAGAACCCGGCGATAGCCGCGTTCAGCGCGTCGGCCCGCACGGCTTCGATCGTGCGGGCCACGTCGCGGCCCTGCGGAGTAAGGCTGATCGTGCGCGAGCGGCGATCGTCGCCCGGCCCACGGGTGATCAAGCCCGTCGACGCCAGCCGGTCGACGAGCCGGACGACGGCCGAATGGGTCAGGCCCAGCACGCGGCTGAGCTGTTCGAGTGTCGGCCGATCGAGGAAGTGGTACAGAGCGGAGAGCGCCGCGCCGGCCGAGTCGGACACCCCCGCCCGGCCGGCGGAGGCCGAAAGCTGGTCGGCGACGGCCAGCGCGAGCGCCCCCAGCACGTTGGCCGCACGGTCGGCTTCGGTCACGCGAACTCGTACGTCAGCGTCAGCGGCATGTAGGGGTAGTCGGCGTGCGTGGAAGCGCTCGTGGCTTTGCCGGTGATCCCGGCCAGGTCACCCGTGGCGTCGACGATGACGGACTCGCCGCGTGCGGTCGTGCCGTCGTACGTGCCTTGGCCCTGGA
>NZ_DASZGI010000194.1:0-32127 GCF_035938995.1 Actinocrinis sp.
AGCCTCTTCGTGATCGTGCTGGGCGGCGACCGGGTGAGGGCAAGGAGGTAACGAATCGCGGGGGCGAAATGGCGCGTGGCCTGGTGCGGGCGCTGTCCGGGCGGTTTGACCCACGGGCTCCCGGCCACGTACCGTAGGCAGGTCGAGATGCCGACCAGCGCTGCATCATGCCTGTCGTTGGAACAGCGGGCCTTCCCGGAGCACCAAGCCTCCACGCGGCGCGTTTTGGCATCGCGGCCTCGTGACCGATCAGTCTTTGTCTGGAGCCCCCAGTGAGCAAGCGCACCTTCCAGCCGAACAACCGGCGTCGCGCCAAGACCCACGGCTTCCGGCTGCGCATGCGGACCCGCGCCGGCCGGGCGATCCTGTCGTCCCGCCGGTCCAAGGGCCGCCGCAACCTGTCCGCCTAGCTTCAGGTGCTGCCCGCGGACCGCCGAGTGAGGCGGGGCGACGAGTTCGCCCGCGCCATCCGTGGCGGGCGCCGGGCGGGGCGCCCCACGTTGGTCGCCCACCTGTGGTCGGCGGACGCGTCAGCGGTCCGGTCGAGCGTCGAGGAAGCCCGCACGGGTCCAGCCCGTGCGGGCTTCGTCGTCAGCAAGGCGGTCGGGCCCGCGGTGGTCCGCAACCGGGTGAAGCGACGGCTGCGGCACCTCGTGGCGGAACGGCTCGACCGGCTGCCGCAGGGCGCGGTCCTCGTGGTCCGGGCGCTGCCACCGGCAGCCGGGGCGGCCGCCGCGGACCTGGCCAGAGATCTGGACTCGGCCCTCGCCCGGTTGAGTCCGCCGGCCGCCTCCGTCCGGCGGCGGCCCGGCTGACAGCTTGGATGATGTCGTACCGAAGAAGCGATGCGAATGAAGTACGTACTGATGGCGCTGATCCGCCTGTACCAGCTGACGGTGTCGCGCGTGCTCGGACCGGTGTGCCGGTACTACCCGAGCTGCTCGCACTACGGCTACGAGGCGATGTCCGTGCACGGTGCGACCAAGGGCACGCTTCTCACGGCATGGCGGATTCTTCGGTGCAATCCGTGGAGCGCGGGTGGGGTCGATCCGGTCCCTCCACGCGGCGCTTGGCGGATAGTGGACGCGGACGCTGCTCCGGCGCACCGTTCGATATGAGAGTTTTATGGGCGTGAGTCGAGCCGAGGAGCCTGACCGTGACGTGGTATGACCAGCTGCTGAGCCCCCTCATCTGGGGTGTCAGCTGGATGATCGTTCAATTTCACAAGCTGTTCGGCCAGGTCTTCCAGCCGGACAGCGGCTGGGCCTGGGGTCTCTCGATCGTCTTCCTGACCCTGGTGATCCGTGCGGCTCTGATCCCGCTCTTCGTCAAGCAGATCAAGTCGATGCGGGCGATGCAGGTCGTCCAGCCCGAGGTGAAGAAGCTCCAGGAGAAGTACAAGAAGGAGCTCGAACGGGCCAAGCTCGACCCGGTGCGCAAACGGGAGATCCAGCAGAAGCAGCAGCGCGAGATGATGGCGCTGTACAAGGAGCACGGCACCAACCCGTTCGCCAGCTGCCTGCCGCTGATCGTGCAGATGCCGTTCTTCACCGCGCTGTACCGGCTGCTGTACAACGTGTCCAACGGCAAGGAGATCTTCTTCATGGCGCCGGCGCTGGTGGTCAGCGCGAAGAAGGCGCACATCTTCGGCGCTCCGATCTCGGCCCACTTCAACACGCCGCTCGCCCAGCTCGGCGGGACGAGCCAGGGCACCGTGAAGTCCGTGATCATCGTGATGACGATCGTCTACGTGGCGACGCAGTTCATCACGCAGCGGCAGATGATCCTCAAGAACAGCGCGCCGGACAACCCGATGGTCCAGCAGCAGAAGATGATGATGTACATCATGCCGGTCTTCATGGCGTTCTTCTGCTTCATCGCCCCGATCGGCGTGCTGATCTACCTGCTCACCACCAACTTCTGGACGATGGGCCAGCAGTTCTACGTGCTGCACAACAGCCCGCTGCCCGGATCCATGGCGCACGAGGCGCACCTCAAGCGCCAGGAGTTGAAGGCCGCGAAGAAGGCGGCCAAGGGTGGCGAGCCGACCGACGCGGTCATCCCGGTCGTCAGCTCGACCGGCGCCAAGGGCAAGGCGGGCGCGACCGGGACCGGCGGTGTGGACAAGGCCGGCGCGGTCGCGGGAACCGGCTCCGCGCAGGACGCGCGCTCCAAGGCGCAGCGCAATCAGCCGGTGCGCAGCACGCGCAGCGGGCGCAAGAAGTAGCTTTGCGGGTGCGAGCGCACCCGCTGAAATCGCCCGGCGGCCCACGAGGTCGCCCCGGGCCTGGAAAGACGCAGGGAGAACACGGTGACGGAATCGACCGTCGAGGCGACGCAGCCGGAGTCTGCGCAGGAGCCGCAGGACGAGCTGGCCCGCCTGGAGGAAGAGGGCGAGATCGCGGCCGACTACCTCGAGGGTCTGTTGGACATCGCCGATCTCGACGGAGACATCGACATGGACGTCGAGGGCGACCGCGCCGCCGTGTCCGTCGTCGGCACGGGGCTCGACCATCTGATCGGGCGGGACGGCGAAGTCCTCGAGGCGCTGCAGGAGCTGACCCGGCTGGCGGTCACCCGGGAGACCGGCGAGCGGACCCGGCTGATGCTGGACGTCGGCGGTCACCGGGCGGCCCGGCGCAGCGAGCTGGTGAAGCTCGGCACCGAGACCGCGCAGAAGGTGGCGGAGACCGGGCAGCCGGTCAAGCTGGCGCCGATGAGTCCCTTCGAGCGCAAGATGGTGCACGACGCGGTGGCGGCGGCCGGCCTGCGCAGCGAGTCGGAGGGCGAGGAGCCGAACCGCCGAGTGGTCGTCCTTCCGGCGTGATCCCGGGCGTCGCGGCGGAGCGAAGTCGTGAGGGATCCTCAGTCGTATGACGGCTAGGGCGGATCGCGGCGCTTCGGCACCCAGAAGCACTCAGCAGAGGTCTTTGACACGGCCCCGTCTCGTTGGAGGCGGGGCCGTTGGTTTGGCACGATTGTGTTTCACATGAAACGTGGGATTGCCGATGGCTGATGACACGGCGGATCGACCCGCCTCCGCGCCGGTCGACACTGAACTTTCGCCTGAGATGAGGACGCCGCCCGAACCGCCCCCGGCCGCGGTCCGGTTGTTCGGTCCGGCCCTGCCGCTGATTCGCCGATACGCGGAGCTGCTCGCCGGAGCCGGCGTCGAGCGGGGACTGCTCGGGCCGCGCGAAGTCGAGCGCCTCTGGGATCGGCACCTGACGAACTGCGGGGCGATCGCGGAACTCATCTCCCCCGAGGCGCGCATCGTCGACGTCGGCTCGGGCGCCGGTCTACCCGGGCTCGTGTTGGCGGCACTGAGACCCGACTTGCGTGTGGTGCTGCTCGAACCACTCCTGAGGCGCACCGTTTTCCTCGCCGAGTGCGTCGAGGAGCTGAAACTCACGAACACCGAGGTGATTCGGGGGCGCGCAGAGGAGTGGGCGGGGCGGTTGGGAGCCGACGTGGTGACGGCTCGCGCGGTCGCGCCACTGGAACGTTTGATGGGCTGGTGTCTTCCGCTGCTGCGTCCCGGAGGTCAAATGCTGGCTCTCAAAGGAGACGCCGCGTCAGATGAACTCAATGCTGTGGCGGCGTCCCTGCCTGCTCTAGGAGCGACGAGTTGGGCAGTCGTAGATGTCGGTGGCTCACTCGGCCCGGCGGCGACCAAGGTGGTCCGGATTGAATTGGGAGCCACCGGTTATGGGCACCGGACACGTCGGAGCCAAGCGCGGTCCGGGCGACGCGCTCGCCGCGGCTCGCATGGTTAAATGTGTCACCGCCTCTCTGCGCGCACGGTTCGGGTGGAGCGCCATCCCTCAGGGGTTGGGTTTCACGTGAAACGTGATCCCAACGAGTGACTTTGCACGGGAAACGCGACGTGGTTGACACCCAAGTTTCTCCGACCGAGGCGGCGAGGGGACATGATGGTCGCGCACGGTCAGTACGGTGCTTATCCGGGTGGCAATCCCGATCGCGATGAATCCGTGTCGGACGAGTCCAGCGTGGAGACGACGGGGGAGTTGCTTCCGCGGGGTTGGCGGCTCGACGAGTCCATGGATCTGCCGTCGGAGCCACCGGACGGCTTCAGTTGGTCCTGGCAACACGACCCCCGGGTCATTGACGCAGACAGAACACCCCTAGGTACCACGCCTCCGCCGGCGGTCGTCACCCCGGCGAGGCATCGCGCGGAACGAGCCGTCGTCCCGGCGACGGAGGAAGAGAGTTGGCCGATGCCCTACGACCAACCGGCAGCGGGTACGCCCGGAACGGAAACGGTGTATCCCGACGCGGACACCGACCTGCTTCACGGAGGCCGCAGTCGCTCGGAGGACACCCCGATCGCGCGTGAGGCCGAGGCCGCGCTGGCCGCCCTTTCCCGCAGCGGCACCGAGCTGCCGAAGCCCGCACACACGCGGACCTTCGTGGTGGCGAACCAGAAGGGCGGCGTCGGTAAGACCACCACCACGGTCAACATCGCCGCCGCGCTCGCCCAGTGCGGCGCGAACGTCCTCGTGGTCGACCTCGACCCGCAGGGCAACGCCTCCACCGCGTTGAACGTCGACCACCACGCCGAGGTCCCCTCGATCTACGACGTGCTGATCGAGCGGTACACCATGGAGGAGATCGTCCAGCCGGTCGCCGACATCGAAGGGCTCTACTGCGCCCCGGCGACCATCGATCTGGCGGGCGCGGAGATCGAGCTGGTCTCGATGGTCGCCCGGGAGAGCCGCCTCCAGCGTGCCCTGGCCGTCTACCACAGCTCGATGGACTACATCCTGATCGACTGCCCGCCGTCACTGGGCCTGCTGACGGTCAACGCGATGGTCGCCGGCGCGGAAGTGCTGATTCCGATCCAGTGCGAGTACTACGCGCTGGAGGGCCTCGGGCAGCTGCTGCGCAACATCGAACTGGTCCGCGCCCACCTCAACCCGGAGCTGCACGTCTCGACCATCCTGCTCACGATGTACGACGCGCGTACCCGACTGGCCTCACAGGTGGCCGACGAGGTCCGCACCCACTTCCCCGAGCAGGTGCTGCACACGGCGGTCCCCCGTTCCGTGCGCATCTCCGAGGCTCCGAGCTACATGCAGACGGTCATGACCTACGACCCGGCGTCGACCGGAGCGCTCGCCTACCGCGAGGCCGCGCGGGAGATCGCCGAACGCTGGGCCGCGCGCGAAGGCGCGGCCGGCATCCCCGCGCAGTCGGACGCGGACCGGGCCAACACAGGGATCAACGCTGAGGTGGGACGATGAACGACCGTCGACGGGGACTCGGGCGGGGACTCGGGGCGCTGATCCCGACGATGCCCCCTGAAGGCGCCGCGGGAGCGCCCCCGGTGACCGCCCCCGCCGCGCCCCGTGCCGGTGCCTCCGCATCGGCCGCCGGCTCAGTGGCGCCGCCGCGGCGCCTCCCCCTCGGTGAGATCTACCGGGCCGACGCGGACGAACAGTCCGAGGCGCCGATTTTCACCGAGTCGTCGATCGTGGCGGACGAAGTGCCGGGAGCCCATTTCGCGGAGCTTCCGGTCGACGCCATCACGCCGAACCCCCGCCAGCCGCGCGACATCTTCGACGAGGAGGCGATGGCGGAACTGGTCCACTCCATCCGCGAGGTGGGCCTGCTCCAGCCGATCGTGGTCCGGCCCGCCGGTTCGGGCGGCGCCGGCAAGTACGAGCTCATCATGGGCGAGCGCCGGTGGCGCGCGACCCAGGAAGCGGGACTGGACCGCATCCCCGCCATCGTCCGGGAGACGGACGACGAGCGGATGCTCCTGGACGCGCTCCTGGAGAACCTGCACCGCTCTCAGCTGAACCCGCTCGAAGAGGCGGCGGCGTACGACCAGCTGTTGAAGGACTTCGCCTGCACCCACGAGCAGCTGGCCGACCGGATCGGCCGCTCGCGGCCGCAGGTGTCCAACACGCTTCGCCTGCTGAAGCTGCCGCCGAAGGTCCAGCGCAGAGTCGCGGCCGGGCAGCTCACCGCGGGCCACGCGCGGGCGTTGCTCGGGCTGGAGACCGAGGAGGAGCAGCTGCGGCTGGCCGAGCGGATCAGCCAGGAGCTGCTGTCCGTGCGGGTGGTCGAGGAAATCGTCGCGGTGGGCGATCCGGCGGGCGGCAAGCCGCGCGCTCCGCGGAAGGTGCGGGCCGGCAGCCGCGTGTCGCCGACGCTCACCGACCTCGCCGCGCGCTTGTCCGACCGGCTCGAGACCCGGGTTCGGGTGGACCTGGGCAAGGAGCGCGGGAAGATCGTGATCGAGTTCGCCAACATGAAGGACCTCCACCGGATCGTCGCCACGCTGATGCCCGGCGATGGTGACCTCGACGCTGCTTGAGGCGTCGCGCTCCCGGAGAAGCGGTCCTGACGTTCCACGTGAAACCAAACAACGCAACGGTCCCCTGTTCCACGTGAAACAGGGGACCGTTGCCTTTGGGAATACGGTCGCGTTGTCATTCATGGCAGGTTCGATCCCGGCTGCGCCCCGCATCCGTGAGGCGGTTCCGAGCGAGGCGGCCGACGGCGTGTGGGACGCGTTGTCGCGCCGTGACGGGGACCCTCTACAGTCATGGGTGGCCGGTGGGCGGCGGAATAGCCGACCCCCCGGATCTGTTCGAGTCCATGCAGGTGGCGGCGGAATCGGCCGACCAGAACGTCCGCTGATCCGTCCATCGTGAGGAAGGCCAGGCAGTGCCGCAGAACCCGCAGGAGCAGAGCGCGGAAGTGCGCGACGTCGTCATCATCGGCTCGGGACCGGCTGGCTACACGGCCGCGGTCTACGCGGCGCGGGCCGGGCTGAAGCCTCTCGTGTTCGAGGGCTCGGTGACCGCGGGCGGTGCGCTGATGAAAACCACCGAGGTGGAGAACTTCCCCGGCTTCCCGGACGGAGTGATGGGTCCGGACCTGATGGACAACCTCCGGAAGCAGGCGGAGCGGTTCGGCGCCGAGCTGGTGCCGGACGACGTGACCGAGGTCGAGCTGGCCGGTGACGTGAAGCGGATCGTGGACGGCGCCGGCGACACCCACTTGGCGCGCACAGTCATCATCGCGACCGGCTCGGGCTACCGGGAGCTGGGCTTGGCGGACGAGAAGCGGTTGTCCGGCCACGGCGTCTCCTGGTGTGCCACGTGTGACGGCTTCTTCTTCCGGGACAAGGACATCGTGGTGGTCGGCGGCGGCGACACGGCGATGGAGGAGGCCACCTTCCTCACCCGCTTCGGCCGCACCGTCACCGTGGTGCACCGGCGCGACCAGCTGCGGGCGAGCAAGATCATGCAGAACCGGGCGTTCGCCAACCCGAAGATCTCGTTCGCCTGGAACAGCGAGGTGGCCGGGATCCTCGGCGAGGACCGGGTGACCGGCGTGCGACTGCGCGACACGGTCACCGGTGAGGAGCGGGTCCTGGAGGCGGCCGGCCTCTTCATCGCCATCGGCCACGAGCCGCGCAGCGACCTGTTCCGCGGCCAGATCGACATCGACGACGAGGGTTACGTCCAGGTGGACTCGCCGCGCACCCTCACCAGCGAGCCGGGCGTGTTCGCGTGTGGCGACGTGGTGGACCACGTGTACCGCCAGGCCGTCACCGCCGCGGGCACCGGGTGCGCCGCTGCGATCGACGCGGAGCGGTACCTCGCGGCGCTGTCCGACTCCGCCGCCGCGCACTGACACCCATGCCGCCGCAGCCGCGCGGCTTGAGAAGCGGCAGCAGCACAGATTCGCAGCCAGACACCAGGAGACGAGGAGCCATGTCAGACCTCAAGCAGGTAACCGACGCGTCGTTCACCCAGGATGTGCTCGAGCGCGACAAGCCGGTCCTGGTGGACTTCTGGGCGCCGTGGTGCGCCCCCTGCCGGATGATCGCCCCGATCCTGGACCAGATCGCGACCGAGCACGCCGACGCGCTCGAGATCGTGAAGGTCAACATCGACGAGAACCCGGAGATCGCCGCCAAGTACGGCGTCCTGAACATCCCGATGCTCAACGTCTACGTCAAGGGCGAGGTCGCCAAGACCATCGTGGGCGCCAAGCCGAAGCGCGCCCTGCTCAATGATCTGCAGGACTTCATCGGCGCCTGACGCTTTAGTTTCGTCCGCTACTTGGGGACGGTTCCCTCCGCCAGGACGAGGTAGCCGGTCGAGGCGCACGGCGCCTGATAGGCCACCGAGTCCACGGACTGGGAGCCGTCCCCGATCGCGTAGACGACGAGGACCGCCGACTTGCCGAGGAACACCCCGTAGGAGGTTCCGAGCACCTGGCGCCCCTTCGTGGCCGGGTTCGCGAGGCACTGCTCGATCTCGGCGGCGGCCACGGCCGAGGTCGGCGCCGTGGTGAGCGCATGGGGGTGCGCGCTGGGGCTCAAGTCGGCCGGTTCCGACGACGACGATGTGGCGAGGGCACTCTTCGTCCAGCTCGTCAGCGCCGCCAGCGCCTCGGCATTACTGCTTTGGGCACCGTCGTTCCTCAGTGCCTGCGAGCTGCCGGATAGGGGCGGGGCGACGCCGCGGGCTGCGCTCGCGCTCGGCCCTGAGGTGGAGTTCCCGGACGACGAGAGGGCGAGGGTCGCCAGCCCGGCCGCGCCGCCCAGGACGACGAGCGAGGCGAGCGTCCAGCTGAGGGTGCGCCGCAGCGACCGCCGTGCGTGCGGGCGGCGCGAATCGGGATGGCGCTTAGTGGGACCGAGCGTTGGCGGACGGCGTTCGGACCGTGGGCCCGGAGGCCCCTCAGAAGACAGCCGCCGCGATCCGGCGAGGTCTTCGTCGCTGGACTGCGCCGCAAAGCCAGCCTCGGAGCCGGGCATCCCCGGCTCGCTGCCGCTTGTCGAGGCATCGGCTGTTCGGGTGACAGCGGCGTCGGTCGCAGCAGCAGGAGCAGCAAGCGCCACCCAGGTTCGCGCAGCCTCGGCCAGAGCCGCGTCGATGCGTAGCGCGACGTCCGCGGGAATCGGCGGCTGCTCCAGTTGGCCGAGCATGGCGAGGAGTTCCGCCATCGTCTCGGCGTCGGCTTGGCACTGCGCGCAGCCCTGTAGGTGCTCGGCGACGTCCTGCGCGGGCTCCGTACCGTCCACAGCGCCTTCCTGCCGCGCCTCCACGGCGACTGACAGCTCCTCAGCCGAGAGGTGCGCGCCCGGGGCTCTGCGTGGCTCGTGAGCCGATGTCACCGCACACCTCGTTCCATCGCTTCGGGGGAGTCGCCGACGCCCTTCGGGGTGGTCTGACGTTGGACGGGCGGCGACTGCGGGTGGTTCCGCAAATCGGCCAAAATCGTCGCCAGCTTCGCCCTCCCCCGCGCGCATCTGCTCTTCACCGTCCCCACCGGGACCCCAAGCGCCTCGGCCGCCTCCTGGACCGACAGTCCTTCGACGTCCACCGCCACCACCGCGGCCCGCTGGTCGAACGGGAGCGTGGCGAGCGCGTCTTCCAGCACGATCCGCAGGTCCCGGGTCTCGGCCATGTCCGTCGAGTCTCGTACCGCGCGCTGCCACGCCGGTGACTGTTCCTCCGGATAGCCCACCGTCGGGCGGGCGGCCTGCCGTCTGACTCGGTCCAGGCACGCGTTGACCACGATGCGGTAGAGCCACGTGCCTACCGCCGACTCGGACCGGAAGCCCGCCGCAGCCCGAAACGCGGACACCGCCGCGTCCTGGAGCGCGTCCGCAGCTTCCTCGGGATCCCCGATGGTCCGCAGCGCCACCGCCCACAGCCGGTCCCGGTGACGGCTGAACAACTCGCTGAACGCCTCACGATCCCCCGCGACATGCCGGGCGAGAAGCGCGCGGTCGGCTTCGTCCTCCCGTGCGCGCTGCGGATCGCCGCGCCTCGCTCGCATTCCGGCTCCCGTGGTCCGCTGCTCCCCTGACCTCGACGGAGCAGATCTAGGAGAAGATTCTCACGTTCGACAGCGTGTCACGGTACCCGGCGATGTCGTTCTGGTCGGCGTCCTGGTGCGGCAGCACGGTGAACCAGACCATCACGAACCGCGTCGTGACCGGCGACGAGAAGCTCGCGGTGATGTCGCCGCCGCCCCCCACGTTCGCCTGCGCGGACTGCTTGGTGAAGCCGGGCGGGGCCGAGTTCGTCACGGTGGGCACGGACGACAGCGACGAGGACCCGGTCCACACCTCGACCGTCGCTCCGGCGACCGCGACGTCGAACTTCACCCGGGAGACGCTCTTCGCCGAACCGAGGTCGAAGACGATCCCGGAGCCGGCCCGGTACGGGGCTATCGTCGGCCCGTCGAAGTAGGTCGACGTGGTCCAGCCGGTGCTCGAACCGTCATAGGCGTGCGGAAGGTTCGTGGTGTCGTCCTGGCCCTTGTCCGAGTCCCATATCGACGCCGTCGTGATCGCGAGCGGCTGTGTCGCGGGAGCCGACGACGCCGAGCGGGGAGCAGGCGAGTTGGACGAGGACGCGCTCGGCGAGTTGTGCCGTCCGCCGAGCTCGAACGCCGCGACCGTGCCGATCACCAGCACCACGCCGACGATGATGACGATCAGGCCGCGTGAGTAGCGGCGGGGCGGCCGTCCGCCGGTCATCGTGCGCGACTGCGGCACCGCGACTGTCCGCGAGGCGGCCGGATACCCGCCGGGCCGCTGCGGGTAGGTCGTGCGCGGCAGAACGCTCGTCGCCTCCGGCTCCTCCCGGAACCTGGGCAACGCGGCGATGCCAGTCACGAGAGCCTTGGCGCTCTCGATCGTGGAGGCGCCGGTCGCCTCGCCCGAGCCGTCCGACGCACCGAGGATTTGCGAGACGAGCTGGTCCACCGTCTTGGGCACGGCCGCGCGGATCTGGGCCGGGCTGAACGGCTTGCCGTGCGAGAAGGGCGCGCCGGGCAGGCCGAACCCTCCGTCCTCCGTCGGCCAGCGACCGGTCAGCGCCGCGTACCACAGGCGTCCGATCGCCCGGACATCCTCGGCCTGCGCGTCAGGACCGTTTTCCAGGCCGGCCAGCGCCCGCTCCAGGCAGAGACCCAGAATCTTCACCTGGCCGGTACTGGTGACCAGCACGGTGGTCGGATCGAGCGCGCCGTGCGGCATGTCGCAGTCGTGCGCCGCCGCGACGGCCGTGGCCAGTTCGCGCGCGATCGCGGTCGCCTTCGCCGTGGAGAGCGGGCCGTTGGCGAGCAGGGTGGAAAGTGACGCCGCGTCGGCCACCCATTCCTTGACGACGTAGACCAGGCCGCTCTCGTCGGCCGCGTCGAGCACCTGCACGAAATGCACGTCCGGAACCGTCGCGGCGTTGCGGGCCGCCCCCTCGATCACGCGCGCCCGCGGGTGGCCCGAGGAAATCAGGTCGATCCCCACCTTGCGGTTGAGCAGCTCGTCGAATCCCACCCACGCCCGCGGCAGCGGCTCGACCCCGCCGGAATAGCGGCGCAGCTCCCGGTCCAGCCGGTACCGGTCGGCGAGCCGGGCCCCCGCGTGGACCTGCTGCTCGAAACGGGCGCGATCGAAGTTCTCGCTGTCTCCGACGGGCTTTTCGGCCAGGGAAGCCACGGCCCTCCCTCATTCGCGTCGTTCCGTAGTGGGGCAGGAGCACCGCGCATCAGATGACGGGCGCTCACTGTCATGCTAGTGCCCGGCCCCACATGGGCGAACCGGGCCGCACGGGGGACAGGGCGTGAATTCCCGGGAACACGCCCCGCGAGCGCAGCTCAGGTGGTAGGCGAAAGCCCGTCAGACGGCGGATTGGAGCGCCGCGGACAAAATCCCGCCTACCGCCCGAAACGCGCCCGAATCGTCCCGAGCATCGAGTCGACTTCCTCCACCCGCATCCGCCGCGAGGCGACTAGGAAGATGACGCCGAAAAGACCGCCGCCGAGCACGAGCGCGCTGGTGGAGGCCAGCATCGGCGCCTGCACCATTTTGGTGATCTCGTACGCCACGGGGCCGCCCACCAGCGCCGCGAGCGCCGCGGCCGCGGCCAGCTTGGCGTGGGTGCGCACCACCCGCCCGGCATCCAGACCGCGCAGTTTGCGGCTGAGTTTCGCGCCGGTCATCACCATGCCCACTGTGTAAGCGATCACATACGCAACGCACATGCCCGTAACGGCCCATTGCGTGGTGTGCAGCGCGTAGTACGAGGCCAGCGAGAGCACGGAGTTGATGGCCGCGATCCACGCCGCGATGACGAACGGCGTCTTCGTGTCCTCATAGGCGTAAAAGCCGCGCAGCATCAGGTACTGCGCAGAGAAGGGGATAAGGCCCAGGCCGAACGCCATGATCATGTAGCCGAGGTTCCGGGACTGGACCGCGTCCGCCGCGCCGTGCCGGAAGAGCAGCGTCGCGATCTGTTGTCCGAAGGCGACGAAGGCGAATCCGCACGGGACGATCGCGACCGCCGTGACGCGCAGGCCGTACGAGATCGAGTCGCGCACGGCGGTCCGGTCCCCGGCGTGCGCGGCGCGGCTCATCCGGGGAAGCAGCGCCGTGATGATCGAGACGGTGATGACCGCCTGCGGCAGGATCCAGATGGTCAGGGCGTTCGAGTAGCCGGTGTAGCCGACGCCCTCGTGCGGCCGCGCGGTGTCCATCCGGGTGCCGTACTTGATGATGACCCAGTTGCCCACCTGGCCGACGAGCACCATGCCCATGGTCCACTTGGCCAGGGTGAGCGACTTGCCCAGCCCGGTGCCCCGCCAGTCGAATCGTGGCCGGAAGCCGACCCCTGCCTGTTTGAGGTAAGGGATGAGGGTCAGCGTCTGCAGCGCGATGCCGATGGTGGTGCCGCCGCCCAGCAGAAGCACTTCGGCGTGGGTGATGGTGGAGCTGGTCTGCACGTAGCCGGCGATCGCGATGTACGCGCCGAGCGTCGCGATCATGATGACGTTCGCCAGGACCGGCGTCCACATCATCGGGCCGAACTTGTCCGTGGCGTTGAGGATCTGGCCCAGCATCACGAACATGCCGTAGAAGAAGATCTGCGGCAGACAGTAGCGGGCGAACAGGATCGTGATCTCGCGGTCCGGGCCGGAGGAGCTGGAGAAGAAGTCGACGATCTGCGGCGCGCCGACCACGCAGGCCACGGTGAGCACGCCCAGGATCACCACCGAGATGGTCAGCAGCCGGTCCATGAACGCCTGGCCGCCGTCCGGGTCGTCCTTCATCGCCCGCACCAGCTGCGGCACGAAGATGGAGTTGACGGCCCCGCCGATGACGAGCAGGTAGATGGTGTTCGGGACGTTGTTGGCGACGTTGAAGTTCGACGCCAGCACGCCGGTGCCGAGCGCGGCGACGAGCAGCAGCTGCCGCAGCATGCCGGTGACGCGGGAGGCGATGGTGCCCAGCGCCATGATCCGGCTGGCGCGGGACACGCTGGTCGCCGCTGCCTTAGCGGGAGCCTCGGCCGAGTGTTCGGGCGTCGGGATGGTCGCGGTCGGCGATCCCGGCGGGCTCCAGACGTCGGTGTCGCTGTACTGCTCGTACGGGCGGGTCGCCGGGCCCTGGACCGCGCTGCGGCGCGGGGGGATCAGCTGCTGGAGCGCGCCGGGGTCGAGGAACGAGGTGCCGAAGACGGGAAGGTTGAACCGGGTGGCGTCGACCGCCTCCGCGTAGGCGGCGCGACGGGCGGCGCGCTCCTCAGGCGCCTCGTCCTCGGGTATGGCGGGGTACCAGAGGTCCTGCGGCGGCGGGACATACGTCTGCGCCTGGGCGGTGCCCGGTCGATCCTGTTCTGGCCAGCGTGCCATCGCGACGGTCCTCGGTGCCTTCCTGGCGCGCGGGCACACCCCGCGTTCAGCTCATCATTGTCCCCGCTCCGCCTCGACTGAAGCGGCGTTCTCCGCGGGCGTGCCGGGCGGATCGGGAACGGGCGGCGCGGTCCGGGTCCGCCTGCTCCGATAGATCCGTAACATTACCGCCACAACCAATAACGCGGCGGACAGCCCGAAGATGACCAGTGTCACGGAGCCGATGGACGAGACCGTCACCTGAAGCGATTGGCTGTCCCCATAGTCGTTTCCGCCCGGGGTGACCAGCTGCGCGGTGACCATGACCCGCTGCCCGGACACGGTGGAGCTGACGTGGACGTCTACTGTCGTCGAGCCCGGATGGAACGTCTGCACTTGGACCTGCTGCACCGACAAACCCGGCCGGTCGGTAGTGATCCGGATGCCGATGCTGACGTTCTCGTTGAGCTCGTTCTGGACGGTGAAAGGAATCACACCGCTCTTGCCCGAAAGGGTCAGGTCCGACTTAGGCACAAGGCGCACCGCGTTGACTATCGTCGTCACCCGCGCATGTACCGCCCGCGTGAACGCCGCTTGTCCTGCGGTATCGCCGCGCCATGAGGTGGACATGGTACGCAGCGAAGCCGGGCCGTACGACTGGGTGACCTTCGTCGGGTCGAAGAGGATCTGCGCCAATGATTGGACCAACTCGCCGAGGGCTCCCGTCGCGGTGAGCTGATCAGGTGTCAGGTCGCTCTTCGCGGTGGCCGAGGCGCGCTTAGGTGTCGAGGTCTGCGCTTGACCGTCGGGCGACGTGTTCAGCAGAGTGGACAGGCCGACGGTCTTGATCCAGCTCGCCGAACCGACGGCGGCCAGCAGCGCGGGGTCCGGCTGGACTCCGCGCGGCGCGGTCACCATGACCGTGCGCGGCGGGCTGAGATTGGGCTCCTCAAGGGCGATGAGCGCGCTCTGGGCCAGGAAGCGCTGGGACGTGAGCAGCGAGGAGTTGGTGCCCGCGACCCGGTACGCGGCGTCGGCGGCGTCCCCGGCGAAGATTGCGTCGAGGTCCGCGTCGCTGACCGCGAGATGGCTGCCGTCGGACAGGTTGACCCGGCCGGTCGGCGTGAAGATGTCCGCGCGCGTGTGCAGGTCGATGGAGTCAGAGCCGACGATCGTCGCGGCGGGATTCACCTGCTCGGCGAGCTTGAGCGTCGGCGCGTTCACCTGGCCGTCCGCCGGCCACGCCAGGGTGCCTAAGGGCGTGCGGCCGACGGAGGTGACGACCGTCGAACCGGTCTGTTGGGCTGCGTTCTTGACCGTTGCGGCGGCGAACGCCGGGTCGCCCGCGGCCAGGGAGCCGAAATCCGGGTCGGTGGCCGGCAGCTGCCACAGCTCTCCGGTCGTGCCGAGCACGGTCTTCGCCTCGGCCAGCCACCGCTGTGCGTTCTGCGCCCCGGAGTCGGTGGAGGTCGCGGAGCTGGTCGGGCCCGTCGAGTAGAGCGTATAGCCGTTCTGCTCATCTGCGGCCGTCGCCAGCAGATCCGGGTCGACCAGCCACGATACGGCGATCTTGCGGTTCGCAGTCGCGGCTGCGGAACCCGCGGCCAATACCTGGTAGAGCCGCCCGTTCGCGGCGAACTGAGTGGACAGGTCGTCGGTCACGGCTTCGTCGACGCCGTTCGACGCTTGACCGTCAAGGGCCGGCGTGCCAACCACCGGCCACACCAGCACCATCTGCGTCGGCTTGAGGCTCGTGTCGCTGTTCATCTCGTACGGGAGATACGTGCGCAGCGCACCGATGCGTACGCCTTCCGAATATGCCTCGACGTCGAGCGCGTAGACGCCGCGGCCGTTGAGACCCATGTCCGCGATCGGGACGGAAAGCGACCACGGCACTGTGGCGCCGACGGTGACGTTGCCTACGTCGTCCTGGTGGCCGAAGACGAGCTGCGAATGAGATCCCGCGGTGTTGGCCATCTCCGAGCGGCCGATCAGCTCGGCGACCGCCAGCCGGACGGTCACCGCCGGGTGCGACACGCCGGCCGAACCAACCAGATCGCCCTGGAGCTTGAGCGTGTCGCCGCGGACCGCTATGGCCGGGCTCATGCTGGACAGGCCCACGGCCACGGTGCCGCCGCTCGCCGCGCGCGCCATCGGCGCGGTGCTGGTGGAGACCAGCACCGCGGCGAGCGAGGCGAGGCTGAGCGCCAGCGGCCTCAGGGCACGGCGGAATCTCACGGGCGGAATCCTAGTGTCGTCGGCTGAGCAGCTCCGGCCGCCGTCGACCTGTCTACGCGCCGGTGTCTGTTGGCTCTTCGAGGTGGCCGGGGCTTCATGGCGGTTTCAGATCGAGTAGCAGGAGAAAAACGTTTCCCTGCCACGCGATCTTTCGCCGCCGCCCCGGCCACCTCGAACAGCGGCCAGAAGACGCGGTCGGCTGGCTGCGAGTCGGAGCACGTACCCTTGGATGACGTGTCTATCTCTCGTTCGGATCCCGCTGTGTCGATTCACAACGCGTCGATTCACAATTCGTCGACCCGCCTGCCCCCGGCGGCCGCCGAAGCGGCCCGCGCCGCGGTGGAGAAGCTGCGCCTGAACCCCGCTGCGAGTGAGCTGGCCGAGCGCTTCGCCGCGGCCGGCCACGCGCTCGCGCTGGTCGGCGGCTCGGTGCGGGACGCGGTGCTCGGCCGGCTGGGGGATGACCTCGACTTCACCACGGACGCCCGCCCCCAGCAGGTCCTCAAGCTCGTGCGCGGCTGGGCGGACGCGGTGTGGGAGGTCGGCATCGCTTTCGGCACCGTCGGCTGCCAGAAGCACGGATACAAGCTCGAGATCACCACGTACCGCAGCGAGGCTTACGACCGCGACTCGCGCAAGCCGGCCGTGTCCTACGGCGACAGTCTCGAGGAGGATCTGGTCCGCCGGGATTTCACGGTCAACTCGATGGCGGTGCGGCTCCCGGAGCTGGAATTCGTCGATCCGCACGGCGGTCTGGCCGACCTCGCGCTCGGAATCCTGCGCACCCCGGCCACCCCCGAGGAGTCCTTCTCCGACGATCCGCTGCGGATGCTGCGCGCCGCCCGTTTCGCCGCGCAACTACGGTTCAACGTCGCGCCGGAGGTCCTGGCCGCGATGACCGCGATGGCAGAGCGGATCAAGATCGTGTCGGCCGAGCGGGTGCGCGACGAGCTGTCCAAGCTGCTGGCCGGAGCGGACCCGCGGCGCGGCCTCGGCCTGCTGACCGACACCGGGCTGGCCGACCACTTCCTGCCCGAGCTGCCGAAGCTGCGCCTGGAGATCGACGAGCACCACCGGCACAAGGACGTGTACGAGCACACGCTCACCGTCGTGGACCAGGCCATCGAGCTGGAGGACGACGGCCCGGACCTGGTGCTGCGCATGGCCGCGCTGCTCCACGACATCGGCAAGCCGCGCACCCGCCGGTTCGAGCCGGGCGGCGGCGTCTCGTTCCACCACCACGAGGTCGTCGGCGCGAAGATGACCAAGAAGCGGCTGCGGGAGCTGAAGTACTCGAACGAGTTCGTGGACGATGTGGCACGCCTGGTCGAGCTGCATCTGCGCTTCCACGGCTACGGCGACGGCGAATGGACCGACTCGGCGGTACGCCGCTATGTGCGCGACGCCGGGCCGCTGCTGGACCGGCTGCACAAGCTCACCCGGTCCGACTGCACGACGCGCAACCGACGTAAGGCAACCGCGCTCGCCGCGTCTTATGACGCGCTTGAGGCACGCATCGAGCGCCTCAGAGAGCAGGAGGAACTGGACTCCATCCGTCCGGACCTCGATGGGAACCAGATCATGGAGGTGCTTAATCTGCGCCCCGGACCGCTCGTCGGCCGCGCCTACAAGTACCTGCTGGAGCTGAGGCTCGACGAAGGGCCTTTGGGCGAAGAAGCGGCGGTTAACGCATTGCGGACGTGGTGGGGGTCGCAGGCTGAGTCCCAGGAGGCGGTATCGGCGCATCCGGACGCTTCTGGGACCTGAACCAGTACCAGACGCCGACCCCGGCGTAGCAGACCGCGACGATGAACAGCACCGGATAAGACACACCCGAGGGTGGCAGGGCCGCCGCGGCGAAAGCGGCGGCCACCACGAACGACGAGTTGTAGAGGATGTCGTAGAAGACGAAGACGCGCCCGCGGAACTCGTCGTCGACGTGCCGCTGCACGAGCGTGTCGGTGCATATCTTCTGCCCCTGAGACACCACGCCCAGCAGGAACGCCCCGACCAGCAGCGGCGTCTGCTCGAACGCGACGCCGAACACGATCTCGGTCGCCGCCGCGCCGAGCAGGCAGAGCGTCATCCACGCCTCGAGCCGCATCCGCCGCGTCACGAGCGGCGTGATCACCGCGCTGACGCCGAAGCCCAGCCCGGACAGGCCCACCGCGAGCGCGAAGCCGGCCAGGCCCTTGTTCGTGTCGTGCGGGTTGTTGAAGTAGTTGCGGAACAGCAGCAGCGTCATGATGGTGACGGCTGCGTAGCAGAACCGCGACACCGAGATCGCCACGAGGGCGCGCCCGGCGCTCGGACGCTGCTTGACGTGTCCCGCGGCATCGGCGATACCACGGGCCACCGACCGCACCGCGGCCCACATGTCGTCGCCCGGGGCCTCGTCCGGCCCGAGCAGCCCGGCGGGGATCGCCAGGGCGACGAACGACGCGGCGCAGTACAGCGCGGCGACCGTGGCGAGCACCCCGATCGTCGACTTCAGGCCGGTGCCCACCAGGGCGTTCATGATCAGGCCGATCGCTCCGCCGGTGGTCGCGACGAGGGTGCCGGCGGTCGGGGACACCGCGTTCGCCGTCACCAGCTGGCTCGGGGGAACGGTGTGCGGCAGCGCCGCCGAGAGCCCGGCCAGGATGAACCGGTTCGCGGACAGGACCGCCAGCGCGCCGACGTAGAACGGCCCGTTGCCCAGCCCGAAGCCGAGGCAGAGGATCACGCCAACCACCAGCACGGCGCGCATCAGGTTCGCCCAGACGATCACCAGGCGCCGGTCCCAACGGTCCAGGAAGACCCCGGCGAACGGCCCGACGACGGCGAACGGGAGCAGAAGCGCGGCGAAGGCCTGCGCCACCGCGCCCGCCGTGGCCTGCTTCTCGGGGGAGAACACCACATAGGAGGCGAGGGCGACCTGAAACGCGCCGTCGGCGAACTGGCCGGTCAGCCGGGTCGCGAAGAGCAGCCGGAACGAGTGCAGATCCGGACCGCTCAGAACGCTGCGAAGTCCGTGCAGCAGCGCCCCGCGCCCGCTGGCCGGAGAGGCGCGCGTGGAAGCCTCGGAGGCGGCGCCGGCCGCGCCGACGGTGTCGTCGCCGCTCAGTGCCCGCACCGAATCTGCCACGACGATCAGCCTAGAAGTGTTCGCGTGGCCACGCATCGTCCACGAGGGACTACGCAGAGGCCGTGCGGGTCAGACTTGAGGCTGACCCGCACGGCTACGCGAGTGTCATGAACAGTTTGTTCGGTGCTGCGGTGAGGCGTAGAGAACTGTTCAGGACTCGACGACGTACTTGTCCGCCACGGCCAGCGCCTTGTCGATCGCCGCCATCCCTTCCCGCGCCTCGTCCTCCGACAGGTTGAGCGGCGGGGTGATCTGGAGCCGGTTGTAGTTCGTGAACGGCCACGCGCCGTGCTTCTTGCACTCGGCCAGCACGGCGTTCATCGGTGCCGCCGCCGCTCCGCCAGCGCCGTACGGAACCAGCATCTCCCGCGTCTGCCGGTCCTTGACCAGGTCAAGCGCCCAGAACGCACCGAGACCGCGCACCTCGCCGACCGACGGGTGCCGTGCGCCGATCTCGCGCAACCCCGGGCCGAGCACGTTCTCGCCCAGCCAGGCCGCGTGCTCGACGATCTGCTCCTCGCGCATGACCTCGATGGTGGCCACGGCTGCGGCGCAGGCCAGCGGATGCCCCGAATAGGTCAGCCCGCCGGGGAAGACCTGCTGGCGAAACGTGTCGTGGATGGCGTCGGAGATGATCACGCCGCCGAGCGGGACGTATCCCGAGTTGACGCCCTTGGCGAAGGCGATCAGGTCGGGTGCGACGTTCCAGTGGTCGATCGCGAACCACTTCCCGGTCCGGCCGAAACCGGCCATGACCTCGTCGGCGATGTAGATGATCCCGTACCGGTCGCACAGCGCGCGCACCCCGGCGAGGTAACCCGGCGGCGGGATGAGGATGCCGGCGGTGCCGACGACCGTCTCCAGCACGATCGCCGCGATCGTGGTCGGGCCCTCGAACTGGATCGTCTGCTCCAGGTGGGCCAGTGCCCGCTCCGACTCCTCCTCCGGGGTGGTCGCGTAGAAGTGCGACCGGTAGAGGTACGGGCCGAAGAAGTGCGCCGTGTTGCCGTCGCGGTGCGCCGCGGACTCGTTGCCCCAACGCCGCGGGTCGCCGGTAAGGCTGATCGCGGTTGTCGTGTTGCCGTGGTAGGACCGGTACGCGGTGAGCACCTTAGGTCGACCGGTGTGGATACGGGCCATCCGCACCGCGTTCTCGATCGCATCGGCGCCGCCGTTGGTGAAGAACACCCGGTTCAGCCCTTCGGGCGCGTACGACGTGATCAGTTCCGCGGCCTCGGCCCGCTTGTCGTTCGCGAACTGCGGGGCGACTGTGCACAGCCGGGCTGCCTGCTCCTGGATGGCCGCGACCACCTTCGGGTGCTGGTGTCCGATGTTGGTGAAGACCAGCTGGCTGGCCAGGTCGAGGTAGCTGTTGCCGTCGTAGTCCCAGAAGCGGGACCCGCGGGCGGCGGCGATCGGGGTGGGGGCGATCTGGTCCTGGGCGGACCACGAGTGGAACACGTGGGCGCGGTCCCGCTCGAACACCGCCTTCCCCTGGTCCGGATCGGCGGTGGGCTCGTCAGCACCGGGCATGACGGGGGGCAGAGCGGTATCGGTCATGACACCCAGCGTAGGAACGCCGATCGGGCCGCTCCACCATCACTGTGTACGACGGCGCGGCCCGATCGGGTCACTGTGTCGCCTCTTCAACGTTCGCCGCGGCTTGATGGCGGCTGTAGATCGCGCATTGGGGAATAGGCGCCCCCGCCGCGGCGAACGTTGAAGAGCCACTATGACTCTGCGGAACCTACGGGACCTCTGCGGGTACCTACAGGAAGCTGCGCAGCTGGATGGTCGCGTCCCGGGCCGGCCCGACGCCGATCGCCGAGATCGGCGCGCCGGACATCTCCTCCAGCGACCGCACGTACGCCTGGGCGTTCGGCGGCAGGTCGGAGAAGTCCTTCGCCTTGGTGATGTCCTCGTCCCAGCCCGGCAGATACTCGTAGATCGGCCTGGCGTGGTGGAACTCGGTCTGCGTCATCGGCATCTCGTCGTGCCGCACCCCGTCCACGTCGTACGCCACGCACACCGGGACCCGCTCCCAGCCGGTGAGGATGTCCAGCTTGGTCAGGAAGAAATCGGTCAGGCCGTTCACCCGGGCGGCGTAGCGCGCGATCACCGCGTCGAACCAGCCGCAGCGCCGGTCCCGGCCGGTGGTGACGCCCCGCTCGTGCCCCTTGGTCCGCAGCGCATCGCCGTCGGCGTCGAACAGCTCGGTCGGGAACGGCCCGGAGCCCACGCGGGTCGTGTAGGCCTTAAGGATCCCGATCGCGCGGGTGATCTTCGTCGGGCCGATGCCTGACCCCGCGCAGGCGCCGCCCGCCGTCGGGTTGGACGAGGTGACGAACGGATAGGTGCCGTGGTCGACGTCGAGCAGCGTGCCCTGGCTGCCCTCGAGCACGACCACCTTGCCCTCGTCCAGCGCCTTGTTCAGCAGCAGCCCGGTGTCGACGACGTAGGGCCGCAGCCGCTCGGCGTAGCCGAGGTACTCCTCGACGATGGCTTCGGCCACGATCGCGCGCCGGTTGTAGACCTTGACCAGCATCTGGTTGCGGTCGCGCAGCGCGCCCTCGATCTTCTGGTGCAGGATGCCCGGGTCGAACAGGTCCTGGACCCGGATGCCGACCCGGTTGATCTTGTCCGCGTAGGTGGGGCCGATGCCGCGGCCGGTGGTGCCGATCCGGTTGTTGCCGAGGAAACGCTCGGTGACCTTGTCCACGGTCCGGTGGTAGGGCGTGATCAGGTGCGCGTTCGCCGAGATGAGCAGTCGGGAGGTGTTCACGCCGCGCGCCTCGAGGCCGTCGATCTCCTGGAAGAGCACCGCCGGGTCGATCACCACGCCGTTGCCGATCACCGGTACGCAGCCGGGGGTGAGGATCCCGGAGGGCAGCAGGTGCAGCGCGTAGGACTGGTCGCCGATGACGACCGTGTGGCCCGCGTTGTTGCCGCCCTGGTAGCGCACGACGTAGTCGACCGATCCGCCGAGCAGGTCGGTGGCCTTGCCCTTGCCTTCGTCGCCCCACTGGGCGCCCACGAGCACGAGTGCCGGCATTCCGGTACACCTCTTCCCGGACATAGTGAGGGCCCGGGCGCAAGCGCAACCGGGCCTCTTGCGTCAAGAGTCTACCCGAGGTCCCGGCCGGCGGCCATTCGGGTGGCCCGCCGGGCGACGGGGAACCGCAGGTCCGGTCGGGTGGCGGTGATCCCTTCCCGGGTCTGAAAAGGGAGCACCGCCACCGGGTCCGGCCTTCTCCGTTCCCGTCGGCTCGTTCTCCTCGCCTCCGAGATCTTGAGATGACCGGTCGTCTTAAACCGCGTCGGTCCGGCGACCCGCCGACCTGCCGTGGACACTGCCGTGGGGACCAGCCGCCGTCGAACTACTTGATCTTGGTTCCGGCGGACCGCAGGTCCTGGCAGGCGGTCACCACGCGGGCGGCCATCCCGGCCTCGGCCGACTTGCCGTACGAGCGGGGGTCGTAGGCCTTCTTGTTGCCGACCTCGCCGTCGACCTTCAGCACGCCGTCGTAGTTGCGGAACATGTGGTCGGCGATCGGCCGGGTGAACGCGTACTGGGTGTCCGTGTCGACGTTCATCTTCACCACGCCGTAGTCCAGCGCCTCGCGGATCTCCGAGAGCAGCGAACCGGAGCCGCCGTGGAAGACCAGGTTGAACGGCTTCTCCTTGCCGTACTTGGCGCCGACCGCGTCCTGGATCTCCTTGAGGATGGAGGGACGCAGCTTCACGTTGCCCGGCTTGTAGACGCCGTGCACGTTGCCGAAGGTGGCGGCCAGCAGGTAGGCGCCCTTCTCGCCGATGCCCAGCACCTCGGCGGTCTTCAGCACGTCCTCGGGCGTGGTGTAGAGCTTCTCGTTGATCTCGTTGGCGACGCCGTCCTCCTCGCCGCCGACGACGCCGATCTCGATCTCGAGGATGGTGCGCGCCTTCGTGGTCTGCTCGAGCAGCTCGGCCGCGATCCGCAGGTTCTCGTCCAGCGGCACCGCGGAGCCGTCCCACATGTGCGACTGGAACAGCGGCTCGAGGCCCTTGGCGACCCGCTCCTGGGAGATCGCGACCAGCGGCCGCATGAAGCCGTCGAGCTTGTCCTTCGGGCAGTGGTCGGTGTGCAGCGCGATGTTCACGTCGTACTTGGCGGCGACCACGTGCGCGAACTCGGCGAGCGCACTCGCGCCGACCACCATGTCCTTGACGGTGGTGCCGGCCAGGAACTCCGCGCCACCCGTGGAGACCTGGACGATGCCGTCGCTCTCCGCCTCGGCGAAGCCGCGCAGTGCGGCGTTCAGCGTCTGCGACGAGGTTACGTTGATGGCGGGATACGCGAACCGGCCGGCCTTGGCCCGGCTGATCATCTCGGTGTAAACCTCAGGCGTTGCGATGGGCATATGGACTCCTCGAAGCGGTCGTCGGTCTCGTCATTGTCAGTTTCGCAGACGCGGGTTGGAGAACAGCAAGGCGGCCGTGATACGGGACGTATCCCCGATCACGGCCGCCTCCGGCCTTCTTCAGCTGCGGCGCCGAGGCCGCTGAAAGCTCAGTACACGCTACTTGCGGTGCCGGGATGCGGCCACCGCCACCTGTCCCGGGTCGTCGGTCTGCTGGCGGGCCTGGAACAGCTCCTCCTGCTCGCGCTCGAAGCGCTGCAGTTCCGTGAGCTCTCCGCGCTGGGCGGCGCGCCGCTCCTTGAGCATTTCGAGGGCGAGCGGGATCAGCGTGATCACCGCGACGACCGCGGCGATCGGCAGGATCGTGGTGTCGATGTTGCCCTTGACCTTGGTGCCGAGCGCGTGGCCGAGCACCAGCATCAGCTCGACCCAGACGATGTTGCCGATCGTGCTCCACAGCAGGAACGTGCGCGCGGGCATCTCGAGCATCCCGGCCAACGGGTTGACGAAGGTGCGTACCCCGACGATGAACCGGCTGACCAGCACGGCCTTCGCGCCACCGTACTTGTTGAAGTAGAACTCGGCGCGTACCGCGTAGCGGCGCTTGAAGAACCGCGAGTCCGGCTTTTCGAACAGCCGGCGCCCGAACTTCGCCCCGGTGTAGTGGCCGATCTGCGAGCCGACGATGGCCACGATCGGGGTGACGACGAGCAGTGCGGCGTAGTTGAGGTGCGCGCCGACGAGTTTGTCGGCCGCGCTCGAGGCGGCTACGCCCGCCACGAACAGCAGCGAGTCGCCGGGCAGGAAGAACCCGATGATCAGCGCGCATTCGACGAAGATGATGGCGTAGACGCCGACCAGTCCGAACGACGTGATCAGGGATGCCGGGTCGAGGATGCTGAGGGCGAGGTGATGCGTCACGGGGCCAGCGTACTGGCGCCGGACGTACATCAAGCTAACGCCGGTGCCTGTGGGGGCGCACTGTTGCGCACCTGCTACGCGAGGCAGGCCGGTCGATGCCGCGGATCTGTTACGCCAGGCCGAGATCCGCGAGGCTGAACGCGGCGTGATACGGGATTCCGGCGGCCGCGATGACCGGCTCGGCGCCGCGCTCGACGATCACCGCCACCGCCACGACCTCGGCTCCGGCCGCGCGCGCCGCCTCGACCGCGGTCATCGGGGACTGGCCGGTGGTCGAGGTGTCCTCGACGACCAGCACCCGGCGCCCGGCGATGTCCGGGCCCTCGATCCGCCGCTGCAACCCGTGCGCTTTTTCGGTCTTGCGCACGACGAACGCGTCGAGTTTGCGGCCGCCGACCAGCTCGGGGTGCGCCGCCGCGGCGTGCATCATCGCGGCGGCCACCGGGTCGGCGCCCAACGTGAGGCCGCCGACCGCGTCGAAGTCCAGGCCCCGCACGGTGTCGAGCATGACCCGGCCGACCAGGGGCGCCACCGAGCCGTCGAGGCCCACGCGGCGCAGATCGATGTAGAAGTCCGCCTCCCGCCCGGAGCTGAGGATCACCTTGCCGTGCACCACGGCCTTGGCCTTGATCTCGGCTAGCAACTCGGTGCGCTGCGGGCTTTCCGGGGCGAACGTGATCGGCATTGCGGGGCGATCCTTCCGGTCGGGGCGTCGCCCAAAAGCATAGGCAACGCCTAAGACGCCCCGACCGGACAGGCGATCAGCTTGCTAAAGGGTCGGCCGCGCGCCGGTGCCCGCGCCGACCATCGTGGTGCGCAGTTCGCCGGGTCGGCGGCGCAGCGGCGTGGCCGGACGCAGCGGCGGCTGGCTCGGCAGTGCGATCCCGGTGGCTGCGGCGAGCGGCTGAGGTGTGGTTCCCGATGCCCCCTCGATGTGGCGCAGGCCGTCCGGGCCGTGCACCACGCGCGAGTAGAGCCGTTCGGCGAATTCGTGTGTCTTGGTGAGCTCGGCCAGCACGTCGCCGTCGTCCTCGATGCCCGGCACGTCGATCGTCTCCACCACGCACCGCGCGACCTCGTTCCCCGACGCGTCCGCGAGCACGCGGGCGAACTGGTGCACCGCCTCGCGGTACGCTGGAAGGTCGCCCGGGTTCATCGCGTCCGGCAGGCAGGCGCGCATCCGGCCGAGGGCGGAGTCGAGGCGGTCGCGCTGCTCGGGGGTGATCCGCTGCGAGGCGAGGTCGGCCATCAGCAGCTGCAGCGCCGTGCGCACCTCGTCGAGGTCGGAGGCCAGCGTCGGCGAACCGCCGTACTGCAGCAGCACCGACAGCACCAGCGGGTCGAGGATGTTCCAGTCCGACTTCGGCCGCACCGTCGTGCCCCGGCCGTGCCGGATCCGCAGGACGCGCTTCTCCTCGAGCGCCTTCAACGCCTCGCGCAGGATGGTCCGGCTGACCGCGAACTCCTGCGCGAGCGCGGCCTCGGGCGGAAGGTCGCCGCCCGCCTGGAACTCCCCGTCCAGTATCCGGAGCAACAGCCGCTCGATCACGGCGTTGGCCAGGCGGCTGGGTCGGACGACTCGGTGGACGTTCCACCCTTCGACGTACATGCGCTTCGGCTCCTGACTTGCGGCGGAGGACGTGGTGCACACAGTAGGAGCAACGCAGGGCAGAATCCGCCAAATCAACCGACAACCACTCGATCCGATGACAAGACTCGACACCGGAGGGCGAAGCTTCGCCTCACCGGCGCCGTGCGCGTTTGAAGTGCGCCAGAAGTGCGCCGCCCGGTTCAACTTCGAGTATCAAGGCATTGGGAAAATCGCGCTGGGACCGCCGATTTCCTTCCCGGCGCGCGTAGTGCGGTGTCCACGAAACCTTGACCAGGTGCGGAAGTTGTGAGCGGGCTGCTCTGCCGACGGAAGCGACCTGGCGAACGTTGGTGGACACCGCGCTAGCCGTGGTGCCGGCGATAGTGGCGGCGCAGGGCCACGATGACGAGCACGGCGCTGCCGAGCGCCGCCAGCACCGCGCTGAAGGCGACCGGGATCCACCGCGGCAGTCCCCGATCGCGTAACCGGCTCCAGATGTCCTCGGCAGTGTCCTCCGGGAACTCCGAGCCAGTGTCGATGTCGAGGCTTTGCTCTGGCGGAAATCCGGACTGGTCGGGCTCGTCGTCGGGCTGGGCGGAGTGAACCCACGGCCTGCCGTTGCCGGACGCGCCGTTCTCCACCGGATCGTCGTCCTGCGGCGGCACATCCTCGCGGCTGGATACGAGGCGCAGCTGGACCTGCGGCGTCGCGCTCTTCGCCGCGGCCGGCTGCATCGTCGGCGGAATCGACAGTGCGGGCGTCGACGCTGGCGGCTTCGCTTCTGGTTCGGAGCGTTCCGCTTCGTCTTCTTCGTCTTCGCCCTCAGCGGATTCGTCCCCTGTTGCTTCACCCTCTGTTGCTTCGTGCCCTGTTGCTTTATTCGCAGCGTGTGGGTCAGCGGAGGCTGTGGTTTCGTCGCCTTGGCCGTCGGGCTGCTCAGCGTTGTCGTCGGCGCTTTCGTCCGCGTCTGCCACCGCTTCCTCGGCGTTCGCGACCGCTGCTGTTCCCGTGGCCGTGACGTCCTGCGGCGGTACGTCACGCACGACGGCGAGCGGTGCGCGCTCGGGGGGACGCGCCGGCTCGGCCAGCGCGGGCGGCGCCTCCGGTGGCTCGGGCTTCGAGGCGGCAGGGGAGCTCTCCGCCAACGTGGTGAACCACCGCCGCACGATCCTGTCGAGCGCCGCGTCGACGGTGTCGGCGGCGGGCAGCGGGGAGGATTCGTCCGTCGGGCTCAGATTCCCGGTCACGACCGCGCGCGTGCCGGACCCGGACGCGCGCAGGGTGATCTCCACGACCCCTTCGACCGCCCCGCCGGAACGGCCGAACGTGGCCTCGACCTCGATCGCCACCCGCAGCGAGGTCGGCACGACCTCCACGATCCGGGCGATTCCGCGGAAGGTGACGGTCTGGTCGCGCATCCGCACCCGCAGCCGGCCGGCCACTCCCTGGTTCCCGGAGGCGTCGATCACCGCATTGGGCAGCGCCCCGAGCAGCCGCTCCGGGTCGATCACAGCGGGCCAGAGCAGTCGTCGGTGGACCGGGACCGTGGCCTCGTACGGCATCGACACCCTCGCTGCTCTCAGCCGCTCTCCTGGTTCCGCATCCTTCGCGCGGACGGTGCGACGGCCGACCGCCGCATCCGCACGTCAGCGTACGCCGCTTGGCGACTGTGGGCATCGTCGGCATCGCTGAACGTCCACATCGGACACCACGGACGGCGTCGCACGCGGCACGCTTCCATCTGCTTCCTCCACCTCGGCTAAAGCCGCTGCGCCCGCTACGTCGGGCGTAGCGAACTCAACGTCGTCGCGATGTGCCGGTTCTGCGGGTACGTGTGCCACGTCGTCCAGCGCAATCCCGAGCGCCAGGGCAGAACGGCGACGGCCGTCACCGCGCCCGGCAGGCCCGGATACCGCCCGGCCAGCCCCAGCGTGGCGCGCGCTTCGAGCTGCGAGACCCGGCGGGAGAACTCGCCGACCGTGTGCGAGCGGATCACTGAGGCGAAGGTGTAGCGCCAACCGCCCAGGTCCCGGGCTGCTGCACGGGGGAGCGGGACGGTGCGCCCTGGCACGCACGCCACGGTTTCCAGGCACAGGGGAGCGGTCCTGTCCGACAACCAGACCGCCAGCTGGTGCGAGGCGCCGAGAAGCCTCAGGTCGACGCGGAACGGCCCGAAGGCCAGCCGCCGCGTCGCGAGCGGACGCTGCGGCCCGAGATCCATCGACCAGCCAAGCTCGTCAGCGCCGGTGTCGCAGTAGGAGACCGGCAGATCGACGAACATCCCGCACCCTCCCAGGCCGTAGGCTTCCTTAGGCTTCTTTGGGGCGCGGACCGGGCACCGGACGCCGATCCGCCAGAGTCGCCCGATCCGCCAGAGTCAACGAGTGGAGGGCGCGTGAGTCATCACGCACCGGGTGCGCAAGAGCACTCGAACGAAGGATTCGCGCCGCCCCGCGGTGCTCACCCCGGGGCGACCCGCGGCCCGATCCCGGCCGCCCGGCTCGCCGGCCTCGGCACCACGATCTTCGCCGAGATGTCCGCGCTGGCCCTCGCCACCGGCTCGGTGAACCTCGGGCAGGGGTTCCCGGACACCGACGGCCCCGCGTCCGTGGCTCAGGCGGCGGCCCGCGCCGTCCTCGAGGGTCGGGGGAACCAGTACCCGCCGGGCATCGGGATCCCCGAGCTGCGTCACGCGGTGGCCGACCACCAGCGCGATTGGTACGGCCTCGACTACAACCCCGATACTGAGGTGCTGATCACCGCGGGTGCAACCGAGGCGATCGCGGCGGCCTTGCTGGGGCTGGTGAATCCCGGCGACGAGGTAATCGCGTTCGAGCCGTACTACGACTCGTACGTGGCGTGTATCGCCATGGCCGGCGGCGTGCGCGTGCCCGCCACGCTCCAGTCTCCGACGCCCGAGCAGCCGCGCTGGCACCCGGACCTCGACGCCCTGGCCGCGTCGATCACCGGGCGTACCAGGGTGCTGCTGCTCAACTCGCCGCACAACCCGACCGGGATGGTGCTCAGCGCGCAGGAGTCGCGGCGCCTGGCCGAACTCGCCGTGCGGCACGATCTGATCGTCATCACCGACGAGGTCTACGAGCATCTGGTCTTCGAGGGCGAACACGTCTCGATGGCGGCGCTGCCGGGGATGCGCGAGCGGACCGTCGTGATCTCCTCGGGCGCCAAGACGTTCTCGTTCACCGGTTGGAAGATCGGCTGGGTGACCTCGACCCCTGAGCTGGTCGCGGCGGTGCGCGGCGCGAAGCAGTTCCTTACGTACGTCAACGGCGGGCCGTTCCAGTACGCGATCGCGGAAGCGTTGCGGCTGCCGCGCGAGTACTACACGGACCTGCGCGACGACCTGCGCGCACGCAGGGACCTGCTGGCCGCGGGCCTGGCCGAGATCGGCTTCGGCGTGTCGGCGACGGAGGGTTCGTACTTCATCACCACGGACATCAGACCTCTGGGAGAGGACGACGGTCTCGCCTTCTGTCGCGCGCTTCCGGAGCGTGCCGGAGTCGTCGCGATCCCGAGCGTGGTCTTCTACGACGACAAGAAGGCCGGCAGCCCGTTCGTCCGCTTCACCTTCTGTAAGAAGACTGAGGTGCTTCGGCAGGCGCTTGACCGACTCGCGGCGCTGAATAAGTAGCGCTGAGCACGTAAGGGAGCTGGAACGCCCAAAGCGTCCCAGCTCCCTTACGTCTTTCTGATCAGCGTGCCGTCGCCACCGTCAGACCGTCTTCCGTGTCCGACACATCCACCCGGACAGTCGATCCGTCGCGCACGTCGCCGGACAGGATCGCCTTAGCCAACTGGTCGCCGATCGACGACTGCACCAGCCGCCGCAGCGGCCGCGCACCGTACGCCGGGTCGTAGCCGGTGAGCACCAGCCAATCCCGGGCCGCCAGGGTGACGTCGAGAGTCAGCCTGCGGTCGGACAGCCTCCGCTGGAGCCGGTCCACCTGCTGCTCCACGATCCGGCCGAGCTCCTCGGTGCCGAGCGCGTCGAACAGCACGATGTCGTCCAGCCGGTTTAGGAACTCCGGCTTGAAGGTCGCCCGTACCAGGTTCATCACCAGGTCACGCTTCTTGTCGTCCGGCAGCGCCGGGTCGACCAGGAACTGCGAGCCGAGGTTGGAGGTCAGGATCAGGATCGTGTTGCGGAAGTCGACTGTGCGGCCCTGGCCGTCGGTCAGCCGCCCGTCGTCGAGCACCTGAAGCAGGATGTCGAAGACCTCCGGGTGTGCCTTCTCCACCTCGTCGAGCAGCACAACCGTGTACGGACGTCTGCGCACCGCCTCGGTGAGCTGGCCGCCCTCCTCGTAGCCGACGTATCCGGGCGGCGCGCCGACCAGCCGGGCGACCGAGTGCTTCTCGCCGTATTCGGACATGTCGATCCGGACCATCGCGTGCTCGTCGTCGAACAGGAAGTCCGCGAGCGCCTTCGCCAGCTCGGTCTTGCCGACGCCGGTCGGCCCGAGGAAGAGGAACGACCCGATGGGGCGGTTGGGGTCGCTCAGCCCGGCCCGGCTGCGCCGGATGGCGTTGGACACGGCGGACACGGCCTCGTCCTGCCCGACCACGCGCTCGTGCAGTGTGGTCTCGAGCTTGACCAGCTTCTCGACCTCTCCCTCCATGAGGCGGGAGACGGGCACGCCCGTCCAGCGGCTGACCACTTCGGCCACGTCCTCGGCGTCCACTTCCTCCTTCAAGAAGCGCGTGCTTGCCTGCAGCTTGGACAGCTCTTCGGTCGCCGTGGCGATCTTGCGCTCGACCTCGGGCAGCTCGCCGTAACGGATGGCCGAGGCGCCGGCCAGGTCGCCGTCCCGCTCGAGGCGAGCGGCCTCGTCGCCCCGCGCCGTCTGCTCCTCCTTGAGCTGGCGGATGGTGTCGATGCACGCCTTCTCCTGCTGCCAGTGCGCGGTCATGCCGTCCCGCTCCTCGACCAGGTCGGCCAGCTCCCGTTGCAGGCGGTCGAGGCGCTCGGCGGAGGCGTCGTCCGTCTCCTTCTCGAGGGCCACCTTCTCGATCTCGAGCTGGCGGATGCGCCGCGTGATCTGGTCGAGCTCGGTCGGCATCGAATCGATCTCGATGCGCAGCTTGGACGCGGCCTCGTCGATCAGGTCGATCGCCTTGTCAGGCAGGAAGCGCCCCGTGACGTAGCGGTCGGAAAGCACGGCGGCCGCGACGAGTGCCGCGTCCTGAATGCGCACGCCGTGGTGCACCTCGTAGCGCTCGGAGAGGCCGCGCAGGATCGCGATGGTGTCGGCCACCGACGGCTGACCGACGAAGACAGGTTGGAAACGACGCTCCAGCGCCGCGTCCTTTTCGATCGACTTGCGGTACTCGTCGAGCGTGGTGGCGCCGATGAGGCGAAGCTCGCCCCGGGCCAGCATCGGCTTGATCATCTGCCCGGCGTCCATGGCCCCCTCGGCCGCGCCAGCGCCGACAATGGTGTGCAGCTCGTCGATGAACGTGACGATCTCGCCCTCGGCGTCGGTGATCTCCTTCAGGACGGCCTTGAGGCGCTCCTCGAACTCACCGCGGTACTTGGCCCCCGCCACCATCGACCCCAGATCGAGCCCGATGACCCGCTTGCCCTTGAGTCCTTCGGGCACGTCCCCCTCCACGATGCGCTGGGCCAGGCCCTCCACGATGGCCGTCTTGCCCACACCCGGCTCGCCGATGAGGACCGGGTTGTTCTTGGTGCGGCGGGAGAGCACCTGGATGACCCGGCGCACCTCCTCGTCCCGGCCGATGACCGGGTCCATGCGGCCCTGGCGGGCCAGCTCGGTGAGGTCGCGCCCGTAGCGCTCGAGGGCCTGGAAGGTCTCCTCGGGATTCTGGGAGGTGACCCGGTGGCTGCCGCGCACGTCGCGAAGGGCGGTGAGCAGCTCGTCGCGGTCTACGCCGATGCGGTCGGCCATGGCCAGCATGAGGTGCTCGACCGACAGGTACTCGTCAGCCATGTCGGTGCGCTGGGCGTCGGCGGCGGTGAGCACGTCGCGGAGGGCCCTATTGATGCCCGGCTCCTGCCCACCGAGGGCCTGGGGCAGGCGGCCGATCTCGTCGGCGATCCGGTCGCGCACCAGGGACGGCTCGACACCGACCCGGGTGAGGATGGGGCCGGCGATCCCTTCGGTCTGGTCGAGGATGGCGGCCAGCACGTGCTCCGGGGT
>NZ_DASZGI010000195.1:0-16229 GCF_035938995.1 Actinocrinis sp.
GAGCACACCGAGATCACCACGGCCTCGCCCGCCTTCACCGTCCCCGACGGCAGCTCCACGTCCTCGATGGCCTGCCTGAGCAGACCGGCACCGACCGACGTCGCCCGCAGCAGCTCGTCGACCGCCGCCGGGATCAGGTCCGGCTTTCCGACGAGCTGCTCCCACAGTCGCCGTCCGTCGCTCAGCAGCGCGAGCACCGAGCGGCCGAGGGCGTTGGACGTGGTCTCGTTCCCGGCCGCGATGAGCCCGGTGCTGAGGTTCACCAGCTCCCGCTCGGTGAGCCGGTCCGAACCGTCGCGGGCCGCGATCAGCTCGTCGATCAGGTCGTTTCCGGGTTCGGCGCGCCGCCGCGCGATCAAGGCGGTGCTGTACGCGATGAACTCCCCGACCAGCTGCATGCGCCGCTCCGGGGTCATCTTCGCCCCCTGCAGGAACGCGTTCGACCACTCCCGGAAGCGCCCGGAATCCTCCTCCGGCACGCCCAGCAGCCGGCAGATGATCCGCACCGGCAGCAGGTAGCAGTAGCCTGCGACGAGGTCGGTGGGCGGTCCGGCCTTCTCCAGCTCGTCGAGCAGCTCGGTCGCCACCGCCTCGATCACCGGCTTCCACCGCTCGATCCGGCGCGGCGTGAACGCCGAGGCGACGATGCGGCGGACCCGCAGATGCTCCTCGCCGTCCCGGTTCAGCAGGCTCTCCCGGGTGTCCAGAAAGCTCGGCCCCGCGGCGATCCGGGGCGAGCCCGGCGCGGTCAGGTCGTGCGACAGACGGGGATCGCCCATCGCGGCGAGCGCGTCCTGGTAGGTGACCACCAGCACCGCGTCGTGGCCGCTGGCGATGCGCACGTGGCCCAGCGGGCAGGTGGCGCGGCGGTCGGCGTAGCGGGCGAGCAGGTCGGGCTCTGCGTCGTCGGCGAACGGGAAAGTCTGGGGGCCTGCATCCACTTCGGTCATGATCGAGAAGTCCCTCGTACGGAGTATCAGACTTCTTATCGACTTTAGCGGAGGTGGGACCTCCGCGCACCGGTGCGAAGGGATCTTTTTGCCGAGGGTCTCTTCGTCAGCGCGCGCGAAGACCGTCCAGGGCCATGTCGAGCACCCGCATCATCTGGCCCTCCTCGGAGAAACTCATCATCGTGATCCCGCCGACGAGGCGCAGCACGTCGTCGAACGTCGCGTCGGCCCGGGCCACCCCGGCTTCCTGCGCCCGCGTCAGCAGCGGACCGCCCTTGTCGAAGACCAGCTCGCGGCAGCTGCGGAAGACATCCGAGTTCTTACCCAGCGACGCGTTCAACTGCTCCGCCAGTGCCCGCTTGGTCCCGATGTACTGCGTGTACCGGTGCAGCCAGGAGACCAGAGCGTCCCACGGCGGCAGATCGCCCAGCTCCTCGGCCTCGCGGCACAGGTCTTCGACCTCGACGACATAGACGCTCTCGAGCAGATCCGGGCGGGTCGGGAAGTGCCGGTAGAGCGTCCCGATGCCGACCTGCGCGCGCCGCGCGATCTCTTCCAGCGTGACCGAGTTGTCCTCGGCGAACGCTTCCCGCGCCACGGTGAGCAGCTTCTCGTAGTTGCGCCGGGCGTCTGCGCGCATCGGACGGCGCGCGGGGACCCCGGTGACCGTCCCGGTGCTGTCCATCGCCCTTTTCTCCCATCCGCTTGCCAACCGGAGGCATCCTCCATATAGTTCTGGAGGGCGCCTCCACTTTAGCACTCGTCGAGCTCCCGATGAAAGGCTCGCGTTCTCATGCCATCTTCTCTGCTCGCCCGCAGCTCCGCAGCCCGCTCCGCGGTAAGAACCACGGCAAGATCCACAGCCCGGGAGCCGTCCCGGACCTCCCCGTCCCCGCTGGTCATGGCCATCATCCTGACCAGCCAGCTGATGATCGTGCTGGACGCTTCGGTCGTCATCACCGCGCTGCCCAGGATCCGCGACACCTTCGACTTCTCCCCCACCAGCCTGTCCTGGGTCCAGAACGCCTACACGCTGGCCTTCGGCGGCCTACTGCTGTTCGGCGCACGCGTCGGCGACATCCTCGGGCGCCGCCGCGTGTACATGGCCGGGATCGCCGTCTTCACCGTCGCGTCGCTGCTCGGCGGGCTCGCCCCGTCCGGTGCGCTGCTTCTGACCGCCCGCGCGGTCCAGGGCGTGGCCGCCGCCGTCGCAGCGCCGTCCACTCTCGCGCTGCTGATGATGAGCTTCCGCGAGGCGCGGGAACGGATGCGCGCGATCTCCCTCTACGCCGCGGCCTCCGGGGCGGGTGGCAGCGTCGGGCTCGTGGTCGGCGGCCTGCTCACCAGTCTGGCCTCGTGGCGCTGGGGCCTGTTCATCAACGTGCCGATCGGCATCGCCCTGGTCCTGTTGGCCCCGCGCTACCTGCCCGAGACCGAGCGCAAGCCGGGCCGCTTCGACATGGCCGGCGCGCTCACCTCGACCGCCGGCATGACGGCCCTCGTCTACGGGTTCGTACGGGCCGGCTCGTCCGGCTGGAGCGACCGGATCACCGTCGCGTCGTTCGCAGCGGCGGCCGTCCTGCTCGGCATATTCGTCCTGGTGGAACTGCGGGTCCCGCAGCCGATCATGCCGCTGCGCCTGTTCGCCAGCCTCGAACGCTCGGGCGCCTACATCGCCCGGATGCTCGCCGTCGGCGGGATGTTCTCCTACTTCTTCTTCCAGACCCAGTACCTCCAAGAGGTGCGCGACTACAGCGCGCTGAAGGCGGGGTTCGCGTTCCTACCGATGACCGTGGTGCTGTTCTCGACCACGCGGATCGTGCCGCGGCTCGCCCACCGGTTCGGCGACACCCGGCTCCTGATCAGTGGCCTCGTGCTCGCGCTTGCCGGCATGGTGTGGACGAGCCGCATTTCGGCCGGCACCCAGTACTTCCCGCAGCTGGCCGTGCCCATGCTCCTGCTCGGGCTGGGCATGGGAATCGCGTTCATCCCATTGACGTCGCAAGGCATCGCGGGCGTCGCGCAGGAGGACAGCGGCGCGGCCTCCGGGTTGGTCAACGCCTTCCACCAGGTCGGCGGCTCACTCGGGATCGCGGTGCTGATCACGGTCTTCGGCACGGCCAGCCGTCACGCGGACAAGACTCAGCCGACGAATGCCTTCGCCCACGCGGTCGCCGAATCCCTCACCGGCTCCTCGGTCTTCCTCGCTCTGGCCCTGGCCGTCGTGCTCGGCACCGCTGCCCTGCGCCGCCGTCAGCTGTGACCGACGGCGTCCAGGGCGGCCTGCAGGGAGTGGGCATAGCCGCGCGACGTGAAGGTCGCACCAGACACCACGTCGATATTGGCGCTCTGCTTCGCCAGCACCTCTGACCGCAACTTGACCGCCGCCGCGCTCGAGTCGTCCCACGAATGCGGGTTGTCGTGGGGCAGCGAGAGCGCGGCGACGTCTGTGATCTTCCCGTCGGTGATCGTGACGCGGACCTGGACGATGCCGTGCGTCAGCACGATCTTCGGGCCGGTCGAGGTCACCCTGTCGCCGCTGCGCACGACGTTCGCCACACTCGCGACGGCCGGCCTCGCCCCGGCCTTGGTGATCAGCAGGGCGAACGTCCCGAGGGCGCTGGCGATCAGAACGGCTGAAACACGACGCACGGGTGGATCCTCGCTTCCGGACGGTGGCCTCAGACCACTCGCGTACACGGCGGGGGCACCGCTCCGGTTCGACGCGGGCCGGACGGGGAAGAAAGTGATCATGGCCGTCGATCCGGACGCGGCCCGGGGGCGGCTGCGCGAGCTGATCGAAGACGTCATCGGCGCCGACGACGTCCGGTACGGTGCGGCCGACGACGCGGGCCACAGCATGGACTGCGCGAAGGTGATCCAGGACGCGGCCGGCGACTATCTGGCCGTGTATCACTGGTTCCACGACGACGGCCGCTTCCACGTCGGGCTGGCCGTATCTCCTGACCTGAGCGAATGGGCCTTTGCCCAAGACCTGGGGCGAAGCGCCTCCCAGCCGACGATCTATGCCGTCCCCGACGCCGGTTACCTGGTCGCCTGGGAGCAGGAGCCGCGCAACCACATCGCCGTGCGGTACTACCCCGACCGCGAAGCACTGCTCGCCGGGCGCCCTGTCCGATCCTTCGACGCCCGGCGCAGCCTGTCGCGGTGCGCGGAGGGGACGCCGTCCATCCACGCGGTGAATCTGGAGCCGGACCTGGACCACTCAGTCATCGAGATCGGGGCGCACTACTGGTGGAAGTGCGATCGCGACCGGCAGATGCACGCGACGCTGACCGGCTTCCGGCGCTGGACGGCCACCGCGCGCCCGGACCTGGACGAGCCCCTGCTGGGCCACGGCGTCGACGGGAACATCGGGGGGCGCGATCCGGTGGAGTTCCTCGGACACTCGTTCCGCGTCGTCGAGGGCCAGTTCGTCGAGGGCGACTTCGGCTCGTGGCGCCCCTTCGTGTGGGATGCGGCCTCCGGGACGGCCGAGCAAGCACGTGTGCGGACCGACGGCGGAAGCACGGCCTTCGCCAATCCGCACGTGACGCCGCTGACGGATCCGCAAGGACGCAGGGCATTGATGATAAGCCTGTTCGTGCCGGGAGAGGGAGCGGCCCCCGGCGAAGGGGGGCCGCTTCTCTACCGACGGGCATACTGAGCTGCGGAGGTGCAGCGGTGCAGAGCCGTGTTACTGCCCGCGCACCCTTTGAATCGTGTCGCGGTACCAGTAAGCGCTCTGCTTCGGGGTCCGCTGCTGGGTGGGGTAGTCGACGCGGACGATGCCGAACCGCTTGTCGTAGCCGTAGGCCCACTCGAAGTTGTCCAGCAGCGACCAGACGAAGTACCCGCGCACGTCCGTGCCGGCCTCCCGGGCCGCGACGATGGCCGCGATGTGCGAGGCCAGGTACTCGACCCGGTCGTCGTCCCGGACGAAGCCGGTCTCGTCCGGCTTGTCCGCGAACGCCGCCCCGTTCTCGGTCACCACGATCGGCACCCCGGGGTAGTCGCGGCCGATCCGGGTCAGCATGTCGGCGAAGTCGTCCGGCATGATCTCCCAGCCGATCGCGGTCAGCGGCAGGCCGTACAGCACCGCGCGGTCCACCGGGAGCCCGTCGGAGTCGGCGGTCCGGCCGTGCTCGTCCACCCCGGACTGCCTCATGCTGAAGTAGTAGTTGACGCCGAGGGTGTCGATGGGGGCTGAGATGGTCGCCAGGTCGCCGTCGTGCACCGGGATCTCGATGCCGCGTGCTGCCAGGTCCGCGACGACGTCCTGCGGGTAGCTGGCGCGCCGCAGCGGGTCGAGGTAGATCCGGGTGCCGAGTCCGTCGGCCCGACGCGCGGCCTCGCGGTCGGCCTCGGAGTCGGTGGCCGGCTTGGCGGTGCTCAGGTTCAGCGTGATGGCCAGGTCGACCGGGCGCGTCGCGGCCGCACGCAGCCGTTCCACCGCGAGTCCGTGACCGAGCAGCAGGTGGTGCACCGCGTGGATGCCGGCCTCGAAGTCGCGGCGGCCGGGCGCCTGCACCCCCTGCACGTAGCCGAGCATCGCCGTGCACCACGGCTCGTTGAGCGTGGTCCAGTGCTGGACGCGGTCGCCGAGCCGGGCGTACACCAGCTCCGCGTAGTCGGCGAAGCGGTAGGCGGTGTCGCGGTTCGGCCAGCCGCCCGCGTCCTCCAGTTCCTGCGGCAGATCCCAGTGGTACAGGGTGACCCAGGGCTCGATGTCCTGCGACAGCAGTTCGTCGGTCAGCCGGTCGTAGAAAGCCAGCCCGGCCGCGTTGGCCGGGCCGCTGCCGCCCGGCTGCACTCGGGGCCAGGACACCGAGTAGCGGTAGGTGTCGATGCCCAGCTCGCGGATCAGCGCGACGTCCTCAGGCATCCGGTGGTAGTGGTCGCAGGCCAGGTCTCCGGTGTCCCCGTTGGCGATCGCCCCGGGGACACGGCAGAAGGTGTCCCAGATCGACGGCGTACGTCCGTCCTCGTCGACGGCGCCCTCGATCTGATACGCCGAGGTTGCGGTCCCCCAGCGGAAGGATGAGGGCAGCCGGTCGATCACGTCGTCGTGACGGGTCGAGATGCGGGCGCCTGCCGCTTTGGCGGCGGTGATGTCCATGATTCTCCTGTTTTGAACTTACTTTGCTTCCACCGGGTACAGCCAGCAGGCCACGGTGCGCGGCTCAGGGTCGTCGCCCGGTGGCGCGCCGAGGACCGGGACATCCCTGGAACACTGGTCGAAGGCTTTGGGGCAGCGGGGATGGAATGAACAGCCCGAAGGCAGCGCGCGCGGGTCCGGCGGCGAGCCGGGGATACCGGCCAGGTCGCGGCGCGGTCCGCGCAGCGCGGGGAACGAGTGCAGCAGTCCGTCGCTGTAAGGGTGCAGCGGATCGCGGTAAATCGCGGCGGCGGGCGCCTCCTCGACGATCCGGCCGCCGTACATGATGGCGATCCGGTCCGCGAACTCGACCAGCAGCGACAGGTCGTGGGTGATGAAGATGACGGAGAAGTCCAGCCGCTCCCGCAGCCGCGTCAGCACACTGAGGATCTGCCGCTGCATGACCACGTCGAGCGCGGTGGTCGGCTCGTCCATGATGACGACGCGCGGCTCCAGGGCCAGCGCCATGCCGATCATCACCCGCTGGCGCATGCCGCCGGACAGCTGGTGCGGGTAGCTGTCGAGCCGGTCGGTGGGAATGCCGACCAGGGTGAGCAGTTCCCGGGCGCGCTCGAGCCGCTCGTGGTGGGTGCTGTGCGGGCGGTGGGTCTTCAGCACGTCGAGCAGCTGTGTGGAGACTTTGTGCACCGGGTTCAGCGAGTTCATCGCCGCCTGGAACACGATCGAGGTCTCGGCCCAGCGGAACTCGCGCAGCCCTTCCGGGCTGAGGGCGAGCACGTCCACCGGGTCCCCGCCGGGCGGGCGGTAGAGCACTGATCCGCCGCTGACCACGCCCGGCGGGGCCAGCAGCCGGGTGAGACCGTAGGCGAGCGTCGACTTGCCGCTGCCACTCTCCCCGGCCAGGCCCAGCACCTCGCCGCGGTGCAGGCTGAGGTTCACGTCCTGCACGGCGCGCACGGCGTCGGCACCGAGGCCGTAATCGACGCAGAGCCCTTCGATCTCCAGCACGGGGGCGTCAATCACCGGGCACCGTCCTTCTTTCGCGGCAGCGGGTTCGCGGCGACCTCGGTGGCGACCTTGAGCGGGGCGGGGGCCGCGCCGTCACGCGCCAGGACCGGGGTGAATCCGACCCGCATGCGGACCATGCGGCCGGTGATGTCGCGCACCTTGGAGGTGCCGCTGCTGCGCAACCGCGGGTTCACGATCTCGTCGATGCCGAAGTTGAGCAGCGAGAGGGCGGTGCCGAGCAGCGCGATCGCGACGCCGGCCGGGACGAACCACCACCAGGCGCCGATCGCCAGCGCCTCCTCGCTCTGCGCCCAGAACAGGATCGAGCCCCAGTTCCACGCGTTGAGCCCCTGGACGCCGATGAACGCCAGCGCCACCTCCGTCATCACCGCGTAGATCACGGTGCCGACGAACGAGGAGGCGATGATCGCGGTCAGGTTGGGCAGGATCTCGAACAGGATGATCCGCCAGGTAGACTCGCCGGTGGCGCGCGCCGCCTCCACGAAGTCCCGTCTTCGCAGCGAAAGGGTCTGCGCTCGCAGGATTCTGGCTCCCCAGGCCCACGAGGTCAGCCCGATCACCAGCGCGACGACCAAGTCCCCGCCGTTCGGGATGGCCGTGGTGATGATGATGATCAGCGGCAGCGCGGGCAGCACCAGGAACACGTTCGACACGGCGGAGACCGCCTCGCCGCTCGCCCCGCTCAGGTACCCCGCGGTGACGCCGAGGAGCACCGCGACGATCGTGGCGACCAGGCCCGCCCCGAAGCCGACCAGGATGACGCTGCGCGAGCCCTCCAGCACCTGGCTGAAGATGTCCTGGCCGATGTGCGTGGTGCCGAACCAGTGCTTCGCGGACGGGGCCTGCAGGATGTCGTTGCTGCGCGCGGACGGGTCGTACGGGGCGACCCAGGGTCCGATGATCGCCATCAGGATGAAGACGGACAGCAAGCCGAGCCCGACGGCGACCTTGCGGTTGCTCAGCAAGCGCAGCCGCAGCCGGGCGGACGGGGGCGGCGCGGTCGCGGAGGGTTCCTGCGGCGCGACGTCCACGGGAGCTATGACGGCCACCGGTCAGCCCTCCCTGCGGGTACGGGGGTCGAGTGCCATGTAGGCCAGGTCGGCCAGGAAGTTCGCGGCGAGCACGGAGAGGGTGATGACCAGGAAGACGCCCTGCATCAGCGGGTAGTCCTTCTGGCCGATCGCGGTGACCAGCTGCAGGCCGATGCCCTGGTAGGAGAACACGTACTCGACCAGGAAGGTGCCGCCGACCACGAGTCCGAGGGCCATGCCGAAGCCCGACACGCTGGGCAGCAGCGCGTTGCGCGCGGCGTAGGAGAACATCACCCGGCGCTCGGTCAGCCCCTTGGCGTGGGCCACGGTGACGTAATCCTCGCCGCTGACTGTCACCATCATGTTTCGCATGCTCATCAGCCAGCCGGCCACCGACGTGACCACGATCGTCCCGGCCGGCAGGATGACGTGTTTGAACGCGTTGCCGATGAAGGCCGGGTCCCAGGCCGGCACCAGCCCGCTGTCATAGCTCTGCGACGCCGGCAGCCAGCTGTTGACCCCGGTGAAGGCGGCGATCGCGAGCAGGGCCAGCCAGAAGTACGGGATGGAGGCGAGGAAGGTGGCCACCGGCATCAGCGCGTCGGCCCAGGAGCCGCGCTTCCAGCCGACGATGACGCCGAGCAGCGTGCCGAGGCCGAAGCTGATCACCGTGGCGATTCCGACCAGGAAGATCGTCCAGGGCAGAGCCTGTGCGATCACGGTCGAGACCGGGGTCGGGAAGGAGTGGAACGAGATCCCGAGGTCGCCGCGGGAGAGCTGGCCGAAATAGGAGATGTACTGCTGGAACAGGCTCTGGTGCTTGTCCAGGCCGAACAGGACGGTCAGCGAGTGGATCGCGTCGGTGCTCATCTGGCCCTGATAGCTGGCCATCAGGGCTTGGACGGGGTCGCCCGGGGTGAGCCGCGGGACGAAGAAGTTGATGGTGATCGCGGCCCACGCGGTGAAGATGTAGAAGGCCAGACGCTGCGCGAAGTACCTCATGCCCGGACGCCTTCCTCGGTGCCGTAGAGCCAGCAGGCGGCCCAGTGGCCGGGCGGGGAGACGTCGAACCGCGGCGGCAGCTCGGCCCGGCAGATGTCCATCGCGTGCGGACAGCGCGGATGGAACCGGCATCCGGACGGCGGATGGATCAGGTTCGCCGGCTCGCCCGCGTCCTCGCCCGCCCGGTCGGGATCGCCGCCCTCGCCGCCCTCGATCCGGTCGGGATCCGGCGCCGACGCGATCAGCAGGCGCGTGTACGGGTGCGCCGGGTTCTGCGTGACGCTCTCGCTGTCGCCGCCCTCGACGATCCGCCCGGCGTACATCACCTGGGTGTCGTCGGCGAAGTAGCGGGCCGAGGCGATGTCGTGGGTGATGTAGAGGATCGCCAGGTGCATCCGTTCCTTGAGATCCCGCAGCAGGTTGAGCACGCCGAGCCGGATGGAGACGTCGAGCATGGACACCGGTTCGTCGGCCAGCAGCGCCTCGGGGTCGGCGGCCAGCGCCCGGGCGATCGCGACGCGCTGGCGCTGGCCGCCGGACAGCTCGTGCGGGAACTTGTCCACGTACCGCTCCGGCGGGGTCAGCTGCACCCGCCGCAGCAGGTCGCGAAGCGCCTCCTCGAGCTCGGCCGAGCTGCGCCCGGCGCGTTGGTGGATCTTCAGCGCCCTCGTCAGGTGGTAGCGCACCGTGTGCACCGGGTTCAGCGAGGCGAACGGGTCCTGGAAGATCATCTGGACCTGTCCGCTGTACGCCCGGAAGCGGCGGCCCCGGCGCACCGTCGTGGAGCCGCCGTGCAGCAGGATGTCGCCGCCGGTGCGCGGGTAGAGCTGGGCGAGTAGCCGCGCGACGGTGGACTTGCCCGAGCCGGACTCGCCGACCAGGGCGGTGACCCTGCCGCGGCGCAGCGTCAGGGTCACGTCGTCGACCGCGTGCACGGCGAGTCGCGGGCCGGAGAACGCCGCGCGCAGGTGGCGGCGCACCGGGAAGTGTTTCGTCAGGTCCCTGGCTTCGAGGACGACGTCGCCGGCTGTCCCGGTCGCGGGCTGCGTCTCGCTCAGCGTCATGGGCTTCTTCTCTCCTCGATCATGGCGGCGGCGCGGGCCTGCCGCGTGCCCCGCTCCGGTGGCGCGCCCGGCGGAGGCGCGCCACCGGAGCGGGAGCCGGTCAGGACGTGGCCGGGCTCAGGTGCATGACCACGTCCAGAGCCTGGGTTATCGTCGGCTGGATCGGCGCGTACGGGTTGGAGTCGTCCGGCCAACCCGCCCAGTGCTTGGTGGAGTACTCGGCGCCGTAGTTGCCCGCCGAGGTCGGGATCATGGGCGCCTGGCTGACCATGATCTGCTCCAGGGTGTTCAGCGCGGCCGTGCGGGTGGCGTCGTCGGTCGCGTTGGCGTACTGCTGGAGCGCGGCGGTCGCGTCGGGGCTGTTGAAGCGCCCGTAGTTGCCCGAGTTGGCGGCCTGGCCGATCGGGACGAGCGCGGCGCCGTCCATGATGTTCTCGTACATGTCGTACGGGGTCGCCCCGCCGTTGCTCCAGTGCATCGCGGCCTGGAAGCTGCCGTTGGCGATCGCGGTGAACCAGGCGTTGGCGTCGGCCTTGATGATGGTGACGTTGATGCCGATGGTCGCCAGGTTGTCGTGGATGATCGACAGGTCGGTCTGGTAGTCGCTCCAGCCGGCCGGGTCGGTCACGGTCAGGGTCACCGGCTTGCCGCTCGGGTCCATCAGGGTCGTGCCGCTGTAGGTGAAGCCGTGCGAGGTGAGCAGCGACTTGGCGGCGTCCGGGGTCTGCTGGCCGTTGACGCCCTTGTACTGCGAGACGATGAACGAGTCGCCGGCCGGCGAGGGCAGCCCGGTGATGTTGTCGATCTCCGGCTTGAAGTAGCCCGACTCACCCTCGTTGAAGATGTCGGCGCGGTTGATCACCATGCCGGCCGCCTGGCGCAGGTACTGGTTGTCCCACGGCTTGACCGTGGTGTTGAACCAGAGGCCGTCGGCGCTCAGCGAGGGCGGGAACCACAGCTTGTAGTGCGGGTCGCGGCCGGCGAAGACGGTCTTCGCGTCCGGGATGAAGACGTAGCTCCACTCGGTCGCACCGGTGATCAGTGCCGTGGTCTCGGTGTCGTTGCCGCTGTAAGTGCTGTAGCGCAACTGTGCGACCTTGGGCGGGGTCTGCCAGTAGCCGCTGCTGCGGACATCCAGGGTGACGGTCTGCGGCGTGAAGGTCTTCAGGACGTACGGGCCGGTGCCGACCGGGTTGGCGATGGTGTCGGTGGTCGGGTCGGCGAGCTTGGACCAGATGTGCTGGGGGACCACGAAGGTGGACAGCACCTTGGCCTGGGTCACGTACTGCGATTGGCTGAACGTCACGGTCACCTGGTTGCCGCTGACGGTCGCGTCGGTGATCGGCAGGGCGTTGGTGTTGAGCGCCGCGTACTGCTTGAGGATGCTGAACGAGTAGGCGACGTCGTTGGCGGTCATCGGGGTGCCGTCGGAGAACGTCACACCGCTGCGGACGGTGAAGGTGACCGACTTGTAGTCCGGCGACCAGGTCCACGCGGTCGCCAGCCACGGCGTGGGCTTCGACGTGGGCTGAACGAGGTTCACCATCGCCAGCGGTTCGTAGATCATGTAGCGGTAGCCGTAGTTCGACGCGGCCGAAGTGGCCAGGTAAGGGTTGTTGTTGTCCTTCATGGAGGCGCCGTCGGGCATGCTCACGTTCAGCACGCCGGAGGAGCCGCCGCTCGGGCTGCCCGTCTTCGCTGTGCTGTTGCTACAGGCGGACAGGGCGGCGACCGCCAGGCTGCCCGCCACTACGGCGGTGATTGAGCGGTTCACACGCATGAATCCTCATTTCGGATTTGGCAGTCACTTGAAGATGCGGCTCGCCACGTGGATGGAGACTTGCGCCACTCGCCGCGTGCCACCGCCGCGAGTGGGTGTGACTGGGCGGGTCGGGGGCGTCGCCGTGCTCCCGGCCACTCCTGGATCATTGCTGTGCTTTTATTCCGTCCGGTCCGGCGGTCGAGCCCCGCACGACCAGGGTGGTCGGCAGGACGACGGGCGATTCGGGCAGGGGGTGGCCCTCGAAATGGCCCATGAGCGTGCGGGCCGCGGTCTCGCCCATCTCCCGCAGCGGCTGGTGCACCGTGGTCAGCGGCGGGTCCGTATTCGATGCCTGAGGTACATCGTCGAACCCGACGACCGCCACGTCCTTCGGCACGCAGAGCCCGGCGTCGCGCAGGGCCTGGATCGCCCCGGCGGCGGACAGGTCGTTGTGCGCGAAGACCGCGTCGAAGCTCAGCCCGGCCCGGAGCATCCGGCCGGCCTTGAGCAGCCGGGCGACCTCCTGGCGGCCGCCGTCGAAGGTGAAGTCGCCGTCGACGACGCACCAGGGTTCGAGCGGGCGGCCGGCCTCGGCGTAGACCTCGGCGAATCCGGCCAGCCGTTCCTGCGTGCAGCCGAGGTTCTCCGGGCCGCTGACCACGATCGGCCGGTTGCGGCCTAGACGCAACAGGTGCCGGGCGGCCGCCTGCGCGCCCTCCCTGTTGGTGGTGGAGACCGACGGGAAGTCCTCCGGCTGCTTGGCCCGGTCGTCGATGAGCATCACCGGCAGCCCGCCGCGGTAGAGCCCCGCGATGAACTCCAGCGTGCCCTCGGGCTCGATCAACAGCAGGCCGTCGAAGGACTTCGCCGAGGCCTGAGACGCGAATCGGCGGATGGAGTCCTCGCCGCGGCTGCAGCTGAACAGCAGCAGCCCGTAGCCCTTCTCCTCCACGGCGTCGATCACGCCCTGGATCACCTCGCCCATCCACGGCCAGGTGAGGGAGGGGACGAGCATTCCGAGGACCTTCGTGCGCCCGCGGGCGAGGCTGACCGCCCCGGCGCTCGGCACGTATCCCAGCTCGTCGATCACCCGGCGAACCCGCTCGGCGGTGGCCGGATCAAGCTCGCCCTTGCCGTTCAGCACGCGGGAGACCGTGGTCTTGCTGACCCCGGCCCTGGCCGCGACATCTGCCATGGTGATCGGCATTGGGCTGGATCCCTCCTTACGCGTCGCGGGTCCGTCGTTGCACCGGTACGCACGGAACCGATTCCGGAACCGGTTCCGTGCGGAGTAGTGAACCGGGTCGCCGCGGGCGCGTCAATAGTCCGAAGAGCACGGCAAGGTAACGGTGTACGGCCTGGGACGGGGCTTGACAGCGTGCGCCGCCGACCGGGAATCTTCAACCGGGGAGAGCGCTCTCCAACGGGACACAGGGAGGGAGGCGCCATGCGCGGCGCGTCGGACGGGGACCTCGGTGAGCGGATCTCCCGGCTGAGTCTGGAGCAGAAGATCCGCCTGCTGTCCGGCGAGTCGGTCTTCCGCGTCGCCGCGGAGCCCGCCATCGGCCTCGAGGCGATGGTCACCTCCGACGGCCCGGTAGGCGTGCGCGGGGAGCGGTGGGACGAGCGGGACACGGCGCTCGCCCTCCCGTCCGCGACGGCGATGGCAGCCACCTGGGATGAGGACCTCGTCGAACAGCTCGGCGGGGTCCTCGCGTCCGAAGCCCGCCGCAAGGGAGTCAGCGTCCTGCTGGCCCCGACACTGAACCTGCACCGCTCGCCCGTCGGCGGACGCCACTTCGAGTGCTTCTCCGAGGACCCGCTGCTCACCTCCCGCATCGGCGCGGCGTACATCAGGGGTGTGCAAGCGGGAGGAGTCGCCGCGACGGCGAAGCACTACGTGGCCAACGATTCGGAGACCGAGCGGCTGACCGTCGACGCGCGTGTAGACGAGCGGACGCTGCGCGAGGTCTACATGGCACCGTTCGAGGCAGCGGTGCGGGCCGGGGTCTGGGTGGTGATGTCGGCCTACAACTCGGTGAACGGCGCGTCGATGTCGGAGAGCCCGCTGCTGGCGGAGCCGCTCAAGGGCGAATGGGGCTTCGACGGCGTCCTGGTGTCGGACTGGGGAGCGGTCCGCTCGACCCTCCCATCGGCCAAATCCGCGCAAGACCTTGCGATGCCCGGCCCGAACGAGCACTGGGGCCGGCCGCTGCTGGAGGCTGTCCGGTCCGGCGAGATCGCGGAATCAGCCATCGACGAAAAGCTGAGCCGCATCCTCCGCCTCGCCGCCCGCGTCGGCGCTCTAGACGCCACCACAGCCACCCCTGCCACACCCGACTTCCGTCCCCTCCTCCGCCACGCCGCAGCCGCCGGAAGCGTCCTACTGCGCAACGAGGGCGGTCTGCTCCCCATCGACCGCGCAGACCTCAAGCGCCTGGCAGTGATCGGCCCGAACGCCGCGACCGCCCGGATCCAGGGCGGCGGCAGCGCGAGCGTGTTCCCCAGCTCGTCCGTCTCGCCGCTCGACGGGATCCGCGCGGCACTGGACGGCACCGCAAAGGTCGAATACGCAGCGGGAGCGCACATCACCGTGCGCCCGACACCCCTGAGCCCGGCCGGCACCACCGACCCGAAGAGCGGCGAGCCAGGCGTGCGAGTGCGCTACCTGGACGCGGAAGGCGCGGAGGTGCACAGCGAGCACCGACTCAGCGGCCGGGTCCTCGAGCCGACGGTCGACTGGGCGTCGATCTCGCACGCCACGACCGTCGAGATCAGCGCGCGCCTGTACCCGGGAGTCGACGGCGACTGGCAGATCGGCATCGTCGGCCTCGGCGCAGTCACCCTGCAAGTAGACGACAGGCTCCTGATCGACGAGACAATCCACAAGGAGTCCGACGACCCGACGTACGTCCACGTCGCGCCTTCATTCCGCCAGGCGCCGGTGAAGGCGACAGGCGGCGTACCGCTCGACTTGATCGCCCGACGAGACCTGGCGCCCGGCACCGGCCTCGCCGTGGCACTGACCGCCGACCCACCCCGCCGCGACGCAGACGACGAACTGGCCGCGGCAGTCGAGCTCGCAAAGGCCTGCGACGCCGCGATCGTGGTCGTGGGCACGACGGAAGAGATCGAAAGCGAGGGCTTCGACCGCACGAGCCTCGCACTGCCCGGCCGCCAAGACGAACTCGTGGCCGCGATCGCGGCGGTCAACCCCCGCACGATCGTGATCGTCAACGCGGGCGGCCCGGTCCTCCTGCCGTGGCGGGAGGACGTGGGGGCGGTGCTGCTGAGCTGGTTTCCGGGGCAGGAGGCGGGCGACGGCCTCGCCGACGTGCTCTTCGGCGAACGGGAACCAGGCGGCCGCCTGCCCACCACCTGGGGAGCGGCCGAGGAGGATGTCCCGATCCTCGACACGACACCGGTCAACGGAGTCCTCGACTACAGCGAAGGCGTCCACGTCGGCTATCGAGCGTGGCTCAGGACAGGGGCAGGGGCAGGGACAGAGTCCGACCGCGCGCCCGATCCCGAGCCGATGTACTGGTTTGGCCACGGCCTCGGATACACCACCTGGGAGTACGAAGCGATCGACGTCGACACCGCGGCCCAGAACGCGGAGCGCGGCGACGACGATCATCAACAGCTCACCGTCGACGTCACGCTCCGAAACACCGGGCACCGAACCGGCCGCGAAGTCGTCCAGGTGTACCTCTCCCGCCCCGCAAGCGTGATTGACCGCCCAGCCCGCTGGCTCGCCGGCTACGCAACAGTGCAAGCGGCGCCCGGAGAAATGGTCACCGCCCGCGTCGCGATCGAGCCGCGCGCCCTCCAGCACTGGTCCGTCGACCAGGCGGCATGGCAAACCGAACCAGGCGAATTCACCATCCTGGCCGGCCGATCCGTAGCCGACCTTCCTCTAGCCGCGACTGTGACAGCACCCAGATCCGCGGCGGCCTAGGGCGTGTTTAAGAAGGATCGCCGGGCCCGCGACGCCTGCCACGCACGCTCGCTGCGTTGGCGAAGCACCCACATATTCCCGATATGAGGGAGCTCCGCCGCCTTGCGATCGCACGCGTCAGACACCGCGGGCTTATCCGACGCTCCTTCTTAAACACGCCCTAGCCCCCGGGGGAGGGTGACCACACCCCTCCCCCGGTGTAACTCCGTTCCATCCCTTCCCCGAACCCGTGTCGTCGCCGCCCCCCGGGCACCGCCCAGGTACGTCGACAGACCGCCCGAACCACGGGAGCCAGCGCCGGGCTGCTGCCACAG
>NZ_DASZGI010000196.1:0-2067 GCF_035938995.1 Actinocrinis sp.
GGATTCAGCTGGACGACGTACCCCGAGTCGCTGCAGAACGCCGGCGTCAGCTGGCGGGTGTATCAGGAGACCGACAACTACGACGACAACCCGCTGGCCTGGTTCACCCAGTTCCGCAACGCCGCGACCAGCTCGCCGCTCTACACCCAAGGCATGGCGTACGTCGGCGACGTGGCCTCCGCGATCGCGAGCGACATCGCGGCCGGAACCTTCCCGAAGGTCTCGTGGGTGGTGGCGCCCGCGGCGCAGTCCGAGCACCCGTCCTACGCCCCGGCCCTCGGCGCGCAGTTCGTCGGCAACGTGCTCTCGGCGATTGCCGGAGACCAGGCGACCTGGGACTCGACCGTGGTCTTCCTCAACTACGACGAGAATGACGGGTTCTTCGACCACGTCGCGCCGCCGACGGCGCCCTCCGGCACCGCCGACGAGTTCGTCAGCGGCAAGCCGATCGGCCTCGGCCCGCGGGTGCCGATGACGGTCATCTCGCCCTGGTCGACCGGCGGCGTCGTCTGCTCCGAGGTGTTCGACCACACCTCGCCGCTCCAGTTCGTCGAGCAGTGGCTCGGGGTGCAGTGCCCGAACATCTCGGCCTGGCGGCGGCAGGTGTGCGGGAACATGCTGGCCGCGTTCGACTTCTCCAGCACCGTCACCGCCTTCCCGTCGCTGCCCTCGACCTCGGCGATCGTCGCGCAGTACGAGTCGGAGACCTCGCTGCCCGCCCCGACCGTGCCCTCCCAGTCCCCGACCACGCTGCCGACCGTGGAGCCCGGCGACCGGGCCGCGCGACCGCTCGGGTATGTCTTCGACACCACCTCGTGGACGGATACCTCCACCAACCGAATCTGGTTCAAGACGGTCAACAACGGGTCGCTGGGCGGCGGATTCACCGCCTACACGGTCAACTACCGGACTTATGCGGCGTGGCAGTACACGTGCACGGTCGGATCGTCGATCTCGGACTACTTCTCCGCCTACACCTACGGCGGCGGCCCGTACGACATCGACCTGCACGGCCCCGACGGCTACCTGCGCGGCTTCAAGGGCAACGTGCTGACGTGGACGAGCACCACGAAGGCGCACCCGGAGGCGTACGTCGTGGACAACAAGGACGGCGCGACCATGGCGCTCACGCTGACCAACTCGGGCACGGTCGCGACGACCTTCACGATCGGCGCGAACGCCGCCTACCTGGCGTCGGGTGGTAGTTCGAGCACGGTGACGGTCGCGGCGGGCGGCAGCTACACGACGACGCTCGCGGCGACGTCGGCCGGCCGCTACGACTACACCGTCACGGCCAGCGTCGGCGACGGTTTCGCGCGCAGGTTCGCCGGACGGCTCTATAACCAGGCATAAGGGTTCTCATGAGTCCGCGCGCGCCGCCTCGGACGGGGCAGCGCGCACGGACATGGCTCAGTTCGGCAGGACGAGCACGGGGCGCGGGGCGGGCACGACGCGCACCCGGATCCCGGCTGGGAACTGCGCCGCGCGATGCGACGGCAGGTCGGCCTTGACCTCGGTGCCGTCCCCGAGCGCGATCGTCAACCGGGTGACCGAGCCCAGGAAGGTAGCGATGCGGACGGTGCCCTCGCTGGTCCCGGTCTCGTGCACGGTGTTCAGTCCAACAGCGTTCAGTCCAACGGTGTCCAGTCCAACAGCGTTCGGTCCAACAGTGCCCGCTGCGGCCTTCACGCCCTCGAGCGGCTCGAGGCCGAGGGCTTCCGGCCGCAGCAGAACCTTGACCTTCGTGCCGGGCTTCGGGCGCTCGCCGTCGACGGGCAGCCGCCGCCCGGCGCTCTCCACCAGGCCGCCGTCGAGCATCGTGCCCGGCAGATGGTTCATCGTGCCGACGAACTCGGCGACGAAGGCTGTGGCCGGGCGGTCGTAGAGCTCCGCGGGCGCGGCGCACTGCTCGAGTCGTCCCGCGCGCATCACGGCCACCCGGTCGGCCATCGACAGCGCCTCCTCCTGGTCGTGCGTGACGAACAGCGTGGTGATGCCGAGATCGAGCTGCACCCGCCGGATCTCGTCGCGCAGTTGCAGGCGCACCTTCGCGTCCAGGGCCGACAG
>NZ_DASZGI010000197.1:0-1606 GCF_035938995.1 Actinocrinis sp.
CCCCGGATTCAGGTGCGTGGGACGCTGAGGCGGGGGGCCTGGCTGCGGCGCGGACTACCTGCCGTGCCGTACCCGTTCGCTCTTACCGCCAGGAGGCCTTTCCGCGACGGAGTATGGCCCGGGCGTGCGTCGGCCCGGACCGGCACGGGTGGGCGATGCGGAAGTGACTCGAGGCGAAGCCAAGCTTCCCAGAGAGGGCCGCCCGCTGGACTCCGGCGGAATGATTTCCCGGTCGCGCCGAACCCGGCGTGCCGGTGTGTCGGCATCGGGGATCATGGTGGAATGCCCGATGATGAACTGCTGGAACGTGTCCGCGAGCTCCGCGCTCGCGGACGGTCCCCGAAGGAGATCGCCCGCGCCCTCAAGGTGCGCCCCGCGATTGTGACGCCACTGATACAGCGGCTCGCCGCTGCTGAGCCCCGGGAGAAGGAGGTGCCGCTTGTCGGCTGCTGGGTCAACCAGGGCTGGTCGTCGAGCGTGCGGTTCACGGGCCACCCGGAGTGGCCGGACACCGGGGCAGCCGAGACAGGAGAGTCTGGGCTGGTCATCGTCGTCGTCGCCCGTGAGCTCGGCAGTTCGGTGCGGGTGTGCGAGTTCCTGGTTGACACCTGGTGCCTGGGTGTGAAGAACGCCTTGGGGCCGAAGCCGGTCGAGAGGAGGAAGCTCCCGTCGTTTTGCGCTGATGCCTTCCGCAGTTATCCGGGGGCACCCGTAGCAGTGCCGCTGGTTCTGGCCCAGCGGATCGTGTTCGGCGCGATCGGGTACGCTCGCGGGCTCGGGTTCGAGCCGCACGCGGACTTCGCGAAGGCCGCGGGGCATCTCGGTGAGTGGGACGGCGTGTGCGACCTGGAGTTCGGCAGGGACGGGATGCCCATGTATATCGAAGGCCCTCATGACGACATGTGGCGCATCATGCACACGCTCCGCCAGAACGTCGGCGACGGCAACTTCCACTATCTGGCGGGACTGCGGTCCTGACGACCGCGCGGACCGCGGCTGTGGATCAATAAGTACGGGTTTCATCTCTCCTCGTACCACTCCCACTCGGGGCATGCGTCCGCCAGCTAGGGCAACAAGAGGCGCAGTGACTTTACCTTCGCGTACACGATGCGTGCGAGGTCGTCTGCCGCGCCGGGCAGGCCCATCCGGACAAGCAGCATGTCCTCGTCGGTGTCCTCGCGGCATTCGTACAGGCCGAGCAGGACGGCGATCGCGATGCCGGCGGCCGCCCGCCGGGCGCCGCGTTCCTTTCGCCCGGTGAGGTTATCAATGTACGGCTGGAGGACGTCTAGGACCCGTCCCCGTCTCTGCAGTAATGCTGACGGAGGGCTTGAAGGAAAGTGGCGGTGAGCAGGCTCGATTGCCCTGCCGTGATTATGTCGTCTCCATCACGTAACTTGATATACAATTAGATCGGGTAACAGGCATCACTATCTGGGAGAATCTGATGTCGAGGACGATGGTGGACCTTGATGATGAAGCCTTGTCGTTGGCGAGCGAGGAACTGGGTACCAAGAGCAAGGTGGCGACCGTGAACGCCGCCCTGCGCCGCGTGGCGAATCAGCGGGCAGCGGCGCACATGCTTGAGCTCCTCGACGAGACCGGC
>NZ_DASZGI010000198.1:0-18495 GCF_035938995.1 Actinocrinis sp.
GCGGCCCAGGTCGTTCGCCGAGCGCAGGTCGAGGTCGTACTGCTTCTCGGTGGCGGCCTTCGGCACCCGCAGCCGCTTGGCCTCGCGGTCCAGGTCGGCGGCCAGCGGCACGGTCGGCGCGCCGGCCGGGACCTCGCCGAGCACGTCGCCGACCACCATCTCGCGGGCGATCAGGTCGAGTGGCTCGTCCCGGCCTTCGCAGAGCACGGCGAGGGTCGCCTCGGACAGTTCGGCCAGTCCCGGCAACGGGCGGCCGCGCAGCGCGGCGAGCGTCTCGGCCAGCCGGACACCCTCGATCAGATGCGCGGAGGAGACCGGGAACCGCTCGGCGCGCAGCAGTTCGGCGACGCCGGTGAGCCAGCGCTCTGCGATGTGGTCTTCGGCCTCGAACAGGTGCCGGTACCAGCCCGGTGACCCGATGCCTGCGCCGTAGCCGGAGCGGTATGACAGCCGACTGTGAGTCCAGGGCACCCAGGTGAGCGCGGCCGCCATTGCCTTGATCGGCTTGGGCATCGTGGCCAGCAGGGCCTTGTCATCGGCTGCGGACACCGGGGCGACGGGGCGGCCGTCCTCGATACCTGACAAGGCGGGAACGTGGTAGGCGCCACAGACCACTGCGACGCGCTCGGCGCCATCTGCCAGCGCCGCGCGAAGCGTCGTGCGCATATAAGCCTCGCGCAGGGCGTCGTACTCGCCGGTGGGCTCCTCCTCACGCACCGCGGTCATGGCGTCAGCGAGGGCTGCGAAGGCGCTCAGCGGGTCTTCGGCGGGAGGTGCGGGTGTCGGCGAGGACTCAGTGGTCGACGGCCGAAGGAGCCCCGGCTGGCCGAAGCCGCGGTGCTCGACGACGTCCTCCCACCACGCCTCGGGGTCGGCGTGGCCCGCGGCGGCGGCGAGTCGCGCGATCGGATCGGGTCCGTCCCCTGCTCCGGCCCGGTCCAGACCGAGCGAGACCGCCGCGGGCAGGTCGCAGAATCCGACGCGCACGCGCCGGGCCGCGCCGTACCGCAGCGCGACCCATTCCGGCGAGAACGACGCGAACGGCCAGAACGCCGAGACCTTCGGGTCCTGCTCCCGGTAGGCGAGCAGGGCCACCGGCGGCACCATCTCGGCTGCCGCGACCAGCGGAATCAGCGGATCGGCGTCGGCCGGTCCCTCGATGAGGATGTGGCCCGGCCCGAAGCGCTCCAGTGCCGCACCCACCGAGCGCGCCGAGCCGGGACCGTGGTGCCGTACGCCCAACAGAACGACGCGCGGGCCCGAAGGGTTCACCGGGTCCGCGCGCCGCGGACCGGCGGTCACGCCTCCAGCTCCCGGCATGCCTCGTAGAAGGCGGTCCAGCCCTCGCGCGGCTTGACCACGGTCTCCAGGTACTCGCGCCACACCACTGGGTCGGTCGACGGGTCCTTGACCACGGCGCCGAGGATCCCGCCCGCCACGTCGTGCGGGCGTAGCGTGCCGTCCCCGAAGTACGCGGCGAGCGACACCCCACCGGTGATCACGGAGATGGCCTCGGCTGGGGACAGTGTGCCGGTGGGCGACTTGACCTTGGTGCGCCCGTCTTCGGTGACGCCAGAGCGCAGCTCGCGGAACACCGTCACCACCCGGCGGATCTCCTCGGCGGCGGCCGGGACGTCGGGCAGCTCGAGCGCGCGGCCGAGCGCGCGGACCCGCTGCGCGACGATCCGCACCTCGTCCTCGGTGCTGGCCGGCAGCGGAAGCACGACCGTGTTGAACCGGCGGCGCAGCGCCGAGGACAGGTCGTTGACGCCGCGGTCCCGGTCGTTGGCGGTCGCGATGACGGTGAAGCCCTTGACCGCCTGCACCTCGTCGCCGAGCTCGGGGATCGGCAGCGTCTTCTCCGACAGGATCGTGATCAGGGTGTCCTGCACGTCGGCCGGGATGCGGGTCAGCTCCTCGATCCGGGCGACCTTGCCCGCGGACATGGCGGTCATCAGCGGCGAGGGGACCAGCGCGTCCCGGGACGGGCCGTGGGCCAGCAGCTGCGCGTAGTTCCAGCCGTAGCGCATCGTCTCCTCGGCCGTCCCCGCCGTGCCCTGGACCAGCAGCGTCGAATCGCCCGAGATCGCCGCGGCCAGGTGCTCGGAGACCCAGCTCTTCGCGGTGCCCGGCACGCCCAGCAGCAGCAGGGCGCGATCGGTGGCGAGAGTCGCGACCGCGACTTCGATGAGGCGGCGGGGGCCGATGTACTTCGTGGTGATCTCGGTGCCGTCGGCCGCCGCCCCGCCGAGCAGATAGGTCGTCACCGCCCAGGGCGAGAGGTTCCAGCGCGGCGGCCGCGGGCGGTCGTCGCCCTTGGCCAGCGCGTCGAGTTCGCGGGCGAAGGAGTCCTCCGCGTGCGGGCGCAGGACGGCCTGCGCGGGCTCCAGCGGCGGCATCGTGGTCATCGGTCTTCCCGTCGGGATTCGGGCGGATGGGCGGCGGTCTGCGGGGCGAGTTCGAGGAGCATCTGGCGGCGGTACTCGAGCTGCGCGTGCACGGCGGTGAAGTCGACGCGGGTGATGTCGACGCGCAGCGGCTCGCCGTCGGGGCGGAGCGCCTGCTCGTACACCAGTCGCGCGGCGTCATGGCACAGCGATACCGGAGCGTGGTCGCCGACGGCGGTGAGGATCTGTTCGACCAGCCAGCCGGACCAGGCCACCGACCGGTCGCCGCGAGCGGCGTGCGCGGCGAGGGAGAGCAGGAGCAGCCGCGAGCCGTCTTCGGGCCACGGCTCGTCGGCCCGGCTCATCACGAAGTTGTGCATCTCGCGGCCGAATCCGTGGGCGGAGATGATCCGGGAGACCTCGGCGGTGAAGTCGCGCGCCGTCGGCTTCTCCAGGCGGTGCCGCACGGAGGCCGCGACCAGCGTCGCCTCGTCGCGTACCTGCTTCGACTGGTCCGAGGCGAGGCCGTCGAGGAAGTCCAGGTCGGATGCGTGGGGGTAGCGGTCGAGCAGGGCCAGGAGCCCGAGCTTGACCGGCACCCGCTCGCCCGCCCAGGACTCCCGGACCAGCTGCCGCCCTGCCGCGGGGTCCTCAAGGAACAGCCCGGCCGCGTACGCGAGGCGGTCGTCGGGATCAGGGCTCTGCCGATCCTCGGGCGAGAGCGTCCCGCGCGGCTCGCGCAGGATGTACCGGTACGCATTCGCGGTCGCGGCGAGCCAGCGCCCGGCGGCGCCGAGCACCGCGGCGAGATCCGGGCGGATCAGGGTATTGGTGCGGGCGGCGCCGAGCAGTTCCGGAAAGTACGCGGGCGGCAGCCGGTAGCCCGCGGCGCGCACGGCGGCGAGCCATTCGGGCAGGTACTTCGGAAATGAATCAAGGATCGAGCGCAGCCGAACCGCCGCGGCCGCCGGCACGAGCGGGCGGGGGTCGGCGGGCATCGGCTCCGGCAGCGTGCCGCCGAAGTGGCGCGGCGGCGCACCGACTCGCGTGGCGACGACCGTACGCGCCGCCTGCGACAGCAGCCCGGCGGACGCGTCGCCGCCGAGCGTGCGCCGATCCGTGCCCACGAGCGCCGCAGAGACCAGATCGGCCCAGTTCGCCGGATCCAGCAACGTGTTCGCATCCGTCTCGGTCATATCACCGACACCGCCCCGCTCTCGGTGAACACGGTGACGGCGGCGAATCCGCCGGGATGGTAGAGCCCGAACAACGGACACGGCCGACCGCCACCGGCCGCGAGCAGCATGTGGTAGGCCTCGTCGGCACGGGACTGCTCGTCCGCGCCGCCCTCGCCGACCAGCGGAACGCAGGTCCCCGACTTCACGTCGACGATCCGCCGGCCCGAGTCGGCCGGATCGAGCACCGGCACCGCGGCGCCGAGCACGACCGGGATCGCAGTCGTCCACGGGTCGGCGGCGATGGCGGCGGCGAACGCCGCGGCGGCCTCGTCGAGCGTGGCGGCCTGCGGAGGAGTCGGCCCGTCGTCCGGGCGCAGCCGTAGCTCCTCGGGATCCACGACGATCGCGCGCAGCGGCAGCGCCTCGGGGGCGAAGGCGAGCTCTGCCTCGACCGCGGCACCGACCGGGAACGCCAGGCCCGGGGACTGGCCGGTGGGGGCGAAGGCGAGCAGCACGGCCAGCCGCGAACTCGCCTCGCCTTGGAGCCAGATCCGCCGCTCGACGAGTTTGTCGCCGGCCAGGTCGCGGGCGCCGAGGACCAGCCAGCGGTCCGCGACGTGCTCTCCGGCGGCCGTAATTTCGGCCGAGCTGGCGGCTATCCCGATGCGGCGGCGCACGGTCGCGGCAAGCGGTGCGGGCAAGGCGTCACGGTTACGCCAGCCCTCGATGAGCAGGTGCAGCAGGGCGAGTTCGGCCAGCACCCGGTCGGGCCAGTCGTCGGCACCCAGCAGCCCGGCCAGCGTCCGTATCCGCCCCGCGACGGTGGGCGCCTGCGCGTCGACGAGTCGGCGGGCCAGGTCGTCCAGGGGCCGGTATCCGGCGGCCTTGAGTCCAGTGAGTCCGGCGCGCAACTGGTCGCGCAACCAGAGGTCGAGGTCGTCGAGCCCGGCGCTGATCCGCTCGACCCGCTGGGTGGCGCGGCGGGTCGCGGCCGCAGCCGACCGGACGGCGGCCGTATCATCGGCGCCCGATTCCGTGGCCCTGGCCTCCTGCGCGGCCTTACGAGCGGCACTGCGCTCGGCCCGCTCCCGCCGCCCGGTGAGCCACTCGCGCACCCGCTCAGGCACCGCAGCCTCAGTGACCTGCCCGGCTGACCACAGCAGCATCAAGCCGAGCGCGTGCTTGCAGGGAAACTTCCGCGACGGGCACGTGCAGGCCGAGCCGGGCGGTTGCGCCGGGTCGGCAGGGAACTCGACGGTGACCTGGTAAGGCTTTGCGCCGCTGCCCTTGCAGTCCCCCCACAGCAGCCGCTCCGCGGCACACACGCCGCAGCCACTCCAGGGGGCGGCGACGGCTAGCTTGACCCCGGCCTTCTGCGAGGCGGCGTCCGGCGCGAGGGCGTGGATCCGCGGCGCCGGCCACTGCTCACCCGAAAGTGGTCCGGGCGGGGTGGTCTCGGAGGTCGGCGCCGTCATGGATCAAACTCTAGGGCAGCGCTCCGACAGAGGTCTTGCTCGATACGAAATCGTCGTCCACCGAGCATTGAGCAGCGCGAACGCGTCGCAGAACGCTCCTACAACCGGCGCGGGCGGTGGGTGAGCACCCGGCTCCGAGCGGCGGGGTGGGAAGGTGTCAGACCGTGGCCGAAGCCTGGCCGAGGTTCGCGTAGACCCAGTCGACGATGGTCTGCGTGGGCGTGCCCGGCGTGAAGACCGCGGCTATGCCCAAGTCGAGCAGCGGCTGGATGTCCGCCTCGGGGATGATGCCGCCCACGAACACCTTGATGTCGGCAGCGTCGCGCTCTCGCAGCAGCTCAATCACCTTGGGGCACAGGGTCATGTGTGCGCCGGACAGGATCGACAGGCCGACGCCGTCCGCGTCCTCCTGGATCGCGGTGGCCACGATCTGCTCGGGCATCTGGTGCAGCCCGGTGTAGACGACCTCGATACCGGCGTCGCGCAGGGCTCGCGCGACCACCTTGGCCCCGCGGTCGTGACCGTCGAGGCCCGGCTTGGCGACCACCACGCGGATGGGTCCGGACTCGCTCACGTGGCCACTCCCTCAAGCGTCGTCGCAGTGAGAACCGTTCGTCCGAAGAGTAACCGAGTTGGCCTAAAGATGCGCTGTGACTCGGGCCACGGCCCCGGTCGAGAGCCGCCGCGACCTGCGTGATCGCGCTTCGCCGGGTCGCAAGACGCAGCCGGCCGCCCCGACCGCTCTACGTGCCGGTTCGTGCTGGCCCCACCCCCGGTTCGGGGGACTGCGCCCTCGTGGCCCGTGGCCCCCGCCCGGCACCGTTGAGGCATGACATCCACCACGACGTTCTCGATCGAAGCCCACGGGCTGACCAAGCGCTACGGCGCGAAGACCGCCGTCGACAACCTCTCCTTCGGGGTGGCGCCGGGCAAGGTGACCGGCTTCCTCGGTCCGAACGGGGCCGGGAAGTCCACCACGATGCGGCTGCTGCTGGGGCTCGAGCGCCCCGACGCGGGCACCGCGCTGATCAACCGCAAGCCGTACGCCTCGCTGACCGCGCCGCTGTCGCAGGTGGGCGCGCTCCTCGAGGCCAAGGCGTTCCACAAGGGCCGCTCCGCCCGCAACCATCTGCTGTGCCTGGCGCAGTCGCAGGCCCTGCCGCTCTCGCGGGTGGACGAGGTGATCGACATGGTCGGGCTGCGCGACGCGGCCAAGCAGCGGGCCGGCGGCTACTCGCTCGGCATGGCCCAGCGGCTGGGGATCGCGGCGGCCCTGCTCGGCGACCCACGGGTGATCATCCTGGACGAGCCGGTCAACGGCCTCGACCCGGAGGGCATCCTGTGGATCCGCACCCTGATGAAGCGGCTGGCCGCCGAGGGCCGCACCGTCCTGGTCTCCTCCCACCTGATGAACGAGATGGCGGTCACCGCCGACCACCTGCTGGTGATCGGGCGCGGGCGGCTGCTCGCCGACTGCACCACGGCGCAGTTCATCGAGCGCTACACCGACCCGGCGGTCTACGCCGCCACCCCGGCGGTCGCCCGGCCGGCACTGCTCGAGGAGGCCTTCATGCGGCTGACCGCGGGCGCGGTGGAGTACGCCACCCGCTAGCCCGGCGCGAAATCAAAAGTCTGCGAAACAACGAGGGGAATGCACTTCAGATGTCTACCGTGATGATCACGCACGCCAACCGGGTGCGGCCGACCCACCAGCCCGGCTTCACCGATCTGCTGCGCAGCGAGTGGACGAAGTTCAAGACGCTGCGCTCGACCTGGTGGTCACTCGGGACCATGATCGCCGTGTCGCTGGGGGTGTCGATCGCCGCCACGTCGGCGTTCACCGCCACCTACGACAACCTCGGCGCGGCCGACAAGACGCGGTTCCAGAACGACACGATCGGGCTGCTGCTCCAGCCCGGCTCACAGTTCGGCCAGCTCGCCATCGCCGTGCTCGGCGTGCTGCTGATCGCCTCCGAGTTCTCCACCGGGATGATCCGCTCGACCGTCCTGGCCGCGCCCCGCCGCACGCCTGTGCTGGCGGCGAAGGCCGTCGTGCTCGGCGCCGTGGTCTTCGTGCTGGCCGAGGCGATCGCGTGGGCGAACTTCTTCATCGGCAGCGCGATCGTGCGGAAGCACGCGACGGTGACGCTGAGCACTCCCGGCACGCTGCGCGCGATCCTCGGATTCGGCCTGGTCATGTCGCTGACGGCGATCATCGCGCTGGCGATCGGCGCGCTGATGCGCCACACGGCCGGGGCGATCAGCGTGGCGCTCGGCACGAGCCTGGTGGTGCCGGGGCTGCTCGGGCTCATCCCCGGATCGGTCGGACAGCACCTGTCCCAGGCGATGCCGGAAAGCGCCGGACAGCTGATCATGGATCGGACGCTGGACCCCGGCACGCCGTACGGTCAGTGGGGTGGCCTCGCGATCATCGTCGCGTGGACGGTCGGGCTGATGGCGCTCGCCTTCATCTCGATCAAGCGCCGGGACGTGTGACGGCGTGCGCAAGGATTGACCGGCAGACCAGCAGGATCGATCAGGTCGGACGAGCAAGGTCGAAGGGGAAGTCGTGGCGGGGTCGCAGTACGGGACCGGGGGCCGGGGAGGCGGTCGGACCAGGCGCGGGGGCCTGGTCGCGGCCGGCGCCCGCCGCGTGCTGCGCGAGCCCGTCACGTTGCGGGCGCTGCGCGAAGCCCTATACGCGCTGCTCAGCCTCCCCTTCGCGGTGCTCGGTCTGGCCGCGGCGCTGATCACGCTGGTGTTCACCATCTCGTCGACCGGTGGGGTCATCCTGCCGCTGCTTCCGCTCCTGCTCGCGGTGGACCGGCGGCTGGCCGCGCTGTACCGCCTGGTGGCCTCGGCACTGCTCGGAGTGCGCATCCGGCGTCCGGTCCGGCCCAAGCGGCGGCCGGGGGTGCTCGGCTTCCTGGTCTACCACTTGGCCGATCCGGTGGCGTGGCGCGCGATCGGCTACCTGGCGCTCCGCTTCCCCCTCGGCGTTCTCGAGTTCGCGATCGGGTTCGTGCCCTGGTTCTGGGGCTTATGGCTGGCGCTGTATCCACTGTTCTGGCGTATTGAGGGGCTGCGGATCAAGGGCCCGAACGGGCACACCGGCTTGGCGATCAACGACTTCTACTTCGACACCTGGCCGCGGGCGTTCCTGGTGACCGGCATGGGGCTGGTGGTCCTGCTGATCGCCCCGTGGCTGACCCGCGCCGTGATCGCGCCGGACCGCTGGCTGCTGCCGCGGCTGCTCGGGCCGTCCGCCGCCGCCCGCATTCAGGAACTCGAGGAGACGCGGGCGACCGCGATCAACGAGGCGGCGCTCACGCTGCGCCGGATCGAGCGCGACTTGCACGACGGCATCCAGGCCCGGCTCGTCTCCCTCGGCATGCGGCTGGGCCGGGCGGAAGGGCGGCTCGACGGCGCGGAACCCGACCCGGCGGCGGCAATCGAGCTGATCCGGGAATCGCGTGCGGAAGCCAAGGAGCTGATCCACGAGCTGCGCGAACTGGTGCGCGGCATCCACCCGCCCGCCCTCGACGCAGGCCTCGAAACCGCGCTGACCACGCTCGCCGCGCGCTCCCCGATCCCGGCGACCGTGCGGGTGGAGCTGCCGCAGCGCCCGGAGGCCTCGGTCGAGACCATGCTCTACTTCAGCGCGGCGGAACTCCTGACGAACGCTGGCAAGCACAGCAAGGCGTCCACCGTGGCGATCACCGTATTGTCCGACGGCTTCGCGGCCCGTCTCATCGTCGCCGACGACGGGACCGGCGGGGCGACGCTGGACGGCGCCGGGACCGGGCTGCGCGGGCTGGCCGAGCGGGTACGCACGCTCGACGGGACGATCGATGTGAGCAGCCCGCCGGGCGGACCGACGAACATCACCCTCGAGGTTCCCGTCAGGATGTGACGCGCGGCCGCTCCTCGTCGCGCTCCGACTAGCATCACTGCGAGAAAGCAGTCAGATGCGGTCGGACATGACGGGGGCAGGACCATGCGCGTGGTCATCGCCGAGGATGCCGTGATCCTTCGGGCTGGACTGGTGCAGCTGATCGAGGAGCACGGCCACCAGATCCCGGCCGCCGTCGCCGACGGGGAGTCGCTGCGGTCCGCGGTCGCCGAGCACCGTCCGGACGTCGTGGTCTCCGACATCCGGATGCCTGCGGAGCCGGGCGGAACCGCGCAGCCCGACGAGGGCGTGCGCGCGGCGCTCGAGTTGCGGGTGCGCGACCCGCGGCTGCCGGTGCTCCTCTTCTCTCAGTACGTGGAGACCCAGTACGCCAGTCGGCTGCTCGCGAGCGGCTCGGCGGGTGTCGGCTACCTGCTCAAGGAGCGGGTGCTGGACGTGAAGGACTTCTTCGACGCGCTGGATCGGGTGGCCTCGGGCGGCACCGCGCTGGACCCCGAGGTGGTCTCCCAGCTGGTCGGAGCCAGCCGGACGGTGTCGGCCGCCGCCTCGCTCAGCCCGCGCGAGCGCGACGTCATGGCTCTGATGGCGGAGGGCCGGTCGAACAGCGCGATCGCCGAGTCGCTGTTCGTGACCGAGCGCGCGGTGGAGAAGCACGTCGCCAACATCTTCACCAAGCTCGACCTGCCGGTGTCCACCACCGACCACCGCCGAGTGCTGGCGGTGCTGCGCTACCTCGGGGTGTAGGGGATAGCCCGCCCCAGCGCCGACTTAGAGCTAAAGCTTCTGGAGCGGCGCGAACGCGAGCACGAGCTTGCGCACCCCGGCCGAGCCGAAGTCGACGGTGGCATGCTCGCCGGTGCGGCCCTCGACCGAAACGACCGTGCCGAGTCCATAGGTGTCGTGCACGACCCGGTCCCCGGGCGCCACCGAGATCGGCTCGCGTCCGCCGGGGCCGCCGGTCTTGAACCCCTTAGCGCGGGCGCGATCGGCCGCCGCGGTGAGCGACGGGGTGAGCGTGCCGAAGGAGGTGGACTGCGGCTCGGGTGCGGTGCGCTGCCAGTCGATCAGCTTGTCCGGGACCTCGGCCAGGAAGCGCGACTCCGGGTTGTACGCGGGCGATCCCCAGGCCGAGCGCATGACGGCGCGAGTGAAGTAGAGGCGTCGACGCGCGCGGGTGATCCCGACGTAGGCGAGCCGCCGCTCCTCCTCCAGCTCCTTGATGTTGCCCATCGCGCGCGAGTGCGGGAAGACACCCTCCTCCAGGCCGGTCAGGAAGACCACTGGGAATTCCAGGCCCTTCGCGGTGTGCAGGGTCATCAGGGTGACCGAGCCCTGCGCTTCGGCGTTGGCGTCGGGGATCTGGTCGGCGTCGGCGACGAGCGCGACACGCTCGAGGAATCCGACCACGCCGCCTTCGGGGTCGGTCTGCTCGTATTCGTGCGCGACCGCGACGAGTTCCTGGAGGTTCTCCACCCGGCTCTCGTCCTGCGGATCGTCCGAGTCCTGGAGCTCGGCGAAGTATCCGGTGCGCTCCAGCACGGATTCGAGCAGTTCGGCGGGTCCGGCGCCCTCGGCCAGCCGTTCACGCAGCGCCGCCATCACCGCCGCGAAGCCCTTGACCGCGTTCAGCGAGCGCGCCGCCAGGCCGTACGCCTCGTCGGCCCGGTCGATCGCCGCGCCGAAAGAGATGCGTTCGCGCTGGGCCAGGGCGTCGAGCATCGTCTCGGCCCGCTCGCCGATGCCGCGCTTGGGGACGTTGATGATGCGGCGCACCGAGACCGAGTCGTCCGGGTTCGCCAGCGCGCGCAGATACGCGAGGGCGTCCTTGATCTCCTTGCGCTCATAGAAGCGGACGCCACCGACGACGCGATACGGCAGCCCGACCCGGATGAACAGTTCCTCGAAGACTCGCGACTGCGCGTTGGTGCGGTAGAAAACCGCCACGTCGCCGGGTTTGGCCAGCTCCTCGTCGGTGAGCCGGTCCACCTCGTTCGCGACGAACGCGGCCTCGTCGTGCTCGTTGTCGCCGACGTAACCGGTGATCAGCGCACCGTCGCCGGCGTCGGTCCAGAGGTTCTTGGCCCGGCGCGCCTTGTTCCGGTCGATGACCGCGTTGGCCGCGCTCAGGATCGTCTGGGTGGAGCGGTAGTTCTGCTCGAGCAGGATGGTGCGGGCGCTCGGGTAGTCGGCCTCGAACTCGAGGATGTTGCGGATCGAGGCGCCGCGGAAGGCGTAGATCGCCTGGTCCGCGTCGCCGACCACGCACAGCTCGGCCGGGGGCACGGCGGCCGGGTCGTCCGGGCCAGCTGCGGCCGCGGCCGAGGCGGCGGCATTCACTGGCTCGCCGTCCGCCGTGTATTTGGGCGCCTGCGACACCGCGCCGCCGACCAGTTCCCGCACCAGGACGTACTGCGCGTGGTTCGTGTCCTGGTACTCGTCGACCAGAACGTGGCGGAACCGGCGCCGGTACGACTCGGCGACCGCCGGGAATGCCTGGAGCAGGTTCACCGTGGTCATGATCAGGTCGTCGAAGTCCAACGCCTTGGCCGCGATCAGCCGCTGCTGGTAGTTGCCGTAGACCTCGGCGATCAGCCGCTCTTGCTCGCTCTGTGCCTTATCGCGCGCGGTCTCGTGGTCCACCAATTCGTTCTTGAGCGCGGAGATCTGGGTCAGCAGCCCGCGCGGGGGGTGCCGCTTCACGTCCAGTTCGAGATCGCGGGCCACGGCGGTGATCAGCCGCCGCGAGTCGTCCGCGTCGTAGATGGTGAACGAGGAGGGCAGGCCGAGGTGCTGATGCTCGCGGCGCAGGATCCGCACGCAGGCCGAGTGGAACGTGGAGACCCACATCGGCTTCACCCGCGGGCCGACCAGCGCGGCGACCCGCTCCTTCATCTCGGCCGCGGCCTTGTTGGTGAAGGTGATCGCCAAGATCTCGCCCGGGTGGACATCGCGGGCGGCGAGCAGGTACGCGATCCGGTGGGTGAGAACCCGGGTCTTGCCGGAACCGGCGCCGGCCACGATGAGCAGCGGCGAACCGGTATGCATGACCGCTTCACGCTGCGACGTGTTGAGGCCGGCCAGCAGAGCGTCCGGGTCGATCTTGGGCAGGCCGCCGGACCGCCTCGGGGCGGCGGCGGGCCGCACCTCGTCGTCGGCCGGGTCGCCGGCTGGTTCGTCGGGCTCCGGCGCGAGCGAGAGCGCGGGAAGGACCGCGTCGGCCCGCTTTCGCGCCGGGGGCGGCGGTTTCGGCAGGTCGAACAGGGGGGCTTCGTGGGAGGCTGGCGAGCTGCTCATCGTGTTCCCGAGTCTAGTTGGCCGCACGGACAGCGCGGGGCCGGATCGCTCCGACTGGCGATCCGGCCCAGTCCAGAGCCGGACGAGGGGGCACGGTTCGGCTGGTCGCCGCAGTCGCAGCGTCCTGCCACCTGGGCAGCCCCCTGATTCCGGACGCGGTGGTGGCAAGCGGAGAGCGCCGCGACCGAAGGTGTCGATGAGCCCGTAGATCAGACCTTTACCGATCGGGCTCCCGCCGCACTCATCCCGCAGCGCGCCTCCGTACGGGGGGCAGCCAAACCAGAAAAATTCGCCGCCAAAACGGCATGGAACAGGCCGTGCGCGGAAATGGTTCCTACCGACGCGTGGGCACGGGCCTCCGGTTGCGTCCGGCCCGGTTTTCCGCCCGATCGTACCGACATAACGTCGGGAAAATCGCCTGCGATTACGCCGGCGCCGCGACCGCTACCGCAATGTCCGGATTCTCCTCAATCTGACGCCACATAAAACGGACGTTAACCCCCAGATGTAGAAGATTGGGCCACGGGCTGCGAGCTGGAACGGCGCCACCCTGATACGGCGACGCGGGCAAAGTCGGGGAAAAATCCGCTGCCCGGATCCGGCGATCCGGCCCCGGTCTCGCTATGGTTACGGCCCAGAAGTTCGCGACACAGTCAGCCATCCAAGGCCGACCGCGCGCTTCCGCGCCGAATCCCCGGCGTCGGCAGGACCGGAACTGGGCGCTCTTCGCAGAGCCCGAAGACGGTCGGACCGCCGCAAGGGAACCGGGGACCCACAGTTACCCCGGGGTGAATCGTCGCGCCAGACCGCGCGGTCCAAACGCGGGGTCGGGCGAGGCGTAGGGCGACTTCTTCCGCCCGAACCCGTCAGCTAACTCGGTAGGCGCCGTCCGAAGAAGGAGCTATGGCGTCCCACCGCGCCCAGAAGGTATCCGGCAGGGCCACCGCGCTCGGTGTAGTCGGCGTCACCGCCGGCACCGTCGCCCTGCTGCCGGCAGCCAGCCAGGCCGCGCCGACTCCAAGCATCGACCAGGTCAAGGCCCAGATCAACACCCTTAATCAGCAGGCCGAGACGTCAGGCCAGGCCTACGATGCGGCGCAGGAGCAGTACGCGAAGCTCCAGCAGAAGGTGGACGGGCTGCAAGCCCAGATCACCCAGGAGCAGACCGCGCTCTCCACCCTTGAGACGTCGATGGGCATGCAGGCCGCGGCCCAGTACCGGTCCGGCGCGATCTCCCCGACCCTCCAGCTCGCGATCAACGCCAGCCCGGACACGTACCTGTCCGAGGCGGGCATGGTCGATCAGGAGACGCAGCAGGAGGCCGTGCAGCTCAAGATGATCGCGCAAGAGAAGGCGCAGCTGGCAGAGGACAAGAAGAACGCCACTGCCGCGCTGGCGCAGCAGCAGGCGGCCCTCGCGCAGGCTGCCGCCAACAAGGCTCAGGTGCAGTCGCTGCTGCAGAAGCAGCAGGCGATCCTCGACTCGCTGACAGCAGCGCAGCGCGCGACCGTCACGGGCACCTCCACCGCCGTGCACACGGTCACCGGAGCGCTTCCGCCCGTCTCCGGGCGAGCTGCCGCGGCGGTCGCGTATGTGAAGGCGAAGCTCGGGGACGGCTACTCGTACGGCGCCGCCGGGCAGAGCTACTTCGACTGTTCGGGCCTGATGGTGGCGGCGTGGGCGTCGGCCGGCGTGACGATACCGCGCACATCGCAGGAGCAGTTCTACGGCCTCACCCAGCTTTCGAGCGCCTCCCAGCTCATGCCGGGCGACCTGGTCTTCTTCTACATGCAGTCCGGCGGCCCGGAACACGTCGGCATGTACATCGGCAACGGCTACTTCATCGACGCGCGCAACACCAGCGTCGGCGTGGTGGAAGGCAATCTCGACCCGTCGAACTCGGCGTACTCGTACATGCCGGTCGCCGGGTACGCGCGGGTCGGCTGACCGACCGCGAAAAGCACTCGCACCTGCGCACAGCACCACGGCCCATCACGGACCTTCCCGAAAAAGACGGGCAGGCGTGAGGCCCGGCCACTCCCCTCCCCCCGAACCGGCCGGGCCGATCTCCCGCCCGGCGCCCGGACCGCCGCACCCGCCGCATCCCCCACCACCCCTTGCGGCACAGCTACCCGCCGGCGGTCCGGGCGCGTTCCTCTTCCGCGCCCGCCTCGTTCGCCCAGTTCTCCGACTCGGTGCGTCAGGCCGCCTTGGCGAACGCCGACCACAGCCGGCTGTAAGCGCCGTCGTACGCGAGCAGCGCCTCATGCGGCCCGTCCTCGACGATCTTTCCGCCCTCGAGCACCAGGATCCGGTCGGCCCGTGCCGCCGTGGTGAGCCGGTGCGCGACGACCAGCGTCGTGCGGGCCCGGGCCAGTTCGTCGACGGCCCGGGTGACCGCCGCCTCGGTGGCCAGGTCGAGCGCCGCGGTCGCCTCGTCGAGCAGCAGGATGTCCGGGTCCACCAGGTAGGCGCGGGTCAGGGCCAGCAGCTGTCGCTGACCGGCCGACAGCTTCCGGCCGCGCTCGCCGACCTCGTGAAGGTAGCCGCCGGGCAGCCGGGCGATCATGTCGTGCGCGCCGACCGCCTTGGCTGCGGCCTCGACCTCGGCGTCGGAGGCATCGGGACGGCCGTAGGCGATCGCGTCGCGGACCGTGCCGGGGAAGAGATACGCCTCCTGGGGAACGACGCCTAGCCGCGACCGGTACGCGCCGAGGTCGTACTCGCGCAGGTCAACGCCGTCCACATAGACGCCTCCGGCGGTCGGGTCGTAGTACCGCGCGACGAGCTTGACCATGGTGGACTTGCCCGCACCGGTCTCGCCGACCAGCGCGACCGTCTGCCCCGGCTCGATCGCCACGTCGATCCCGCGCAGCGCTTCCGGCGCCCCGGCGACGTATCCGAAGTGCACGCCCTGGAACTCGATGCGCCCGCTCAGCGCGGCCACCGGCTTGGGATCGTCCGCCTCGGGCGTCGCGGTCGGGGTCTGCATCAGGCCACGGATACGGCGCAGGCCCACCGCCGCCTGCTGGTAGCTGTCGAAGACCTGGGAAAGCTGCTGCACCGGGGAGAAGAACATGTCCACGTACAGCAGGTACGCGATGAGCGCCCCCGCGGTCAGGCTGCCGGCCACGATCAGATGCGCGCCGTACACGAGCGCGAGCGCCCCGGCGAGGTCGCCGAGGAACTGCACGAACGGGAAGTAGGTGGCGATGTACTTCTGCGCGCGGGTCCGGGAGACCTTGTACGCGTCGGCCTTACCAGCGAAGCGGTCGCGGTTCACGCCCTCGCGGCGGAATGCCTGCGTGACCCGCATTCCGGCCACGTTCTCCTGGAGATCGGCGTTCACGGCGCTGATCCGGTCGCGCGCCTCGTTGTACGCCTGCTTCGACTTCGAGCGGAAGATCAGCGTGGCCACGACCAGGATCGGCAGCACCGCGTAGACGACCAGGGCCATCCGCCAGTCGACGATGGCCAGGGCGGCGGCGATGCCGAAGAAGGTGAGCACCGACACCACCGCGGTCGACACGCCGTTCTGCAGGAACGAGGCGAGTGCGTCGATGTCGGTGGTCATCCGCGTCATGATGCGGCCGCCCATCTCGTTCTCGTAGTAGTCGAGACCGAGACGCTGGAGATGGGAGAAGGTACGCACCCGCAGCAGGTAGAGCAGCCGCTCGCCGGTGCGCCCGGTCACCCGCGTCTGCACCGCCTCGACGATCCAGTCGCCGACCACCAGCATCAGGCCGAACACAGTCATCGTGACGATCACGTGGTACGCGGCGCCCTGGATGCCCTGGTCGACGGCGGTGCGCATCAGGGCCGGGATCGCCAGCGAGGCGAGCGCGTCGGCGCCTTCCAGCAGCAGGCCGAGCGCGAGGAACCAGGCGAACGGGCGCAGCAGGCGGCGCAGCGAGAACTGCGGGTCCTCGGCGCGGGCGACATCCTGGCGGATGTCGGGGGTGTCGGTGGCCGGTGGCAGGGCGGCGACTTTGGCGAGCAGGTCCGGGGTGGCCGGTATCGCGCCGATCATCCCCCGTCCGCCACCCATCCCACCGCCCATTCCGCGCACGAGCCGGTTCGCGGCGCGAGCCGCTCCGGAGTAGATCGGGTCCTCCGCCTTCGAGCGGTCCCAGAGCGCGGGCGTGACGCCGTCGACCACGGTCGCGTCCACGGTGTTGTCGAGCACGAGTTCGCCGGCGTCCACACCTTCCGCGTCGTCGCCGGGGCCGGAGAGCAGAAGCCGGTAGAGCGGGCAGCGGGCCTCGAGTTCGGAGGCGGTGCCGATGTCCACCACGTGGCCTTCGTCGAGCACGGCGATGCGGTCGGCGAGCCCGAGCGTCGAGCGGCGGTGCGCGATGACGACGGTGGTCCGCCCGGCCATCACCCGGTGCAGCGTGGCGTGGATCTCCGCCTCCGTCGCGGCGTCGACGGCCGAGGTGGCGTCGTCGAGCAGGAGGATGCGCGGGTCGGTCAGCAGGGCGCGGGCGAGCGCGACCCGCTGGCGCTGGCCGCCGGACAGGGTCAGGCCCTGCTCGCCGACGACCGTGTCATAGCCCTGCGGCAGCTCGTTGATGAACCGCTCGGCTTCGGCGGCCTGCGCGGCCGCGCGTATCTGCGCCTCGGTGGCGTCCGGGCGGCCGTAAGCGACGTTGGCGCGGACGGTGTCGGAGAAGAGGAAAGCGTCCTCCATGACCAGACCGATCGCGGCGCGTACCGAGTCGGTGGTCACGTCGCGCAGGTCGTGTCCGCCGATCCGGATCGCTCCGCCGCCCGGATCGTAGAAGCGGGGCAGCAGCATCGCGACGGTGGACTTGCCGGAGCCGGCGGTGCCGATCAGCGCGACCGTCTCGCCGGCGCGCACTTCGAGCGTGAGCCCCTGCAGGACCGGGCGCGAGGGGACGTATCCGAACGTCACGTCGTCGAAGCTGAGGCCGGCGGCCTCGCGCGGCAGTTCCGGGGCGCCGGGGCGGTCGGTGATGACCGGCTTGGAGTCGATGACCTCGAAGATGCGCACCGCGCTGGCCCGCACCTGCTGGCCGAACGTGAGCAGGTTGGCGAGCATCCGCACGGGGCCGCTGAGCTGCGCGAGATAGGCGGAGAAGGCGAGGAAGGTGCCCAGAGAGATGGTGCCATGCAGGGCGAGCCAGCCGCCGAAAGCGAGCACGCCGAGTTGGCCGAGGGTGGGGATCGCGCCGAGCGTCGGGTTGTACTTGGCGGTCAGGCGGATCGAGCGCAGCCGGGCGGCGAACAGGGACTTTGCGGCGCCCTCGAGCTTGTCCACCTCCTGGCGTTCCTGGCCGAAGCCCTTGACCACGCGCACGCCGGTGACGGCCGCCTCGACCACCCCGGCGAGCACGCCGGTCTTCTGCTGGGCGTCCCAGGTGGCCGGGAACAGTCGGCGCCTGGCCAGGGTGGAGACCCCGAACAGGCCGGGGCCGACCGCCAGGCCGATCAGCGTGAGCAGCGGTGAGAGCACGAGCATCGCGACCAGGGCGCTGAAGAACATCAGCACGGTGCCGGCCAGCACCGGGGCCATGCCGAGCAGCTGGGAGACCATGTTGATGTCGGAGGAGGAGCGGGCGACGATCTGCCCGGTCTCCAGGTTGTCCTGGCCCTCGCCGTCAAGCTGGGTGAGCGCCTCGAAGACATCGGTACGCAGATCGTTCTGCACCTCGATGCCGATGCGGCCGCCGGCGTAGCGGCGGGTGCGCGAGACGATCAGGTTCAATGCGGCGACGCCGAGCAGCGCGCCGGCCCAGGGCGCGAGCGGCTGAGTGCGCTTGATGATCACGTCGTCGATGACTGCGCGCTGGATCAGCGGTACCGTCACGCCGACGCCGACGATCGCGAGCGACGCCGTGGTCGCGATCGCGAGCAGCCGCTTATAGCGCCAGGTGTAACCCAGGATGCGGCGCAGCCACCGCTCTCCCCCGTCTCCCGCGTCGGGCATGCATCTCCCCTGATCCTCGCTACTTACTGAGCGCTTATTTTATGTGAGCAACACTCATCATCTCTCTTGAAATTCCACCCGCCCGCTCATCGTCGTCCTCAGCATCGGCACGCGGCCAGCACGCACAGCGGTGCGCAACCTAGTGTGTGCTCCAGGTACGACATTTCGACATACACCAAGGTTGCACGCCCTTCCGCAATGCACTGTCGGACCGCACGCCCGGCTTGTCCATCGGATTTTTCACCCCTCCGGGGCCTCACCGGCCGCCACCGGCGATCGCCCCTGGACCGCTCGCCCC
>NZ_DASZGI010000199.1:0-40194 GCF_035938995.1 Actinocrinis sp.
TCGTCAACGAGCTCTGACCGTTGCTGATGGCCGCGTCGAAGGCCTTCGTGTTGATGCCGATGATGTCCTGCAGGGCGCTGTCGTACTGGTAGAACGCGTAGTTGGACTGCCCCGCCTGGGTGCCGACGTCGAACGCCACCGCCGCTTGGAGGTCGCCGCGCTGAGCGTCGGCGCGGATGGTCCCATCGTCCTGGATATAGACGTCGAAGGCCTTGGTCGTGGCGACCGCGCCTTCGGCCTCGTGCGGGAAAGTGATGTTGTTCAGCTCCGTGCCGAGCAGTCCGCCCAACTTCACGTTCGAGACGCTGTTCGCCCCGGCATCGAGCGCGAGGGTGTCGGTGGCCTGGTTCAGCGCGCCGTAGTACGAGCTCGGATTCGCCGCCGCAGCGTTGGCGGCCACTCCCGGTACCGACGCGACCTGAGATGCCTTGGTGAAGAAGCTCTGCTGGAGCGCGGGTGTGCGGTCCAGAAGCCAGCGGCTCTCGTCGGCGTTGGCGTCATAGGAGACGGCGCGCGCATTGGTCAGGGCGTTGATCGAGTCGAACGCGTCGGACTTGGCCACCTTGAGCTGCTGGGCCTCGTGCAGCAGGGTCGAGACGCCCAGTCCGCCCACCGCGACCGCGAGGACGACCGCGAGACCCAGCGCCGGAGCCAGAACCCTGCGGAAGCGGCGGCTCAAGTACTGGTTCGCCGCGATCAGCGCCACGGCCAAGAGAACCGTGAGCACGACGACCAGGATCGCGTCGCGTTGCGCGCCGCTGCGGTCGCCGGAGTAGGTTCCGTTCACGTCGGAGCTGTCGCTCGTGGTGATGTTCTGAGCGATCGGCAGGATGTCGTTGTGCATCTGGCCACTCGCCTGCTCATACAACACCAGCGCCGCCGCGGGCGGCGCCGCCGGGCCCTGCGGTCCGGCGTGCTGGTCGAGATAGACGGCCTGGGCGATGAGGCCCTCGTAGCCGCCGATCGCGGTGAGCAACTTCGTGTCCTTCGCGGCGAGCGCGGCGTTCTGCGCGATCTGCTCAAGGTCCTGCGACGCCGCGGCCCGGTCCTGCTCGTAGGTCGACTCGGACGCCTGGGCGTTGTTGGACGCGGGGATCGCCATGGTTGGGGTGAAGCCGACCAGCAGGGCGTTCGCCGCCTGCGCGTCCATGTCGTTGAGCCGGAAGTAGAGGTCGTTGGTCGAGCTGACCTCTCCGGTCTTGGCGGACATCGAGGACAGCGCCGCACGCGCCGAGGACGTCCCGGCGGCGAGCACGATGACGAATCCGACCGCGAGCGCGGTGACCGCCGCGACGAGAAGTATCAGCCGTCTGGGTGTCTCCGACGCCATCCGCCGGATGAGCGGGGGCGCGGGGCGGGGCAAGGTGTCCACGGCGCGCACTGTCCTTGACCCGCCGAGCGCCGACAAGGGCCGCGGCCGATTCTCAACACGATGCATACACGGGCTGCGACCAGGGCGTGAGCTCCGCGCGGAACTCGTTAGACCGGCGTAGAGGTGCCGCCGTCCGGCAGCTCCGGCTTACTCAGCCGCGCCACGGCGTCAGGAGCACCGGCTCGATGATCTGCGCGACCGCGCGGACCGCGGCGATCAGCGCGTCGGCCGAGCTCCAGCCGTCCCGCTTCCACAGCAGCACTTCACGGTCCAGGGCACGCCAGCTGAACCGCTCCGGCGTTTCCACCATGACGTCGGCGGTGCTCCGGGACGTCAGCAGCATGGCCATCTCGGGCTCTTCGGCGTAGAGCTGATAAAGCCGGTTGAATTCGGGTGTTGCGCCGGTGCGGTGGCCGTCCGGAACGTGATCGGGGACGCGTGCGGCGCTGAACGCCGGCTCTCCGCGCACCTCGGCCCACTCGACCGAGCTGGGCAACAGGATGCAGGCCAGTCCGTAACGGTGCCGCGTGCCGGCGAATACGCACTCGTAACCGGCGACCCGGACGCTCAACCCGTCCACGTCCCCGATCAGTTCGCTGTCGACTTCCCGGTGCTTGCCGTAGTGGAACGGCGGCCATCCGGTGGACTGGGTCTCCATCCACGAAGCCCGCGACCCGGTGGAAAAGGCGTATCGGCCGCGAAGTTCGGCGTCGACGACCGCAGCGCGGGCACGCCGCCTGCGCGGTTCGATGTGCGGGCTGATGAGCACGATCGCGGCGAAAGCGGCGAACAACACGGCCGGAATCACGTAGCGCATCGCACCTCCATGGGTGCTGTGCTCGAGGCGGAGCACTTACGCGCCGACCAGACTTCCCGGCTCTCCACCGATCAACACTAGACCTCTGCGGTGGGCGCGCAAGGTGTTCGCGGGCTCACTCGGTGTAGGTCTCAGGCGGTGCGGTTTCAGGCGGTGTTGTCTCAGGCGGTGTGGTCTCAGGGCTGTGCCAGTTGGCCTCAAGCGGTGTCGGTCTCACGCTGCGTTCGTCTCACGAAGCGTTCGTCTCAGACAGCGTTCGTCTCAAGCGGCGTCGATGCGGAACCGCAGCCGCGCGATGACGGCGTTGGTGTGGCGGCGGATCGCCCGCTCGAGCACGCCGCCGCGCTGGTTCTGCAGCAGCCGCTGCCACCAATGCGAGAGCTGCATCTCGGGGATCAGCACCAGGAGGCGGTCGTGCGCGTCCTCGGCGTCGGCCTTGCGCAGGTAATCCACGATCGGGCGAGTCAGCGAGCGCGCCGGGCTGTTCAAGACGGTCAGTGGCACGTGTGGGTTCCACTGCTGCCAGTCAGCTTCGAGCTTCAGCGCGACGGGGGTGTCGTTTTCGTCCGGATGGGTGACGGTGATCGCCCGCACCTCGTCACCGAGCGAGAGCGCTGCGCCGATCGCCTCCTGCGTCAGCCGGTTGACCGTGCTGACCGGAACCACCACGAGGGTGCGCGTCGGGTGGGGCTCGCCGGGGATCTCGCCGACGTGCAGCGCCGCCCCGATGCGCATGTAGGTGCGGTGGATCATCTCGAACATCGCGACCAGTACGGCGACCGCCGCGAAGACCAGCCAGCCGCCCTCGCTGAACTTCGCAATCAGTTCGACCACTGTGGCCGCGGCGGTGAGCAGCGCGCCGAAGCCGTTGAGCAGCGCGCGCCACTGCCAGCCCGCCCCGCGCTGCTCGAACCAGTGCCGGACCATGCCGATCTGGGAGAGGGTGAAGCCGATGAAGACGCCGATCGCAAACACCGGCACCAGCGCCTGCGTGTTCCCCTTCGACACGACGAGCAGGAGGAACCCGAAGCCGGCCAGAACTACGACGCCGTAGCGGTAGACCTGCCGGTCGGCACGCAGCGCGAACACGTGCGGCAGGTGATGGTCCTTGGCCAGCAGCGAGGTCAGGACCGGCATTCCGCCGAACGAGGTGTTCGCGGCGAGTGCTAGCAGCACCATGGTCGCGAACTGGACGATGTAGAACCCGACGTTGTGGCCCAGCGCCGCGTCGGTCAGCTGCGCCAGCACCGTCTTGTTGGCGTTCGGCGCGACGTGGAACTTGCCGATCAACGTCGACAGGCCGAGCAGCATCAGGCCAAGCAGGGCGCCGAGCGCGATCTCGGTGCGCTGCGCCCGCTTCACCCTCGGCGCGCGGAACGTCGGCACCGCGTTGGCGATGGCCTCGACGCCGGTCAGCGCGGAACAGCCGGAGGCGAACGCCTTAAGCAGCAGCAACAGGCCCACCGTGCTCGCGGCGCCGCCGGCCGGGTGTGTCGGCTCGGTAGCCGGATGCACGCGCACCAGGCCGACGATGACCACCGCGAAGATGGCCACGATGAAGATGACCGTCGGCAGGATCATCACCTTGGCGGACTCGGCCACGCCGTAGAGGTTCACCGCGGTGATCAGCGCGAGCACGGCCACGCACAGCCATGTCGTCGAGCTGTAGAGCGAGGGGAAGGCCGAGGTCAGCGCGGCCACGCCGGCCGAGACCGCGACCGCGACATTCAGCACGTAGTCGATGATCAGTGAGGCCGCGGCGACCAGGCTGACCCGGCGGCCGAGGTGCCGTCCGGAGACCGCGTAGGCGCCGCCGCCGTTCGGGAACGCGGCGATGACCTGCCGGTAGGAGAAGGTGAGGGCGGCCAGCAGGACGACGATCGCGAGGGTGACCGGGAGGGTGAAGCCGAGGCCGTGGCTGCCGGCCACCGCCAGCACCACCACGATCGCTTCGGGGCCGTACGCCACGGAGGACAGCGCGTCGAGTGACAGCGCGGCCAGCCCCTGCGGGACGGTCAGCCGGTCGCGCTCGCCACCGCCCGCCGGGCCGCTTGGGGGCGCCCCCGCGGTCTTCGTCTCGGTCGTCATCGGCACTCGTCCTCCGTCTTCCGGGTCAGGCATGCCGCCCGGTCGGCGGCGGCGCAGCCGCGCGCTCCCCCGAGCCAGTGAAGCGATTCCTAGCGCATTTACATACGACCCCAACGACTCTCTCACGCCTGCGCCCGTTTTTCTCACGCCGCGCTGACGGCCGGTCCGTGGCAGGTCACCCACGGTGCGGAGACAGCGACGTTAACGTGATGTTGATTTCCGCCGCAGCGGCATTCGGGAGGTGTGAGTAAGCGCGTTGAAGGGCCCGACGCGGGCATAGCGTCGAAAGGTGGTGATCCGCCCGGACCGGGCGGGACGAGGGAAGGGATCTGATCGGGATGGATACGCAACCCCCTGATACCGGTCGGCTGTTCGTGCCGCTGCGCGACGCCGGCTGCGGCGTGGCGGTGCGAATGTTCCGGGACCGGCACGGAGCGCGCTGCGCCGTCGGTTTCACCAGCGCGGAGCGGCTGGCCTCGGTGCTCGGCACGCAGCAGCCCTATTACCGGCTGACGGAGCGGGCGGTGCGCGAGCTGGCGCACGAGCGCGGCGTCGAAACGCTCGTCGTCGATCCCGGCCTCGTCGCGGCCCCTGTTCGAGACCACGTCGAGCCCAAGCCGCTCGTCCCCAGTGCCGTCGTCCCTAAGCCGGTCGCCCCCCGTCCGCTGCCCTCACGGATCAGCGCCCTGCGGTCCGCGTTCGACGCCCAGACCGCCGGAATCCTCGCGGTCAGCGCCGTCACCGGCGCGGCCACCCTCGCAATACAGGTGTTGAAGTGACCGTTCTCGCTCCGGTGAGTCCCAAGAACCCCGACCGGTCCCCGCACGCCATTGGCGCGCCCCTCGGCGCTCCGTGGCCGGCCAGCGCCCGCCGCGTCGAGGGCGATATCCTGGTCGGCGGGGTGTCGCTGGCAGATTTGGCCGCGCGCCACGGCACGGCGGTGTACGTACTCGACGAGTCCGAGGTGCGCACCCGCGCGCTCGCGTATCGCTGCGCCCTGCCGAACGCGACAGTGCTCTACGCCGCGAAGGCGTTCCTGTGCGGCGCGATGGTGCGGTGGATGGACGACGACGGCCTCGGCCTGGACGTGTGCTCAGGCAACGAACTCGGGCTCGCCCTCGCGCAGGGTTTCCCGGCGCGGCGGATCGTCATGCACGGCAACGCCAAGAGCGAGGCCGAGCTGGATCTGGCGGTCCGCTCCGGCGTCGGGCGGATCGTGGTGGACTCATTCAGCGAGATCGCGCACCTCGCCGCGCTCGCGCCGGCGGACGAGCCGCAGGGGGTGTACGTGCGCGTGGTGCCGGGCGTGGCGGCCGGCCACCACGCGGCGGTGCGCACCGGCGTCGACGACCAGCAGTTCGGATTCCCCCTCAGCGGCGGGTTCGCGGCCGAGGCCGCCTCGCGTGTGCTCAATCAGCCGCACCTTCGCCTCGAGGGCCTGCACTGCCATCTCGGCTCGCAGATCTCCCAGGTCGAGCCGTTCCTCATCGCGGTCGACCGGATGGTGGAGCTGCTGTCCACGCTGCGCGACCGGTATGGAATCATCCTGCCCGAGCTCGATCTGGGCGGCGGGCACGCGATCGCCTACCGTCCCGGTGAACCGGCGCTCGACCCGGCGCGGTACGCCGCCGCGGTGCTCCCCCGGCTGGCCGCGCGGTGCGCCGAACACAACCTCCCAGTGCCCCGCCTGGTCGTCGAGCCGGGCCGGGCCATCGTGGGGCCGGCCGGCGTCGCGCTGTACCGCGTCCTGGCCGTCAAGCACTCCCCGTCCGGCCACCGGTTCGTCGCGGTCGACGGGGGCATGAGCGACAACCCCCGCCCCGCTCTCTACGGCGCCGGCTACACCGCGCAGCTCGTCGGCCGCTTCTCGCGCGAGCCCCTTCAGGGCGCCCGCGTCGTCGGCCGCCACTGCGAGGCCGGCGACGTCCTGGTCCCCGACGCGCTGCTGCCTGAGGACACCCGCCCCGGCGACCTGCTCGCGATCCCCGCCGCCGGTGCGTATCAGCTCTCGATGTCGTCCGGTTACAATATGGTCGGCCGCCCGCCTCTGGTCGCCGTGCGCGACGGAGCCGAGCGGCTGCTGCTACGGCGCGAAACCCTCGAGGACATCCTGCGGCGCGAGATCGCCTGATAAGCGCCCGGCCAAGTCCATGAGCTCGCACGACTCGGGAACACGACTCGGGAAGTAGTCTGCCCCTAAGGCCGGGGCGATCCCGGGCGCGTCGATCGAGCGGGGAGCGGCTGCATGAGCGCGATGGAGCAGGCAGCGCGCCCGGTTCAGGTCCGCTACGGCGAACCGGCCGGCCGCTGGGTGCTGTTCGCGACGGTCCTCGGGTCGGCGATGACCTTCGTCGACGCCACCGTGGTCAACGTCGCTCTGCCACACCTCGGGCACGATCTGCACGCGAACGCGGCGGCGCTGCAATGGACGGTCAACGGCTACACCCTGAGCCTGGCCTCGCTGATCCTGCTCGGCGGTTCGCTGGGCGACCGCTTCGGCCGCCGCCGGATCTTCCTCATCGGCGTCATCTGGTTCGCGGCGGCGTCCCTGCTGTGCGGACTGGCGCCGACCGTCGGAGTCCTGATCGCCGCGCGGGTCGTGCAGGGCGTCGGGGGCGCGCTGCTGACGCCCGGCTCGCTCGCCATCCTCGAGGCTTCCTTCCATCCGAACGACCGGGGCAGGGCGATCGGCGCGTGGTCGGGCTTGGGCGGGATCGCCGGCGCGCTCGGCCCGTTCCTCGGCGGCTGGCTGGTGCAGGTCGCCACCTGGCGCCTGGTCTTCCTGATCAACGCACCGCTCGCCGTGCTCGTGGTGGTCGCCGGGTCGCGGTACATCCCGGAGACCCGCGATCCGCAGGCGGTGCGCGGATTCGACGTGCCCGGCGTCGTCGCCGCCGCGGCCGCGCTCGCCGGGCTCACCTACGGGTTCACCGCCTGGCCGAGCCGGGGCGGCGGGTCGCCGCAGGTCGTGGCCACGCTCGCGTTCGGCTTCGCCGCGCTGGCCGCTTTCGTCCTGGTCGAACGGCGCTCCGCGCACCCGATACTTCCGCTCGAGGTCTTCCGTTCCAAGGCCTTCAGCGCCGCGAATCTGGTGACATTCGCCGTATACGCGGCGCTCGGCGGGACGTTCTTCCTGGTCGTGCTCAATCTCCAGATCGTCGCCCACTACGCTCCGGTGGTCGCCGGGACGGCGATGCTGCCGGTCACCTTCCTCATGCTGCTGCTCTCCGCGCGGTCCGGCGCCCTCGCCGGGCGCATCGGTCCCCGGATCCCGATGACCGTGGGACCCGCCGTGTGCGCGGTGGCGATGCTGCTGCTCTCCCGCGTCGGCGCCCACGCCCCGTACCCGACCAGCGTGCTGCCGGGCGCGATCGTCCTGGGCCTGGGCCTGTCGCTGACCGTCGCGCCGCTGACGGCCACCGCCCTCGGCGCGCTCGACGAGCGGCACGCCGGGATCGCCAGCGGCGTGAACAACGCCGTCGCGCGCGCCGCCGGACTACTCGCCGTCGCGATCCTGCCTTTGGCGGCCGGCATCGGATCCGGCAGCCTCACCGACCCGCGCGCACTCGCCCCCGCCTACCACAACGCGATGCTGATCTGCGCCGGACTGCTCGTCGTCGGCGCCATCACGGCGCTGCTCGCCGTTCCGTCGAAGCTGCCGTCGCCTGTCGCGGAACCCGAACCGGAGCCCGAACCGCCCGAGGGCGACGAAACGACGCCTCCTCAGGCGGTTTCCACTCACTCGGCTCCCACGCCTCCGACTGCTCCAGCCAGCACGCCCGTCCGCATCCACTGCGCCATCGCCGGAACACCACTCCACCCGCGTCTGCGGCACGACGCACCGTCGTCGTGAGGCGTCTACGGCGTCCATGACGAGCCTGATCGTGACGAGCGCGCTCACGCCGCGCTCCTGAGCGCGTCCAGCCGGGCCGGCGGTCTGGCGGGCGAGAGCCAGGCGGGCGCCTCGGGCTGACCGAGGCCGAGCAGCCGGTAGAGCAGCCTGCGGGCGTGCCGCGCGAATCCGCCCGGCTCGGAGGTGATCAGATCGGCGACCCGGGCCATCGCCGCCGCGTCGAACTCCGCGGCGGCGCGCTCGAGCTGCTCGGCCAACGGAATGTCGGGCACGATCCGGGGAGCGATCCGGCCCAGCACGGCGGCGGCGCCCTCGGGCTCGACGTCGTCCGCGGGGAACGAGCCGAGCAGCACTGGGACACCGAGCGCGGAGGCGTACAGCGTGACCGCGCCGTGGTCGCCGATCACGAAGTCGGCGGCCGCCAGGATCGGCTGCCAATCGGCCTCCGGCGGCACCAGCACGACCCCGCGCGCGATCCACGACCCGTACCAGGCGCGCATCTGGTACGAACCGTGCGCGGCCCAGATGTTCGGATGCATGAGCAGCGCGACGCGGTAACCGGCGCGCAGTTCCCGGGACAACCGCTCGACTACCTCGGCCGCGCTGCCCAGAAGCGAGTTCTGGTGCCAGGTGGAGGTGACCACCACCATCTTGTGGCCCGGCGCGAGACCGAGCGCCGCGCGATAGCGGTCGCGCAGGCCCACGCCCGCGGTGATCCGGTCATAACAGGGGTCTCCGACCACGTCGGCGACCGGCAGAGCCTCGGGGCAATCCTGCTCCAGCAAGGTGAGCTCCCGCTCGTGCCCGAGTGCAACGGCGGCGGGCACCGGCATCCCAGCCGACAGCGAGTCGCGGCCGCGGCCCGGCCTGCCGATCGAGTCGCGGCCGGCCCCCGGCGAGAAGACCGCGACCGGCGCGTTCACCTCGTCCATGTGCTCGAAGGTCGTCGTGACCGCCAGATCGAACCGCTGCGCCGCGGCCCGCTCCCACGGCAGCACCGGCACGCCGCGCGCCGCCAGCATCTGCGCCGTTCCGCCGTTGAACACGCTCGGCGGAACAGTGAACTCCAGCTGCACCCGAGTGTCCCCGTGGAGCAGCCCGGCGACGTCCCACAACCGCTTCGCGCTGGTGATCGTGGACGCCATCACCAGCACCCGGCGCGCCGAGCGCACCGTCAACCACCACGGCTCTCCGAGAGCTTGCTGATCCGGGTCGACCGTCGGGCCTGTCGACGTCATTGTCATCGCGAGTCGTCCTCTACCCAATAGACATCCTGCGGTCCGGTCCCTCGGGGGATGACGACGCACCCGCGCCGAGCCGGATCGCCCTTCGCCTAAGGGCATTCCACGCGACCCTGCATGCCGCTTGCAGGACGTTTGATTGCTCTTCGAAGTTGACCGGGCGCGCCCTCGTGCCTCAGGTCACTGATTGAGGGCGAGCTCGAACCAGACCACCTTGCCGTGCGTCGTCCGGCTCACTCCCCAACGCTTCGCCAGACGGCTGACCAGGAACAGGCCGCGGCCGTCCTCGTCGAGGTCGGCGGCCTGGCGCAGGATCGGTAGGTAGAGGTCGTCGTCGCGGATCTCGCACACGAGCGTGCGGGTGCGCAGCAGCCGCAGTTCGATGGGGCGCGAGGCGTACCGGATCGCGTTGGTGATCAGCTCTGTCGCGAGCAGTTCGGCGATGTCGACGAGGTCCTCGAGACCCCATCCCTCCAGGCTTTCCCTGATCAGCCGTCGCGCCCGCGCCACGGTCTCCGGCAGCGGAGCGAGCAGCCAGTAGGCGATGTTCTCGGCCGGAATGCTGCTCAGCCGCGCGGCCAGCAGCGCCACGTCGTCCGGGCCGCCGCCCGGGCTCAGGGCGCTGAGGAGCATGTCGCACACCGTGTCCGGTCCGAGCGCCGCCGACCGGACGAGGTCCGGGGCCCCCGTAAGCGCGCAGATCCGCTCCTCGACGTCGCCCGGAAGCTCGCGGATCAGACCGTCGGTGTAGAAGACCAGGGTGTCGCCGTCGCGGACCGAGATCTCCGCGGTGTCGAACGCGACGCCGCCCACGCCGATCGGCGCGCCGGTCGGGACCGCGACCCGCTCGACCCGGCCGTCCGGACGCACCAGGATCGGCGGCAGGTGTCCGGCGTTGGCGAACAGGCACACCCGCGCGACCGGGTCGTAGACCGCGTAAAGACAGGTCGCCAGATAGCTGTCGCCGAGGCGCTGGGCGAGGTTGTCGAGCTGGCGCAGCAGTTGGTCGGGCGGCAGATCGAGCGCCGCCAGGGTCTGGACGGCGGCACGCAGCTGCGCCATCGCGGTGGTCGCGCACACCCCGTGGCCCAACACGTCGCCGATCACCAGAGCGATCCGGCTGCCCGGCAGCGAGATGGCGTCGATCCAGTCGCCGCCCGCCTGCGCGCCGGGGCCGCCGGGCAGATAGCGGGTCGCCACCTGAATGCCGGTGAGCGTCGGCGGGGTGATCGGCGGGACGGCGCGCTTGACCTCGGCGGCTCCCACCTCTTGACCCCGGTACAACCGGGCGTTGTCGACGCCTAGGGCGGCCTGCGCGGCCAGCTGCGCGACCGTCAGCACGTCCACTTCGTCGAACGGCGCGCGCCCAGGGCTGCGGGTCAGCGCGACGCAGCCGAACACCTGTCCCCGCAGGACTAGCGGCACCGCGAGATAGGGCGCTCCGTCCCGCGCGGACTTCGCGATGCACACCGGCTCGCCCGACGCCATCGCCTCGCGGCACGGGTCGGCGGCGTCCATGGGTTCGACGAAGCCTGCGGGCAGAAGGCAGCGCATCGGACCGCTAGCGGCGGCGGTGGAGACGACCGGAGCGGGGGCGCCGTCGGCGAACAGCGCTTCGAGAATGTAGAGGCCGGCGTAGTCGGCCAGGCGCGGGACCAGGGCCGCGGCGAACCGCGCGGCGATCGCGGACATGTCCGAGCCCGCGCCGATCTCGGCCGTCGCCTCGTTGAGGAACGACAGGTGATCGCGCAGGTCCACCGCTCCACATCCCTGGCCGCTAAGGAAATCGACCCCGCGAATTCTAAGGCTACGATTCGTCCACACGACGACAGAGGAAGAACATTTGAATCTCCGGCTGGGCGGCCGAGGTCTCCGGCGCGTACGAGAGCAGCTGTTCCCAGCCGATATAGAATCCGCATTCCCGCAACAGTTCGCGCAGGTCGTCGCGCAGATACCCGGTCACCCGCAGCCGGGTGCCGAGGAATGGGATCGACACGTCGTCGACGTCGGCCTCCACCATCGCCAGCCCGAACCAGCCGTCCGGAGTCAGGATGCTGTGAATGCGGCGCAGGGCCGTCCGCATCCGGGCGCGAGGCAGATTCAACAGGGAGAAGAACGCGACGACGGCCTCGTAGGCGGGCGGTCCGTCGGGGATGTCGAGAACGCTCCCGAGCTGGAACGCGGCCTCCGGCACGTTGCGCTGCGCGAGCTCGAGCATTCCTGGGGAAATGTCCAGACACGTCACCGAACATCCCCCGGCAAGGAGTTGACGCGCTGTCGGCAAACCGGTGCCGGATCCCACGTCCAGCACCCGCGCGCCGGGGCCCACCTGTTCGAGTAGCCGCTCGACGCACGTGAGCTGGCCCTCCTTGTGCGGAAAGGCCTCGTCGTATCGGGCGCCCATGGCGTCGTACGCGCGGGCTTGGATAGCCTCGCGCTCGATCCACGCCAGATCGTCGCGCTCCGCCGGTGCCAGTCGCTCGACCTCCATGTCGATTCCCCTTCGCCGCGGGTGGCTGTCTGGTATTCAATATCAGAAGGCTGCCTGATGGAGAAAGGGATACCCCCTGATGGACATGCGCGCGCAACCCAGTCGCCGCTCGTTCGTCCGCGCCGTGAGCCTCGGCGCGTTGGTCGTCGGCTTCGACGGCGCCACCCGGGCGTGGGCGGCTGCCGGTTCCCCGGCCGCCGGCCTGGACCGGGTGCCGACGCTGGACGGCCGGCTGCTGTTCGATCCGGCCGAGCTGGCACCGTTCGAGGACGACTTCGGCCACATTATCCACCGCACCCCCCGGGCCGTCCTGGAACCGGGATCGGTGCGTGACATCGCCGAGATGGTCGAGTTCTGCGGGCCGCGGCGGATACCGGTCGCCCCGCGCGGCCAGGGACACCAGACGTTCGGACAGGCTCAGGTCGACGGCGGCCTGGTCATCGACCTGACACCGCTGAACGCGATCACGGTCGATCCGGTCGCGGGCACCGTCTCCGCCGGCGCGGGGGCGTTGTGGCACGCGGTGCTCAACGCCGCCCTGGCGCAAGGGCTGACTCCGCCGGTGTTCACCGACTACATCGAACTGTCGATCGGCGGAACGCTGTCGGCGGGCGGCATCGGCGGCGCCACCCAGCACCACGGCGCGCAGGTCGACACCGTCATCGATCTCGACATCGTGACCGGCACCGGCGATCTGCGCACCTGTTCGGCGACGCAGGACCCGGACCTCTTCCACGCCGCGCTGGCCGGGCTCGGGCAGGTCGGCGTCATCACCCGGGCGACGATCCAGCTCGTGCCCGCGCCGACGTCGGTGCGCCAGTACAACCTCACGTACCCCACGGCGGACGCCCTTACGGCGGCGCAGCGCAAGGTGGTGCTCGACGGCCGCTTCGACTGGCTCGAGGGGGCAGTCAATCCGGTCACCGGCGGTGGCTGGCAGTACGTCCTCGAAGGTGCCAAGTACTACGACGCCACTCCCCCGGACGACAACGCCCTGATCGGCGACCTCGCGTTCCAGGGGCCGCCGCAGATCCAGGACTTCGCCTACGCCGACTTCATCAATGTCCTGGCCCCGGCCGTCGCCTTCCTCCAGTCCACCGGCGAGTGGTACGACCCGCATCCGTGGCTCAACCTCTTCCTGCCGGACGCCGCGACCGACGGCTACGTGACGACGGCCATGGCCGGCCTCACCACGGCCGACATCGGCGCGAGCGGCGTGGTCCTGCTCTATCCGGTGCCGACCGCGAAGCTCACCGCGCCGCTTCTTCGTGTCCCTGACGGTGAACTGACGTTCCTCTTCGCGGTGCTGCGGACCGCCGCACCGGACACCGGCGCGCTGCCGGCCGCGACGATGGTGGCGGACAACCGCACCATGTTCCTTCAGGCCCAGTCCGTCGGCGGCACCCAGTACCCGGTCGGGTCGATCCCGATGACCCACGCCGACTGGCGCATCCAGTACGGCGCCCAGTGGCCGTTCTTCGCGTCGGCAAAGGAGCGTTTCGACCCTTACGGCATCCTCACCCCGGGGCAGGGAATCTTCTCCGAGAACGACCAATAGATCGACAGCTAGATCGAAAGCACCGTAGCCCCCGGTGTGTGAACCTCATCGGGGTTCCCTCCGTGTCTCAACCTCGAGCCGCCCGACGCCGCCCGCGCGTCGGGCGGCCGAAGAAGGAGACACGGCCCCATGGCCTCTCATCGGCGCCCGAACGCGGCGGTGCGCGCCGCGCTCACCTTCACGGCCACCGGCGCTGCCGCGGCCACCGGCGTCGGACTGACGGCGACCGCCGGCCACGCCGCATCCGTCGCCGACGTCCAGGCCCAGGTCAAGCTGCTGGATCGGCAGGCCGAGCAGGCCACGAACGACTACGACGCCGGCATGGAGCAGATGGCGGCGTTGCAGAAGCAGGTCGACCAGATTCAGAGCGAGGCGACCACCGTCCAGCAGTCGATGAACGCGCTGGTCGGGGTCCTCGGCCCGCAGGCTGCCGCGCAGTATCGGTCCGGTTCGATAGACCCACAGCTCGAATTGGTGCTTTCCCAGAGCCCCGACCAGTACTTGCAGAAGGCCATGGCGGTGAATCAGCTTGGCCAGAGCGAGGCGGTCGCGCTCAAGTCGTTGAAGACCCAGCAGGCACAGCTCAAAGCGCTGCAGAAGGATGCCGCTGACCGGCTCATGCAGCTGCAAGAACTGCAGAGCCAGGCAGCGGCCGACCGCACGCAGATCCTGGACAAGGACAAGCAGGCTCAGGCGCTGTTGGCCACGCTGACCTTCGCGCAGCAGCAGGAGATCGTGCCGGTATCCACCTCGTGGGGCGTCACCGCGCAGCAGATAGCCACGCTGCCCACGGTCACCGGGCGCGCCGGAGTAGCGGTCGCGTTCGCGAAGTCGAAGCTCGGCATCTACTACCAGTGGGGCGGCACCGGGAATCCCGGGTACGACTGCTCCGGCCTGACGCAGTCGGCGTGGGCGGCAGCCGGGGTCTCGCTCGGCCGTACCACCTATGATCAGGTCACCGACGGCTACGAGGTCGCGCCGATCCTCTCCAACCTCCAGCCGGGCGACCTGATCTTCTACGACGGCAACACGCACATGGCGATCTATGTCGGCAACGGCGTCGTCGTGCACGCGCCGAGCACCGGCTCGCGCATCCAGTACGCGCCCTGGAACATGCTGCCGATAGACGCCGTGCGCCGCGTCGTGTGACGCAGCGTTCTCGCGCTCACAGCAACGTTCTCGCCGCTCTTACAACTTCGCCGCTCTCACTCAAATCTTCACCGACAGCCGCTCATGCCACTGCGGCCGTCGTCGCGATCGGTGGCTCGCGACGACGGCCGCAGTGGGTTTTCAGGTCCCTACCGGTGACGGGCTACCAGTGGACCTTCTTCGGGTGGCCGGACTTCGTGGCGGACGGCTTCGGGGTGGGCGTCGCGGTGGACGTCGTACCGTTCGCGCCGCCTGCCGCTGTCGTGCCGAGGTTGGGCGGAGTCTTGCCGAGCGTCACCATCACCGCGTTGGTGACCACGTTGTTCCCGTTCATGGCCAACGCGATCGGGTTCGGTTTGTGGATGAGGTTCTGGCAACCCAGGTTCGTGAACGACTGGTTGGCGCGCATACCCAGGAAGGTGAACAGGTTCGTGGCCATCGCCGCGTCCACGGAGGGCGCGTTCTGGAAGAGGGCCTGGTCCTTGAACACCCGCGCGATGCCCATCTGCGAGCCGAACAGGTTGTTGCAGTAGTTCGCGCCGCTGCCGTTGTCGCCGCCCTGGCCGATCTTCTTCTGGTCGACGCCCACGCGGTACAGGTTCGTCTTCGTGGCGTCCTGGTTCGCGTTGTTCAGCGTCATCGGGTCGTTGAGCGGCACGAGCGCGATCGGGGCCTGCTGGTTGGCGGCGGCCGACAGCTCGTCGAGCGGCAGCGAGCCGGAGGGCTGGTTGTCGCTGGACTGGTCCGGCACGGTGAACGGGGTGCAGCCGAGAGCCGGGTCGACGAACTTGTTCAGCAGCAGGTTGTCGCTACCGTTGGCCAGGTCGACGGCGTTGCCGCCGAGCTTGGCCATGTTCGCGGCGTTCATCTGCGCGATCTGCCCGTTGCCGTTGGCGAGGTAGTGGGTGACCACGTTGTCGCTCTGGTCCTGGTCCACCAGGCTGAAGTCACGGGTGGTCGGGCAGGGCAGTCCGTCCTTCGCGGTGCCGGTCGGCGGGACCACCAGCGCCTTCGCGGCGATCTTGTTGTTCGCCTGCTGGAAGAACGCCGGGGCGTTGCAGTAGGCGAACTGGCCGAAGATCGAGGCGCCCATCCCGTTGACGCAGTTGCCCTGCCCCAGCGAGTTGGTGCCGTTGGCGGACTTGAGCGTGAGGTTGGTGCCGTTGAAGCCGAACCAGATTCCCACGGCCGACCCGGCGGGCACGTTCGCAGGTACCGTCGGCGCCGCGGGCTGCGTGCCCTGGTCGATCACCAACGGGTCATAGAGCGTGACTTTCCCGCCCTGGGTGATGATCGCGGCTTCCACGAACGCCGACTGGTTCGCGTTGGCCTCGTGGCACGGACCCATCGCCGCATCGGTCGCCACCAGCTGGTAAGGCGTCGCCAGACCCTTCGCGGACAGCGGGTTGGCCGGCACGATCAGGTTGCAGTTCGGGTTGGGGGTCGCGGCCGCAGCGGCCGGCGTCGTGGCCGCGGCAGCACTCTTCGTCGCACAGGCCGCCGCGCTGGATGTAGACGCGGAAGCGGAAGCAGCGGCGGACGTCGTGTGGGCGGACGCGCTGGCCGAAGCGCCAGCCGAATTGCCGTGTCCATAGCGGTACGACGACTTGGTGTTGGCTGCCGCGCTCGTAGTGGTGTTGGCCGCGGGGGTACTCGGGCCGGCCGCAGTCGCAGAACTGGAAGCTGTTGCCGCAGCGCTGGAACTCGCAGAGGCTGACGGGATCGCCGCGGACCAGGCGGCGGCCGAGGTGCTTCCGACCGCGCAGGCCGGTGGTGGCGCCTGATGATGGTGCGGTGTCGCCATCGCGATTCCGACGCCTGCGACGACTACAACAGGCATGGCCGCGAGGACCACGCCGAGTTTGCGCGCGCGCCAGCCGCGGCGCGCGCGGCGCGCCTGCGCCGCTTCGGCCCGCGTCGTGGCGCGTAGGGGCTGTGGTCCGCGTCGTCGGGGTCCTGAGGTGGGGTCAGACACGGTCGCTCCCTTCAGATCGGTCGATCCCGGTGTCCCGAAACGGATCGAAACCCAGCCAGCCGGGCTCAGCGGGGCCCAGGCTCCGAAGCGGGCCACCCGACGCGGCAGGCGGCTGACGGGCCTGGCAGCATCGCGCCCTAACACGCTAGGAACCGAAGGGGGGTTCAACGACGTCCTTGTGTAGTTGTTCGAATACGCGGCGCCGTCCGGGCACGCGCGAGAGGCCGGGCCCGGCAGCCGGGTCCGGCCTCTCTGTCCCGCGGTCAGCCTTCGGCCGCCGCAGGTGTACGCCGCACCCGGGCGATCAGCGACAGCAGCGGAGCCGTGGCGACGGTGGACACCAGCGTCATGATGACGAGCATCGCGAACACCGTCGGGCTGATCACCTTCAGCTGGAGGCCGATGCTGAGCACCACCAACTCGGTCAGCCCGCGGCAGTTCATCAGGGCGCCGAGGGACAACGACTCGCGCCACCCGACGCCGGTCAGGCGGGCCGCCGCGGTGGCTGAGAAGAACTTGCCGAACACCGCGACCGCCGTGATCACGCCGCACCAGGCCCACAGCCGCGGGCTGCCGCCGATCAAGCCGAAGCGCGTGTTGAGGCCGGTGTAGACGAAGAACAGCGGAAGCAGCAGCGTCATCGTGACGCTCTCGGTCTTCGCCGCCGCCTGCCGCGCCGCGAGAACACTGCGCGGAACAGCCACCCCGAACGCGAAGGCGCCGAACATCGGGTGCACGCCGATCTGACTGGTGGCCAAGGCGGACAGCATCACCCCGGCTAGCAGCACCGGCAGCATCGCCTGCTCGGGGAGGGCGCCGAGCCAGCGGGCCATCAGGGGCCGCACGACCGTCGCCATCGCCACGACGAAGACCACTGTCAACGCGACGGTCACGGCCACCGACCCGGCCGTGCCGTGGCTGCCGATCGCGACCACGACCGCGAGCAGGCACCAGGCGACCACGTCGCCGACCGCCGCGCAGGTCAGCGCGAGCGCGCCGAGCGGCGTCTCGGCGATGCCGCGGTCCGACAGGATCCTGGCCAGCACGGGGAACGCGGTCACGCTCATCGACACCGCGAAGAAGAGGGCGAACGCGAGGAAGCCGACGTGCTGCCCGAACCGCGGGTAGAGCCAGAACGCCAGCACGATGCCGGTGAACATCGGCAGCGCGACGCCCGCCTGGCTCACCGTCGCCGCGGTCACCCCGCGCCGGCGCACCTTGTCCAGGTCCATCTCGAGGCCGAGCAGGAACATGAAGAAGATCAGGCCGAGCTGGGACAGGGTGTTGATCGTGGAGATGACCGCGCTGGGGAACAGCCAGTGGAATCCGGCCGGCCAGACGGCGCCCAGCAGCGACGGGCCGAGCAGCACGCCGGCGATGATCTCCCCGATCACCGCCGACTGGCCGAGCCGCCGCACCAGCGCGCCGGTCAGGTGGCAGGCGGCCAGGACCACCGGCAGCGCGAGCAGCAGCCGCGGATAGGGGTTCGACGAGCCGGAGGCGGCCGGGGCGGCGAGCGCCGGGCCGCGCCCGGACGAGCCGACCGCCAGCAGCCCTATGGTCAGCGCGATCGGCAGGGCGATCAGCGCGGTGCCGACCAGGGCGGTGCGCGCGGCGCCGGACCGGCCGCTCGCGGGCGGGACGAGCGATGCCATCTTCGTCTCCTTAACCAGAGGGACCCGCGGCGGCGGGTCGCGGGCGACGGGCGGTGCGTCGGTCAGCCGGCGCGCAGTTCCAAGGTGCAGCATTTGACGCTCCCGCCGGCTTTGAGCAGCTCGGACATGTCGGCGCCGATCGGTTCGTATCCGCGCTCGCGCAGCGCGTCGATCAGCCCGGTGGCGGCCTCCGGGAGCACCACGTGCCGCCCGTCGGACACCGCATTGAGGCCGAAGGCGGCGGCGTCGGCGCCGGTCGCGGTGATCGCGTCCGGATACAGTCTTCTCAGGATCCTGCGGCTCTCGGCGGAGAACGCGTACGGGTAGTACATGATCGTCTCGGCGTCCAGCACGGCCATAGCGGTGTCCAGGTGGTAGTAGCGCGGGTCGACCAGGGTGAGGCCGACCACGGGCAGGCCGAGGAACCGCTCGGCCTCGGCGTGCGCGCGCGGATCGCTGCGGAAGCCGGACCCGGCCAGCACCCGGTTCCCGGCGACCAGGTAGTCGCCCTCGCCCTCGTTGATCCACCGCGCCTGCCGGACTTCCCAGCCGCCCCGCTCCCGGAACCAGTCGAGGTAGCCCGCGGACTCCGCGCGGCGCTGCAGGTGCCGGAACCGGGCGACCAGCACCCGGCCGTCGACCACCGTCGCGCCGTTGGCCGCGAACACCATGTCCGGCAGGCCGGCGCGCGGCTCGAGCAGCTCGACCGTGTGCCCGAGCCGCACGAACTGGTCGTGCAGCCACTCCCACTGGGCCACGGCCAGCTCGGTGGAGGTGGGCTTGGACGGGTCCATCCACGGGTTGATCGAGTATTCGACGTCGAAGTACGTCGGCCGGACCATCAGGTAGCGGCGTCGGGTGGCCACGCGTGGCAAAGTCGTCCTCCAGGATCAGTCGGGTGAGGGACCGGGCGCGGGCGCGTCCGGGTGTCGGGCCAGGGCGTGTCTAAAAAAGGGCGGAGCGTCGGATGAGCCCGCGGCGTCTGGCAGCGAGCGCGTGCCAGGCGTCGCGGGCCCGGCGATCCTCCTTATGCACGCCCTAGCGGTCGCCGACCATCCGGACCTCGATCTTCCCGGCCAGGTCGGTCGCGGTGCGCAGCGCGTCGTCGAGCGAGGCGTCGGCGACGCCGATGCCGCCGAGGACGTTGTTGCCGTCCGGAGGGCGGCGGATGACATCCCCCGGCTTCGCGGTGATCTTGAGGTAGAACACGCCTTCGTGCTCCGCCACCTCGGGCGGGATGCCGACGGACTCGATCGTCCCGCCGCCCGAGAGGAGGCACATCGCGGCGGTGTGCACCTCAGTGGGCTGGAAATGGTGCACATCAGGGCGCTGACCGCCGGCGATGTCCATCATTGCTCTGATCGGGTCGTGGTCGGCCGACAGCCGGGCCATGATGTCGAGACCGCCGCCGCCGGGCCTGGCCGCGATCTCCAGCAGGTGCGGCCGGCCGTGGTGGAAGCGCACCTCGGCGTGCATGACGCTGCGGCGCAGCCCCTGCGCTCGCGTCCCGGCCGCGACGACCGCGTGCACCTGGGCGACCTGCTCCGGGGTCAGTTCGGTCGGCGAATGGTGCACGTCGTCCTCGAAGGTGTCGCCCTCGACCGTGATCCGGTCCACGATGGAGCCGAGGAAGACCTCGTCGTCCCAGACCACCGCCTCGATCAGGTGCTCGTGGCCGTCCAGGAAGGATTCGACCAGCAGGCCGTGCGGGCCGAGGTCCACCCCGTCGGCCTCCATCGCGTACCAGGTCATCAGACCGAGACCGGTCAGCGCCTGACCGTAGCGCTCGCGCATCTGAGCGTCGTCGTCGACCCGGAAGACGTAATTGCTGGCCGCGCCGAGAGTCGGCTTGAGGATCACCGGGTAGCCGAACTCCTGCGCCGCGGCCAGCGCGGCGTCAACGTCGGCGACATATCTGAATCCAGGGATCGGCACGCCGAGCCGCCGGTGCGCCTCCCGCATCAACAGCTTGTTGCGACTGCGCACGGCCGCCTCCACGCCGATACCCGGCAGGCCCAGCGCCTCGGCGACGGCGGCGACCGCGATCACCGCGGACTCGGAGAAGGTGAGTACGCCCTCGAACTGTTCCTCGGCGTGCCAGGCGCGCGCGGCCTCGATGAGGTCGTCCACGTGCTTGCCGCCGGCCCGGCGATAGCGGCCGGCCGGCCAGAAGTCGTCCGTCCCGATGCCGTTGAGGACGTAGAGCTCCGCGCCGAGGCCGACGATCTGCTGGTAGCGGGAGAGGTAGTAGGTGGCGTTCTGGCTGGCTTCCAGGGCGAGCAGCTTCATGACAGACCTTTCACAAGACCGGCGGGGCGGCGGCCGATGGCGGCCGGCGAGGCGTCCACGACGGTGTCGACGGGGTCGAAGCCGGTCGGCGCCGGAACGGCGCCGGTCAGGCGTTGCGCGAGGGACTCGGCGATCAGCGGGGCGAATTTGAAGGACCCGCCGCCGCAGGCCGCGAAGGACAGGACCGACCCGCCGAGCGCGGCGACCATCGCGTCGCCGCCGGCCGCGCGGGCGAGGTAGTAGCAGTCACGGGCGCCGAACAGCCAGTCGCCGCGGAAGCCGGGCAGCAGCTCCGAGAACACCTCGACCAGGTGGTCGCGCCAGCGCAGCGGCGTCGCGGTGTCTTCGAGCTCTGCCACGGTTCGGCAGGCGCTGGCCGCGCTGAGCTTGAGCGGGGTGTCGGCTACCGGCGGCACGAGCCACGCGCCGCTGCGCACGCCCAGCGAGGCGATCGCGGGGGTGTCCCCCCAGGCCGCCACCTGCTCGGACGGGACCTCGCAGTAGAGCACGCTCTGCCTGTGCAGCACGAGTTGATCGGCCAGTTCCGGCGACAGCAGGCCGCGGGTCCACGGGCCGACCGCGATGAGCACCGCGTCCGCGCGGACCACATCGCCGTCGGCGAGACGCACGGCCGGGCCGTCCACGTCGATGCCGACGGCCCGGCGGCGCGGATGCAACTCAGTGTGCGAATACAGGCGCAGCCAGGCGGCGCAGGCGGCCAGGACCCGGTCCGCGAGCAGGACTCCGGCCTGGAATTCGAGCACCGCGCTCGCCCCGGCCGGAAACCGGATCTGCGGGTAGTGCGCGGCCAGATCGTCCGGGCCGAGCAGCCGCGACCGGGAGCCGGCGTCGGCCAGCATCCGGCGCGCCTGTACGGGATCCTCGGTCGGCAGCACAGTGTCAGTCGGCAACACGGTCAGCGCGCCGACACGCTCGTAGAAGCGGGCTGACAGCAGGTGCTGTAAGGCCACCCACTTGTGGTGCGCGAGCACGGCTGCGGTCGTCTTCGCCTGGTCGCCGAGGTGCAGTCCGCGCACGACCCGGTGGCGGTCGTGGGAGGTCGCGGCCGAGGAGGGGATGTCCGCCTGCTCGAACAACGAGACCTGATGCCCCGCGGACGCGCAACTCACGGCGGTGAGCAGGCCGACGACACCGCTGCCGACGATGGCGATCCGCACCGCACACCTCCTGTTCCGCGTCGGGCGCCGGACCTCCGGCGGGAGAATCAACCCGGGAAAAGTCAAACCGGGCGCGATATTGACCGGTAGGACCGTCGGGCTCGAACAATCAACCTGCTTCGAAGCGGTCGGGGCGGCGGCACCCCGGTCAGATCCGCACGCCGTGGGACTGCCCGGGGCGCTGCGCGACGTGCCGTGCGCGTTGGGGTTCGCCCTGCCGGGCCCGCGGGACCGTGGGCGGCGCGGCGGAGTGAGCGGTGTCGCGCCGGATTCCCGCGGCGAAGACGCTCACCAGCGTGGAGACCCGGTAGCGTCCCGCAGTCTCGGCGCGGGTCAGCAGTCCCGCGTCGACCAGCGATTCCAGCAGTTCGTCCGCGGCTTCGGCGCGGATCTCGAGGGCGGCGGCGAGGTCGGCCACCGTGGTCCACCCGGAACCGGCCAGCCCCAACTGGCGCACGGCCTTGCGACCGTCCGGCGACAGCAGTTGGTAGGCGGTGACGAGCCGGTCCCTGACGTTCACGTCGCCGACCCGCAGGCCGCTCATCAGGCGTTCGCGGTCGGCCAGCAGCGCGACCGCGTGCCGGACCGACCACTCCGGCCGCGCGGCGAGCTTGCGGCCGATGATGTCCAGCGCCAGCGGAAGGTCGCCGCACAGCTCGGCGAGGGCCGCGGAGGCGCGGGCGTGTTCCCCGCCGATCCGGCCGTCCCCGACGAGCCGAGCGAGCAGCGCCACCGACTCGGCGCGGGCGAGCGGGCCGAGGTCGACGCAGCGGGCGCCGTCCAGGCCGAGCAGCCGGGCCCTGCTGGTGACCACCACCTGGCTGTGTGCGGTCCGCGCGATCAGGGGCCTGACCTGGCCCTCGTCGCCCGCGTTCTCCAGCAGGACGAAGAGTCTGCGCTGCGCCAGCAGGGAGCGATAAAGGCCGATCCGCTGCATCGGATCGTCCGGCACCAAATCCGCGGGAACCCCCAGAGCCCTGAGGAAACCCCGCATGACCTTGTCCGATGACTGATTGCCCGGACCGCAAGTACTCAGATCGGCGTACAGCTGTCCATCAGGGAACTCATCCGCGACCGCGTCGGCCAAGCGCAGCGCAAGAGCGGTCTTGCCGACGCCTATCGGTCCCCTGATAACCAGGGGGATCCGCGGCGCGGCGGCCTCCCGCACGACCGCGCAGGCCTGCGCCAGCACGGTGCGCCGCCCCACGAAGAGGCTCGGGCTCATCGGCAATTGCGCAGGTGGCGCGAGGTGCGCCGCCCGGTCTCGGCCGGTGCGGGCGAGCTGCTTGGAGTGGCCCGGATCGGCCCCGGGCCCGCCGGGCGGAGCAGAGCTCTGCCCGGCGGCACGGGGATCCGCCGCGGTCCATACGCTCCCTGCGACGGCGCGCCACCGCCGCTCCCACTCGGCGCAGTCGCCGCCGCACGCGCTGACGAATGCGAGCGTCACCGCGAGGGTGGGGAGCCGGTAGCCGCTTGCCGCGCTGGAGAGCACCGACGGGACGAAAAGCGCCCGGCGGGCCAGTTCGCGGTAGCTCGGGTTGCCCGCGTGCTTACGCAGTTCGCGCAGGTCGCGGGCGAAGTCGGCGATCGGGCCGTCGTCGTCCAAAGGCCGTTCGGGCCTGCCCATGCGTGTTCTCCTTGAGGATCCGCATCTTGGATTGCGGGAAGGGAAGAGGCTGGGGGCGCGAAGGGTGGCCCCGGCGGTTCGGCCGGCATTCGGCGGAGCGCCTCTGCGAACCCGGCGGCGCGACCGGGCCCGTATCTCATCGACGGTGAATCAATTGAGGCCTCAGTAAATGGGCCACTGGGGCGGTATTAACTGCCCTTTGGGGCAGTTCGATCAATCGCCCCACTCGGAGTCGGCGAGGTGCGTGACTGATGAGCCTACAGCCGGATGCGACACAGTCGGCACGACGCCGAGGGTCAGCGCCGCCAAGGCGACTGCCAGCAGCGGAACGAACCGCACGCGGACCGGGCTTCTCGGGATGCTTTGCATTGGGGAACCCCCTCAACCACTCTAATTCGACGGAATAAGGCGGCCCGTGGTCGACGCTGCGTTTTGTGGAATTCCCCCCCACGGGTCTTGGCGTCAGCTAAGCACCCGGCTTGACCGGCAAACAGCGTGGTGTTACGTCAGAGTTACGCAATGCGCGATGACGCAGGAGGGCGAATGTGCACCGCTATGGAGGAATCGGGCGAAACCGATATAATCGAGCTCTGCGATATCGGCCGGGCGCGCTACGCCGAGGCGATTGAGCAGGGCTCATTGAGCGCGGACCGGGCCACCGAGTGCCTGCTGAAGCTCGGCCTGCTCCAGCCGGGCGGCGACGGCGCGCTGGTGCCGGTCGCCCCTTCGACTGCGGCGACGCTTCGCCTGGGACCGCTGCGGCGCAGGTCGCAGCAGCAGATCGAGGCCATCGCGTCGGTCGAGGGGGTCTACGCGGCGGCCGATCAGGTCTACCGGTCGGCGAACCGCGGCGGTGACACGAGGCTGATCCGCGGCGCCGACAACATCAGCTCGGTGCTTCAGGCGGCGGTCGACGAGTGCCGCGACGAGCTGCTGACCATCCAGCCCGGTGGCGGTCGCCCGTACGAACTGCTCGAACGCGCGGTGGAGCGGGAGCTGCCCGCGTTACAGCGCGGCGTCAAACAGCTGACCATCTATCAGCACTCGATCCGTACGCACGGCCCCACGATCGAGTACGTACGCCGGGTCACCGAGGCCGGCGCCGAGATCCGCACCATCGACGAGGTGATCGACCGGCTGATCATCATCGACCGCGAAGTCGCCTTCATCCCGACCGCGTTCCCGCGCGGGCAGGAGGCGCTGGAGATCCGGCACGCGGCGATCGTGCGATTCCTGGCCAGGCTGTTCGAGAACGTATGGTCGCGCGCGCTGCCCTGGGACGGGGCGGTGGCGCCGGCGAAGCCCGACGGGGTTGTCTCGGAGACGCATCAAGCTATCATCAGGATGCTCATCAGCGGGCATACGCAGAGCCGGATCGCCCGCGAGCTCGGTATCAGCGCACGCACCCTGACGACCAACATCGGCAAGATCTCCAGCGAGCTCGGCAGCGGAAGCCCGATCCAGCTCGGCTATCTGATCGCGACCCGGGGCGTGCTGAAGCAGGATTTCGCGGACGAGGACGACGACGATCCGACGCCGCCGCCCTCGCCGCGTCCCTCGCACCACTGACACGCCGCGTTCCCGCGCGTGCCAGCCATCCGGCGATCATGGTTATGAGGTCATCGTGCTCCTCGTCATCGGCAGTTCCGGCCAGCACTACCGCGAGTACCTTCTCGAGTCGGCCGCGCGCAAGGCACCGCTCTGGCTGCTGGACGGTGTCGAGTCGACGTGGCAAAAGCCTTACGTGCAGGGCACCACGGTCGTGCCGCTGCTCGACCGGCGGCGGCTGATCCCCGACCGGGAACTGCTGGTCGAGACCGCCGTCGAGCTGTCCAAGCAGTACCCGGTCGAGGGCGTCTGGACCTACGACGAGACGCTGGTCGTCAGCACCGCGAACATCGCCGAGGTGCTGGGCGTGCCCGGTCTCGGCGGCGAGGGCGTGCAGAACTGCCGCAACAAGCACCGCAACCGCAAGGTGCTCACGGAGGCGGGTCTGCCGCAACCGCGGTTCGCCTATGTCACGGATGCCGCCGAAGCACGCGAGGCCGCAGAACGAATCGGCTATCCCGTGGTGGTCAAGCCGCGCGGCGCGGGCGCGAGCATCGGAGTGGTCAGGGCGCAGGGACCTGACGAGATCGGGCACGCGTTCGCGGTCGCCGAGGAGGGCAGCTTCGGCGGCGCGAAGGCGTACGAGGGCGGCGCCCTGGTCGAGGAGATGGTCTTCGGCCCGGAGATCAGCATCGACGGAGCGGTGCACCGCGGCGAGTACCTCCCGTTCTGCCTGGCGCGCAAGGTGGTCGGGATGGAGCCGTACTTCGAGGAGATCGGCCACGTCGTCGACGCCGAAGACCCGCTCTGGGATGACAAGGAGCTGCGGCAGGTCCTCGAGAACGGCCACCGAGCGGCGGGCGTCCGCGACGGCATCACCCACACGGAGGTCAAGCTGACCGATCGCGGCCCGGTGATCGTGGAGATCAACGCCCGGATCGGCGGCGACCTCATCCCCTACCTCGGAAAGCTCGCCACCGGAGTCGACCCCGCGTACGTGGCGGTGGACCTGGCCCGGGACGTCCGCCCCGACCTGGCCCGCACAGAGCAGGCGGTATTCGGGATCAGATTCCTGTACCCGCCGCGGGACGGCCGCGTCCGCACGGTTCGCCTTCCCGGAAAAGACCAGGTGCCCGGCCTCTTCAAGGCGGTCCAAGTCGTCCCCGACGGCACCGAGCTCCGCCTGCCGCCCCGAGGCTTCCTCAGCCGCTACGCATTCGTGATCTGCCGCGCCGACTCCCCCGCCGCCTGCCAGGCGGCCCTCGACCAAGCAGCCGCCCAGACCGTGGTCGAGCTCGACCCGCTCGCCGACTGAGCCGCGCGGGCCTCAATAGCCACGTGCCCGCTCGGGGCGGAAAAGTCGCATCCGCCCCCTTGCGACATCGCGCAATGCGCACGTCTGCGCTGAGCACCGGCTCGACCGGGTCGGCCACGGTGCAATGCTGATTTCGGGCGCCAGTCGCCCGCGTCCCCCGGCCGGGGCCGGATGGCGGCGCGGAGCGGAGCGACTCTCTGTGGGCTGACGCCTGGGGCGTCGCGCTGCGGCGCGCCGGAGTCCTGCGGTGCCCTGTCGACGGCTGTCGGCATCGGTCACCCGACATCACCACACCACAACCACACCGTGCCATCAACCACGCCGTGCCATCGACGCTGCGCGGCATCGTCATGCTGCCCGCTTCGCACGATGGCGCGGCCGCCCCGGGCCCTCCCGGCGCGGCGGAGACCGCGCGGGGCGGACCGCCCCGTCCGCTTTCGCATCGAAGAGAGAGTTCAGCCCATGACTCAACAGCAGGAGAACGAGCAGGGTCCGGCTCGGGCGCTGTTCGCCGAGGCGACTGCGCGCGAGTTCGAGACCGCGACCGAGCGCCTGGAGTGGCTCTACGGCACCCGGATCGACCAGCGGAAGGACCCGTCCGCCCTGGAGTGGCTCAACCGGCTGATCAAGGGCGGCGCGCGCGGCCTCGGCCACATCGACAACGCGATGCACGTCGCGATCACGGACGGCTCGCTGTCCGACGGCGAGTTCGCCCAGTTCCTGGCCGCCTACTACTGGGGCTCCAACTACGGCTTCAACAAGACCGTGCTTCCCGGCACGCTCAAGTCGACCGGGAACGACTGGTACCGCGAGTACATCAAGAACATCATCCGCGAGGAGAACACCCCGAGCAGCCACTGGGGCATCTTCAAGCGGTACATGCAGACCCTCGGCTTCGAGCTCGGCGAGCCGCCGGAGTCCGCGCAGGACTTCGTCCGCAAGAACACCGCCGGCTACCAGGCCGAGCTCGGCCACGCGATCGGCTACGCGCTGGCCGTCGAGGTCGAGTCCGACTTCCAGCTCTCGCTCATCGCCCTCGCCCTGATGAAGCGGTTCCCCCGGGCGACCGCCGAGACGATCTTCTTCGACATCCACCTGGACTCCAGCGGCGAGGAAGAGCACGCCCGGATGACCTGCGGCGCCGTCGAGCAGCTGCTGGACGCCGGCCAGATCCACCGGGAGGACGTCGAGGCCGGCTTCGTCCAGGCCATCGTCGACACGCGCGACTTCATGCTGGCGATGCACGAGGAGGTGAGGGACGCCCAGCCGATCGCGCAGATCTGGTGACGCCGGCGCGCGCGACCAGTGGCGGGCGGGCGGCATCCCCTGCTTCGCACCCGCCCGCCACTGCCCTGGCGTTCCGGCGCCGACGTACTCCTGACGCGCCGTGGTGCGCCGAGGCTCGCGCGGCCCGCGACTGTCCTACCCCGCCATTAGATTGGTCTGCTGTGCCTGATGACGCGCCGAACCTCGCCGACTTGAAGCACACGGCCTCGGTGTTCAACGGCTTCGCCAATGTCGACACCTCGTGGCTGCGCCTGCTCGAGACGGTGAAGCCGGCCCTCGACCTGTCGCGGTCGGACCACCGCGCGTTGTTGCTGCGCTGGCTCAATTCCTGGGGCTGCCGCATCCGCTACCCGCGCGACGGCGAACCGGCGCCCTTCGACACCGGCGCCGCCGCGTGGTGGGCGCAGTGGCACGACCGCTTGCCCTCGGTGAGCCTGTCCCGGCTCTCCGACGACGACATCGACGCCATCGGCTCGGCCTATGCCGCGCTCGCCGCGCTCGATGTGAGCGTCGGCCCACGCGCCAGGCGCACCCTCGGCCCGACGGCCGCGGCAAAGGCCATGTACGCGCTGCGGCCGGACGCGATCATGCCCTGGGACGCGGCAATCGCAGAACGCTTATACCGTGCGCGAGATGGCGCCGCGTTCGCCGAGCACCAGCGCAGAGGACGGCGCTGGGCCTCACTGGTCGCCGCCGAAGCCGCCGCGACCGAGGGCGACCTGCCCGCGCTGGTCGGCCGGCCGACCGTGTCGCTGGCCAAGCTCCTCGACGAATACCTCTACGTAACGGTCACCATGTCCGGCCGTGCCGACCGGACCGGGGAGGGATGAAGTGGCGGTCACCGCGCAGGACGTCCGAGCGCTCGCGCTGACGCTGCCACGCGCCTACGAGGCCCTGGTCCGCGACCGGGTCAAGTTCCGCGTCGGACGGCTGGTGTTCCTCTCGATCTCCCCGGACGAGACGCAGCTGGGCTTCGGCTATCCGAAGGAGGAGCGCAACGCGCTCATCGCCGCCGAACCCGAGAAGTACATGCTGCCCATCCCGTCGGACATGCGTTACAACTGGGTGCGCGTTTGGCTGGCCGAGATCGACCACGACGAGCTCGAGGCGCTGGTCGTGAACTCGTGGCGGATGTCCGTACCGAAGAAGGTGTGGACGGAGTACCAGGCCGCCAGGACCTGACAAGGCGCGCCGCGACGGCCGCCCACATCGAATACTGACGTCACCGACTCAACCTTCGCAGGTATCGGTAGCCACCGTCATCGTGGCCTGCGATGAGTGCTCCGCCGACTGTTCTTCTCGCGCGCGCATTCCGACCTGCGCGCACGGCTCCGCAAGGCCCTGACCTGCCGCGCTGCCCCAAGGTGCGGCGTTGATTGTTCTGTTCGAATCAAAGATTCCGGTCAAGCCGGGATGCCGGTGTAGTTGCACAGGATCCACCTGCCGACTCGGCAGCAGGGCGCACAGCTCATCGAAGAAGACCACTCCCATGACGAGGGTGCACACTATGGCGATTGTTGATGTCGAACTGCTGGCTGTCGGCGCGGGCCCGTCGAACCTCGCTCTCGCGGTGGCGCTGGAGGAGCTCGCCCCCGACCTGGCTCGCGACTCGGTGCTCCTCGAGCGCGACGAGCGGGTCACCTGGCAGCGGGGCATGCTGATACCCGGTGCGATGTCCCAGGTGTCCTTCATCAAGGACTTGGTCACCCTGCGCAATCCGCGCAGCCGGTTCTCGTTCCTCAACTATCTGCACGACATCGGCCGGCTGGAGCAGTTCGTCAACATGGGCAGCCTGCTGCCCTACCGCGCCGAGCTCGCCGACTACCTGCGGTGGACCGCCGAGTCGCTGTCCCTGGTGGATCTGCGGCTCGGCCGCGAGTGTGTCGAAGCCACGCCGGTCCACACCAACGGGACGCTCACCGGCTTCCAGGTCCGCACCGCCGACGGCGACACGTACCGCTGCCGCTACCTCGTGATCGGCGCCGGCCGCGATGCCCGCATCCCCGAACCGCTGCTGGCCGTCGCGCCCGAGCGCCTCATCCACAGCACCCAGTACAGACAGCGGATCACCGAGCTGAAGCGCGACGAGCCGTACCGCGTCGTGGTGGTCGGCTCCGGGCAGAGCGCGGCCGAGATGTTCATCGCGGTGCAGGCGGACCTGCCCGAGTGCAGCCCGACCATGGTGTACCGGGCGACCGGACCGGCCAACGGCGAGACCAGCAAGTTCATCAACGAGCTCTACTTCGCCGGCTACGTCGACACCTTCCACGCGTCGAGGCCCGAAGCGCGCCGCCAGATGCTGCTGGAGATGCACCGCACCAACTACTCGGGCCTCTCGGTCGGCACGATGGACACCCTGTACCGGCAGATCTACCTCGACCGGCTCACCGGGCGCGGGCGGCTGCGGCTGATCCCCATGCATGACGTGACCGGCGCCCGCGAGGACGGCGACGAGGTCGTGATCGAGCTGACCGACTGGCGCAACGGCGCGGTGCAGGAGGTGCGCGCCGACCTGGTCCTGCTCGGCACCGGCTACAGCTCGCAGATGCCTGCGATGGTGCGCGCGCTGTCCGAGTCGCTCGGCCAGGGCGAGGTCGAGGTCACCCGGGACTACCGGATGGTGATCGACGGGCCCGCGGAGGCCGCCTGCTACCTGCAGGGCGTGAACGAGGCGACGCACGGGATCGGCGACTCGCTGCTCAGCCTGCTCGCCGCCCGGGCCGACGACCTGCTGCAGGACATCCTCGCCCACCGCGCCGTCGTCGTCGCGGGGACCCGGCCGACCAGCGTCCCGGGCGCCCGCAGGGTCGCGGCCGCGGTCGCGGGCTGACCGAAGCAACCCAACGGAAGGGAAGAGAAGGACATGGAGATCAGACCGCTGGTGCGGGAGAAGCTCAACCGGGAGAACGGCGCGGACGCCCAGCGGCTGGTGCCGTGGGCGCTGCTCAACGCCCCCTTCGAAGCCTCCTGGTGCGTGGTGCCGCCCGGCGGCGCCACCGGGCGCGACCAGCACCACGAATACGAGCTCATCATCGCGATGACCGGCGAGGCCGAGGTGGCATCGGACACCGAGCGGCGCCCGTTCAAGGCCGGCGACATCGTGCACTTCCCCCCGCAGAACGAGCACTGGGTGGTCAACGAGGGCACCGAGGAGTTCCAGATGTACTGCATCTGGTGGGACACCGACATGTCGCACGTCTTCCTCGACCGGCACGCGAAGACGGAAGCGCAGGCCTGACACCCGATGAGCGCCCTCGACAAGGCGGACGGCCGCCGCACCATCGTGATCGGCGGCCCGCCCACGACCAACGGAGACCTGCACGTCGGCCACGTCGCCGGCCCCTATGTGGGGGCTGACACGCACGTGCGCTACCTGCGCGCGACCGGCCGCGACGTGCTGTTCGCCTCCGGCGGCGACGACAGCCAGACCTACTGCGTCACCAGCGCCGCGCGCCTCGGCACCACGCCGCGGGAGCTCACCGCGAAGTCGTGGGGCCTGATCAAGGGCACCTTCGAGGCGATCGGCGTGGACCTGGACGGCTTCGCCCCGACCGACGACGGCTACCGGGCGACCGTGTACGACTACGTCAACCGGCTCTACGAGCTGGGCAAGTTCCGCATGCGCACCGTGCGCCTGCCGTACAGCGAGGCGACCGGCAAGTTCCTGGTCGAGGGCCTGGTCGGCGGCGACTGCCCGCACTGCCTGGCGGACAGCCGGGGCGGCATCTGCGAGGCCTGCGGCCTGCCGATCGACTTCGACGCGCTGATCGAGCCCTGGTCCATCCTCGACCCGTCGGACCCGGTCACCCTGCGCGAGGCCGACATCATGGTCTTCCCGCTGGAGGAGTACCGCGAGCGGCTCATCGCGTTCCACCGGGAGAAGGAGTCCTCGTGGCGCCCCCACGCGGTGACCTTCATGCGCGAGCTGCTCTCGAAGCCGCTGCCCGACTTCCCGATCACCTACCCGATCGACTGGGGCATGCCGGCGCCGTTCGCGGAGACCCCGGGCCAGACCCTCAACGCCTGGCTCGAGGGCATGCCGGCGTCGATGTACTGCCACGCACACGCGCGGCGGATGCTCGGCGAGCACGTCCCCGCGAACGACGACGCCTGGCTGGCCGAGCACGACAACCGGCTGCTGTTCTTCGTCGGCTTCGACAACCTGTTCATCTGGGCGGGCGTGCACGTGGCCGAACTCATCGCGCACGAGGGCAGGTACATCCTGCCGGACACCCTGCTGTGCAACGAGTTCTACGAGCTGGACAACGACAAGTTCTCCACCAGCAAGGGACACCTGGTGTGGACCCGCGACCTGGTGCAGGACGTCCCGCGGGACATCGCACGGTTCTACCTCAACCTCACCGCGCCCGAGCACTCGCGCACCAACTTCAGCCGGGCCGCGCTGGAGAAGGTCGCCGGGGAGCGGCTGGTCGGACCGTGGAACGACCTGGCCGCGACGCTGGCCAAGCTCACCGCGGAGGCCGGGGTCGAGGACGAGCCGCTGCCCGTCTCGCCGGAGGCGCGGGGTTACGCCGCGGTAATCGTCGAGCGGTTCAGCCTTTGTCTGCAACTGAGCAGCTTCAGCCTGAGCCGAGCCGCCGACCTGATCGTGCAGAACGTGGCGCGGCTTCGCCAACAGGCCGACCGGGCCGGCGAACAGGGGCTGGACCGTGACGCGCTGCGGCTGCGCCTCGGCGACCCGTACCTCCAACTACGTGCCCTGATCACCAGCGCCTCACCGATCCTGATTGACTTGGCGGCCGAGGCCGCACGGGTCGGCGGGTTCGAGCCCCGGATGGCCGCCGACGCCTTCGACGTCGCGACCACCACCGCGTTCCCGGTCCCCGCTCTGAGCATGCGCGCCGCCTCGGCACGCGCCTGACCACCGCCCTTCGATGTTGCCCGGGGCGTTCTGGCGGCCGCCCCGGTCAACATCGCAGAAACATCACACCCGGCATCGAATACAGCTAGAGGTCAAGATGTCCATCGACACCGCCGCGAACGCGGACAACGCGAGCCTGCGGCAGTCCAGGCGCGCCGAACGGCTGCTCGTCCCCGCGGGCTTCATCACCACGTCGGGCAACACCTTCCAGATCACCGCGGCCGCGATCCTGGTGTTCCGGGCCGGCAACACCACGTTGTCGGTCGGCTGGCTGTTCATCGCGGTGGCGATCCCGCAGGTGGCGCTCTCAGTGCTGTTCGGCCGGCTGGCCGACCGGCTCGACCGCAGAGTCCTGAGCATGACGGCGGACCTGGCCAGCGCGCTGACCGCGTTCGCGCTGCCGCTCTGGCTCTGGCTGCACGGCTCGGCGACGCTCGGCTCGTACCTGGCGAACTTCCTGCTCGCCTGCTCCGCCGCGCTGTTCATGCCGGCCAGCAACGCGCTGGTCAAGGAGCGCATCCGGGACGACCGGCTGGACAAGTTCAACAGCCACTTCGAGATGGCGAACAACGCCGGCATGCTGCTGTCCTCCTCGCTGGCCGGATTCCTGGTCACCTGGTTCGGCGCCACGCCGCTGTTCGTGTTCAACTCAGGCACCTTCATCGCCTCGGCGGTGCTGACCTACCTGATCGGCGCGAAGCAGCCGAAGCCGGGCGCGGCGGCCACCACCGGCGCAGACACTCCGGCCGCAGCCGGCGGCGCCGCAATCGCGCCGACCGAGCGGCCGATCAAGCGGCTGGTACTTCTGTGGACCAGCGGCAACGCCAACGTGATCGTCGTCAACACCATCCTCACGGTGCTGATCCTGCACACCTTCCACAAGGGCCCGTGGCTGATCGGCGTCACGGACGCGCTGGCCGGCATCGGCTTCCTGACCGGCGCCGCCTGCTACCCCTGGCTCATCGCCCGGATCGACGGACTGAAGCTGGCGGTCGCCGCGGGCCTGCTCAACTGCGCCTTCCTGCTCGTCGAGAGCCTGAACTACATCGTGCTGATGGCGTTGATCCCGTTCGCCGGCTTCGTCTTCGCGCAGGCCCGCATCTCCTCGCGGGTGCTCCTGATGCGGGCCAGCCCGGAGGAGCGGGTCGGCCGGATCTTCGGCAGCGGGCAGGCGTTCGGCCTGGCCCTGGGCACCGCGGCCACCGTCGGCTTCTCAGCGCTCGCCGACACGACCAGCGTGCGCTGGGCGTTCGTCGGACTGGCGGCCATGACCACCACGCAGATCCTGATCGCCTACCTGAGCCTGATCAAGCCCATGGCCGCGCCGGCGAAGCCGGCCGTGGCGCTGGAGGCGACCACCGCCTAGCGCGGCCGCCGCCGTCCACGCCTGCGTGCGACTCAGCCCCGTACACAGCCCCACACGAACCGACCAGCGAAGCGAAGGACACGACCATGTTGGAGCAGGTGGAGCAGCTGTCGGTGCAGCCCCGGCCGCGCCCCGTGCGGGAACGCGCCGTGAAGGGCGGCACGGTGACCTGGGCGTGCATGCCGGGTTTCCCGCCCGCCGTCATCTTCCCGTTCACCCCGCCGGAGCGGTTCGGCACCCGCAACGTCTGTGAATTCCAGGCGCTGATGTACCGGCCGCTGTACTGGCTCGGCCGCGACGGCGAACCGACCATCGACTACGACCTGAGCATCGGCGAGGAGCCGGAGTGGAGCGCGGACGGGCGCACCGTCACGATCCGGATCAAGCCGTGGAAGTGGTCGAACGGCGAGACGGTGTGCGCCGACAACGTGATCTTCTGGGTCAACATGCTGGCCCGCAAGGGCCCGCGCTACGGCCTCTACACCGAGGGCTATTTCCCGGACAACCTGACCTCCTACGGCAAGGTCGCCGAGGACACGGTGAGCTTCACCTTCGACCGGGCGTACTCGCGCCGCTGGATCCTGATGAACCAGCTGACGATGATCATCCCGATGCCGAAGGCGTGGGACCGCACCGCGGACGGCCCGGCCAACGCCTCACAGGACCCTGACCAGGTCGAGGCGGTGTACGACTACCTGCTGGCCGAGAACGGCGACATGGTCGAGGAGACCAACAAGCACCGCGTCAAGTGGGCCGACAGCCCGGTCTGGAGCGTGGTCAACGGGCCGTGGCGGCTCAAGAGCTACACCGAGGACGGGGTGGTCACCTTCGTCCCCAACGAGCACTACAGCGGCCCGAACAAGCCGTACCTGGACGAGTTCCGGCAGATCCCGACCACCTCGGACGAGCAGGAGTACGCGCTGCTCAAGGCCGGCCCGCACGGGCCGGACGGGATCCAGGTCGGGTTCCTGCCGCTGAGCTACGGCGTGCAGCCGGACGGCGACCCGACCACCGGCGGGCCCAACCCGCTCGGCGACCAGTACACGCTGGTGCCGCAGGTCTTCTTCAACATCCGCTTCATGGCGCTCAACTTCGCCAACCCGCGGCTGTTCGGCCACCTCATCCGGCAGCCGTACATCCGCCAAGCGCTGCAAAGCTGCATAGACCAGGAAAGCGGCGCGCGCGATACGTATCAGGGGTACGGCTGGTCGTCGTCGGGCCCCATACCGATGCTGCCGAGCAGCGAACTGCTCTCCCCGAAACTGCGCGACGGCCGCGGGTTCTGGCCGTTCGACATCGAACGCGCCAGGACCCTGCTGTCCGAGAACGGCTGGGACGTGAGCGTCACCCCGGCGGTGTGCGTGCGGCCGGGAACCGGGCCGGGCGAGGCGGGCGAGGGCATACCGGCCGGCACCGAGCTCAGCCTTCTGCTGCGCTACGCCAAGGGCCGCGTCGCGCTGGCCGAGATCATGGAGAAGTACAAGGCGGACGCCGCCGCGGCCGGGATCGAACTGCGGCTCGAACAGGTCTACGGCTCCGTGCTCGTGGTGGAGGACGGCCCGGGGCCGTCCACCCCGGACAACCCCCGGCTGTGGGAGTTGAACTGCTGGAACGGCGGCTGGATCTTCAACTACCCGACCGGCGAGAACGTGTTCCAGAGCGGCGCGAGCAGCAACTTCAGCAACTACGTTGACGCGCGGGCGGACGAGCTGATCGCCCGGACCGTCGCCACCGACGACCTCGACGCGCTGTACGAGTACCAGGAGTACATCAGCGAGCAGGTCCCGGTCATCTTCATGCCCAACTTCCCGCAGCGCCTGTTCGAGGTCGCCGCGAACCTGCGCGGCGTCGCGCCGGTCAACCCGTACGCCCTGATCAATCCGGAGAACTGGTACTACGTCGAGGAAGAGCCGTGACACACGCATCCGAACAAGAGCCGTCGGCCTCCCGACCCGTCGTCCTGGTCGGCTACGTCGGCGCCGCCCTGACCGCGTTCGCGGACCTGCTGCCGGCCGGGTCGGTGGTCTTCGTCGAGGAGCCCGACGTCGTGCGCAAGCGCGGGGCGCGCGAGAAGACCGACGCCTCGCCCCTGGTGCGCGAGCTCATCGAGTGGGAGCACCAGCTGCCCGGCCGGGCGGACGAGTTCTTCCACACCCACCGCGACCTCGCCCCGACCGCGGTGGTCCCGATGACCGAGTACGCCACGCCGTTCGCGGCCAGGCTCGCCGAGCGTTACGGCCTGCCGGGCGCGGGTTACGGCGCGGCGGGGATCCTGCGCGACAAGGAACTGCTGCGCCGGGTGACCAGCGCGGCACGCGTTCGCAACCCCCTGATGGTCCCGGCGCGCTCCCCGCAAGACGTGCTCGAATTCATGGCCGCGCACCCCGGCCCGGTCGTGCTCAAGCCCGCGAACCGCCAGGCGTCGGTGGGCACCCAGGTGATCACCGACCCGGCCGAGGTCGCGCAAGCGTGGCTGGACTGCACCGCGCAGGACGAGGGCGTGTTCGTCCCCGACCGGCCGGTGGAGGTGCGCATGCTCGCCGAGCAGTTCGTCTCCGGGCACGAATTCAGCGTCGAGATGCTGGTCGCCGCCGGGCGCCGGCTGTTCGCCAACGTCACCGGCAAGCAGCTGTTCCCCGGTCCGCGCCCGGTCGAGCTGGCCCACATCGTGCCGGCCGACATCGACCCGGATCTCACGGAACTGCTCGCCCGGCAGACGCAGCGCGTGGTCGAGGCCGTCGGATTCCGGGACGGGATCGTGCACTGCGAGTGGATCGTCTCGGACGGCGAGCCGTACCTGGTGGAGTGCGCGGGCCGGTTCGCCGGCGACGGCATCATCGACCTGATTCAGCGCGCGTACCCGGTGGAGCTCAACCGCGCCTACTTCGCGGTGATGCGCGGCGAGCCGGTGCCCGTCGAGCTGCCCGCCCGGGCCCGCGGCGGCGGCGCCGTCCGGTTTCTGGGCCTGGAGCCCGGCGTGGTCGCCGAGGTGCGCGGGCTCGAGGAGGCCGGCCGGATCGAGGGCGTCTACCACGCCGGGGTGGACTACGAGGTGGGCGCCGTATTCGACGGGCTGCACAGCTCGTGGGACCGAGCCGGCGAGGTCATGGCCACGGCCGACACCCCGGCCGAGGCACTGCGCCTGGCCGAGAAGGCGGCCGCACTGATCGAGATCAGGACGCTGTCTCACCAGGCGGCGACGGCCGGGGCGTGCTTCGCGGACGGACCCCGATGACCCTCGAGACGGTCGGCGCCGGCGCCGCGGACTGCCGCCGCGAGGTGCTGCTGACCGGCCTGTCCTCGGACGCGCACACCTGGAACCTGGCCTACCTCGAGCTGCTTCTCGAGGAGCTCGGCTGCCGGGTGACGAACCTCGGCGCGTGCGTCCCGGACGCGGAGATCATCGAGGCCTGCCGCACCCGGCGGCCGGACCTGGTGGTGATCAGCAGCCTGAACGGGCACGGCCGCCAGGACGGGCTGCGCCTGATCAGCGCTCTGCGGGCCGACCCGGCGCTCGCAGAGCTGCCGGTGGTGATCGGCGGCAAGCTCGACGTGGCCGGCGGCGGCCCGCACACCGCGGCGGGGCTGCTGGCCGCGGGGTTCGACGCGGTTTTCGAGGACGGCGCGGGGCTGACCAGGTTCTCCTCGTTCGTCGGCGCGCTCGCCCCGCGGCCCGCGGCGCCCCTGGCCGTCGCATGACCGAGATCGCGGTGCGGCCGACACCATCCTTCGGCGAGGTGGTCGCGGCCCTGAACGCCGAGGGCGCGCTGGTCGTCCAGCCGCGGATGGGCTTCGCCGACCCGGCGGTCATGCGGCGCGGGCTGCTCGCGACCCGCGCCGCGCGGGCGACCACCGTCGGCACCATCACCCTCGACAGCTACACCCGGCTGGGCGACCACCAGGCGGTGCGGCAGGCAATGCTCGACGACGCCGAGCTCAACGGCTATCCGATCGTGGACCGCGACCCGGCGACGACCGCCGAGATGCTCGGCGGCGTGCTGACCGCGCGTTTCCCGGTCCAGGTGCGGCACGGCTCGGCTGACCCGCGGCAGATCATACGAACCCTGCTGGAGCGCGGCCTGCCGGCCACAGAAGGCGGCCCGGTCTCGTACTGCCTGCCGTACAGCCGCATGCCGCTGGAGCTGGCGGTGGACTACTGGCGGCAGGCGTGCGAGATGCTGGCCGAGTCGCGAGACTCCGGCGCCGAGCCGCACCTGGAGACCTTCGGCGGCTGCATGATGGGCCAGCTGTGCCCGCCCGCGCTGCTGGTCGCGCTCAGCCTGCTGGAGGGCATGTTCTTCTGGCAGCACGGCATCCGGTGCATCTCGCTGAGCTACGCGCAGCAGACCCACCCTGGGCAGGACGAAGAGGCCGTCGCCGCACTGCAGCAGCTCAGCCGCCGGTTCCTGCCGTTCGCCCGCACGCACGTGGTGATCTACACGTATATGGGGGTCTTCCCGCGCACCTTCGGCGGGGCGATGGAGCTGCTGGCCGAGTCGGCGCGGCTGGCGGTGCGTTCCGGAGCCGGCCGGCTCATCGTCAAGACCACCGCCGAGGCGCACCGGATCCCGACCGTCGGCGAGAACGTCGCAGCGCTCGAACACGCGGCGGACGCTGCACTGGGCGCGCTGCGCCGCGCGGCGGCGGAGCGCACCGGGATCCTGGAGCAGGCCGCGGCCCTGGTCGAATGCGTACTCGGGCTCGACGACGACCTCGGCCGGGCGCTGGTGACCGCGTTCGCCAGGGGCCTGCTCGACGTGCCGTTCTGCCTGCACCCCGACAACGCCGGCCGCACCCGCGGCTTCCTGGACGCGGCGGGCCGGCTCCAGTGGCAGCGGATCGGCGCGCTGCCGATCGCGGACCTGGTCGAGCCGCCGGCCGGCGAGCGGCTGACCTCCGCCAGTCTTCTCAGTGCCCTGCGATTTGTACAGAGCGGATTCGACGATCGGTTCGGCGCGCGGGTGCCGCGGCCCGTGCTCGAGGCACACACGGCCCGCGGACCACGGCTTAGGGAACTCGGGAGTATGTCATGACCCAGACGACTTTCATCAGCACGGCCACGGCCGGCGGCACCCCGCCCGGGACCCGGGCGCACCTGACCTCGCCGGTGACCCAGGCGGCACTGCGGGTCCAGAACAACATCACCGCGGCCGCCCGCGAATATCTGGTCGGACACGGCTTCATGGAGATGATGCCGCCGATGATCGGTCCGGTGACCGACCCGGGCTGCCGGGGCGCCAAGCAGGTCGACGTGGACTACTACGGCCACAAGTACAAGCTGATGACCAGCGTGATCCTGTACAAGCAGGCCTCGCTGCTCGCCTTCGACAAGGTCTTCTACATCGCGCCGAACGTCCGGCTCGAGCCGCTGGAGACCGCCGACACCGGGCGGCACCTGGTGGAGTTCACCCAGATCGACGTCGAGGTGGCCGAGGTGCGCCGGGCGGACGTGCTCGATCTTCTACAGGACCTGCTGCGGCACGTGGTCTCCTACACTCTGCGCGAGTCCAAGGCCGACCTGGCCGCCCTCGACCGGGACCCGGATTCGTTCACCGCGATGCTGACCAAGGACTTCGAGCGGCTGACCCACACCGGCGCCGTCAAGCGCCTGCGAGGTCTGCGACACGGCCAGAGCGCCGACGCCGAGATCGACTGGCAGGGCGAGAAGCTCATCTCCGAGCAGACCGACCGGCCCTTCTTCATCGTCGACTACCCGAAGGGCTCGCGCGGGTTCACCGACGGCGAGGACGCGACGCGGCCGGGGACCCTGAACAACTTCGACCTAATCGCCCCGCACGGCTTCGGCGAGCTGGCCAGCGGCGGCGAGCGCACGTATCAGTACCGGACTTTGATCGAGCGGATGCGCGAGACCGGGGAGAACCCGGCCAAGTACGCCTGGTACCTGGAGCTGGCCAAGGAGGGGCTGCGCCCGAGCGCGGGCTTCGGCCTCGGCCTCGAGCGCCTGACCCGGTACATCGCCGGGCTCGACGCGATCTGGCAGGCCAGCGCCTATCCGAAGCTGCCGGGGGTGGCGGCGCCGTGAACAGCATCCACGCACCCTTCCTGCCCGAGACGGCCATCAGGGCCCGTGCTCGCGAGGGCACGGCGGCGATCTTCCCCGACGTCGAGGGCTACGGACGCATGCTGTACGGCGCGACGAGCGGAGTCAGGCCGGTCACCGACGAGCTCGACCTCGCGCGCGTCGTCCCGCCGGTCTTCGTGCCCCGGCGGATGGAGAAGATGCTCGACCTCGGACGCGAGCCGCTGTACGGCGACGTCGACCTGGACTGCTCGATCGGCGGATTCGCCGCGCCGCTGCCGGTGTTCGTGTGCGCATTCGGTTCCACACAGGCGGCCGGCGGCCTCGGCGCGGCGGTGAGCGAGCAGGCGGGCCGGCTCGGCATCCCGATGGTCATCGGCGAGAACGTGGTGCCGATGCACGGCTACGGCCGGACCGGCGAGGACCCGACCAAGGGGCTGCTCGGCCGGATCCAGGCGTACGC